>JAIOQA010000345.1 GCA_021413675.1 Deltaproteobacteria bacterium | reverse complement strand
CGCGCCGCCGCCCGCGCCGTCGCCGAGGCCGAGGCCGCGCGCGCGGTCTGGGAGGCCAACCTCGGCAAGGATCCCGCGACCCGCGCCAGGGCCTGGCAGGCCTACCTCGCGGCGCACGCCGACTCGCCGTATCGCGCCGTGGTCAACGCCGAGATCGCCAGCCTCGCCCGCCAGGCCCTCGACCTGAGCCGCGCCGCCCGCACCGCCGCCGCGACCACGCCCGATGCGGCGCGCCGCCGCGCGCTCGCGACCGCGCTCGCCGAGCTCGACGCCGCCGATCCGCGGGCCCACGTCCGCGGCCCGCTCGCCGACGCCGCGCCGACCGCAATCATCGCCGGCGAGCCGGTGACCCTGGCGTTCGCGATCCTCGATCCCGCGCGCGTCGATCGCGCCTGGCTCTACGTGCGGCCGCGCCGCGCCACCGGCTTCACGCGCCTGCCGACCGCGCCCGACGGCGACGCCTACCTGCGCGCGACCATCCCCGCCGACCTCGCCGCCGACGACGTCGACTGGTTCGTCGAGGTCCAGCACGGCGACGAGGATCCGGTCGCGGTGATCGGCACCTCGAGCGAGCCCCGCCACCTCGCGCACCCCGCGGAGCTGGCCGAGCCACCGCCCGCGCGCCATCGCTCGCGGGTCACGCTCACCGCCGACTACGTCGACTTCGATGGCCGCCTCGGCAAGGGCCACGATCAGTACTACCAGGCCGAGGCCGAGTTCGCGTATCGCTTCCTGACGCCGGTCCACGCCGTGCGCCTCGGCTTCGGCACGCTGTCGGGCCAGGGCGGCCCCAAGGACGTCATCGACGCCGCCGCCGACGACGGCTGCCTCGACGAGTTCGGCGCGTACCGCTGCAAGCAGGTCGACTTCTCGTACGTCTACACCGAGTTCGAATGGCAGCTGACCAAGCTGGTCGGCTTGATGATACGCCCGCAGGCCGGCCTGCTCACCACCGATCGCGTGCGCGATCCGGGCTCCGGTGGCCGCTGCCGCGACGCCACCGATCTCACCGACTGCGACTTCTCGACCGGCTTCGGCCTGCGCGCCCGCGCCCGCTTCGGCGACGAGGACGGCACCAACCTGATCGTCGGCGTCGGCTTCACCAGCGGCGTCGGCACGCTGATCGAGGCCGCGTACCACTGGGCGCCGCGCCCGGAGGTGCCGATCGCGCTCGCGGTCCAGGTCACCGACATGCCGGTGCCCGAGGACTTCGGCGTCCGCATCATCGGCGACGTCGGGTGGCGCGGCCAGTCGTGGATCTACCCCTCGCTGCGCCTGTCGTACCAGGCGCGCGACATCGACCACGCCGGCTTCTCCGGCGGCCTCGGTCTCAACTTCGACTGGTGATGGAGCCCGCCATGCGCCTCCCGATCTCGATCTGCCTCGCGCTCGTCGCGCCCGTCGCGCTCGCGGCGCTCGCGCCCGTGGCCCACGCCGCCGACGACGACGCCCCCGCGACCGCGGCCGCGCCATCGCCGCCCGACGCGCCGCCCGCGCGCATCCTCCACGTCCCGCCCGGCGAGTCGCCCGCGAACGCCGCGATCCGCCTGGTCGCGGTCATCGACGCCTCGGCGACCGAGCCGGTGCTGGTCGTGCGCTGGCGACCGCACCCCACGCGCGGCGCCGCGCCCGGGCCGTGGCAGGAGGTGCCGTTCGAGCGCTCGTCCGCCGGCGGCTTCTACGCCACCTTGCCCGCGAGCGCCGCGCGCCCGCCCGGCGTCGACTACTACATCGTCGGCGTCGCGCCCGGCAGCGCCCTGACCGCGCCCGGCCGGCCGACCGCCGACACGATCGCGCCGGCCGCCGGCGCCGCGTCGCCCGGCGCCGCGATGCGCGCGCACTTCGCCTCGGCCGCCGCGCCGCAGACGATCGCGGTCGTGCCGACCGAGATCGATCGGCTCGAGGCCCAGGAGCGGGTGCGCACCGACGATCGCGCCGACACCGTCGCGGTCGAGGTCACCGCCCACGACTTCGGCAACCGCTACGCCCACACCGATCGCTACGCCCGCGGCGAGCTGACCTGGACCCACCGCTTCCTGCGCAACCTCTACAGCACCGGCTTCGGCATGGGCGGCATCAGCGGCACCACGCCCACGCCCGGCGGCCCCAACACGACCGACCAGGATCGCCAGGGCCGCTACGGCTTCGCCGAGGTCCGCCTGCGGCTGCACCCGTCGATCTTCGTCGACGGGCGCGCGACGCTCGGGGTCTCGCACAGCGGCTTCCTGCGCGGCATCGGCGGCGCGATCACCTTCGGCAAGCCGTGGCGCTCGAACCTCTCCGTCGGCGGCGAGGCCCTCGACGATCTCGGCGGCAGCGCCTACGTGCGGCTGCAGTGGGACACCGCGCCGCCCTTGCTCATGGGCGCGTCGATCGTGCGCACCGATCTGCCGGGCGCGCTGGTCTCCGCCAACGGCCTGTTCCTGCGCTACGACGTCACCTGGCACCCCGGCCGCTACGCGGTCACCGCGATGCTGTCCTACGGCGCGCGCGACGGCGCCGCGCACTTCGGCGGCGGCGTCGGCACCAGCGTCGATTTCTGATCGTCAGAACCTGGACGGCTTGCGCTTCCAGGTCAGCCGCCAGCGCGGCCGCGCGATCGGGCGCAACGGCGCCAGCGCCGCGAGCAGCAGCTCCATCGAGGGAAACCGCGCGGCCGGCTCCGCGGCCAGCCCGCGGCGCAGCGCGCGCTCGATCCGCGGCGACAGCCCGGCGCACCCGGTGATCGCGCCCGCGGCGATCGCGGCGCGCAGCGCGTCGATCGACTCGCCCGCGTACGGCCGCTGGCCCGCCAGCGCCTCCCACAAGGCGACGCAGAACGCGAACTGATCGGCGGCCGGCCCGACGGCCTCGCCGGCGAGCTGCTCGGGCGCCATGTACGCGACCGTGCCGGCCAGCGCGCCCGGCTGCGTGAGGCGGGTCGAGACCACCGAGGCCACGCCGTCGTCGTCGTCGTCCGCATCGGCGCAGGTCGCGAACGCCAGCCCGAAGTCGCCGACCTGGACCAGGCCGCGCTCGTCGACGAGCACGTTGGCCGGCTTGAAGTCGCGATGCACGAGCCCGGCGGCGTGGGTCGCGGCCAGCCCGCGCCCGGCGGCGGCGAACAGCGCGAGGATCTCGGCGGGCGCGTGCGGCCGCGCGGCGATCACGCGATCGATCGTCGCGCCGCGCACGTGCTCCATCACGAGGTGCACGTGGCCGTCGTGCACGACGACGTCGTAGATCGACACGACGTTGGGGTGATCGATCCGCGCCAGCGCCTGGGCCTCGCGCTGCAGGCGCGCGTCGTGCTCGGGCCGCGGCACCGCGCGCGGCCGCAGCAGCTTGATCGCCACCGGCCGATCGAGCGCGGGATCGTGGCCCGCGTAGACCACACCCATGCCGCCCGCGCCGAGCTTGGCGTCGACGCGGTAGCGCCCGATCGTCTGCGGCACCCGCGCGACGCCGTCGTCGGGCGTGCGCGCGGCCTCGCGCAGCAGGCTGTCGATCGTCGTCGGGTGGGGCGGCAGCGTCGCCTCGCCATCGTCGTCATCGCCCGGAACATCAGCGCCGCCCATCGAGCCCGCGACCCTACGACAGTTCTCGCCAACCTCAAAAAGTTAGTGACTACACACTTTCTTTCTGGCAGGGTCGTGACCGTGCTTCGCGATGGCCCCGAACCCCAGCAGCTGCGCGCCCACGAGTCGCGCGCCCGCCTGGTCCGCGCCGCGACCGACTGCCTGGTCGAGCTCGGCCTCGCCGGCGCGTCGACCGCGCGGGTCGCCGAGCGCGCCGGCCTGTCCCAGGGCGCGGTGTTCAAGCACTTCCCGACCAAGG
>JAIOQA010000344.1 GCA_021413675.1 Deltaproteobacteria bacterium | reverse complement strand
GATAGCCGGGTCGCCGACAACCTGCTGTGGGCGATGGCCGATCTCGCGGCCCGCGAGCTGGGCGAGCCGGCCGCGGCGCGCGCGCTCTACGATCGCATCCCCGAGGATCACCCCGACAGCGGCCTGCGCGACGACGCGCGCTGGAAGGCCGCGGCGATCTCGCGCCAGCTCGGCGATGGTGCCGGCGCGGCGACCCGGCTGCGCGCGTTGCTCGCGACCCGCGAGGTCGCGTTCGGCGCGGGCTCGTACTTCTCGGTCTGGCTCGACAACGCGCAGCTCGAGCTCGGCCTGGTGCTGCATCGAGCTGGCCGACACGCTCGCGGCCGCCGGCGACACCGCCGGTGCGTGCGCGGCGCTGCGCGACCTGCAGAAGACCTGGCCCGATTCGAAGTTCATGCTCGAGCGCGGCCCCGCGCTCGCGGCGCGGATCGGCTGCGCGCTGGCGGTGCGGCGATGAGCGCGCCGGCCGCCACGCCGATCGCCGCCGCGCCGGTCGTCCGGCTCGCGGACGTCCACAAGCGCTTCGGCCGGCGCGTCGTGCTCGACGGCGTGACCCTCGAGGTCGCCGCCGGCTCGCGGCTCGGGCTCATCGGCCCGGCGGCCTCGGGCAAGACCGTCCTGACCAAGCTGTGCTGCGGCCTCGAGCGCGCCGACACCGGCGCGGTCGCGATCGAGGGCACCGACATCACGCGCGCCAGCGAGACCGCGCTCCTGCCGGTGCGCGCGCGCATCGGCATGCTGTTCCAGAACTACGCGCTGTTCGACTTCATGACCGTCGGCGAGAACGTCGCGTTCCCGCTGGCGCGCCTGGGCGTGGCGCCCGAGGAGATCGCGCCGCGGGTCGCCGATCGCCTGCGCGCGGTCGGCCTCGCCGGCAGCGAGGACAAGCTGCCGAGCGAGCTGTCGGGCGGCATGAAGAAGCGCGTCGGCATCGCGCGCGCGACGATCGCGCGCCCCGACCTCGTCATCTACGACGAGCCGACCGCGGGCCTCGATCCGGTGACGACCTCCAAGATCTACGATCTGCTCGCCGCCGATCAGCAGGCGATCGGCGGCACCGTCATCGCGATCTCGTCCGACGTCGCCGGGCTTTGCCAGTTCGTCGACGAGATCGCGTTCCTGTACCGCGGCAAGATCCACTACCGCGGCCCGGCGCGGACGATCGCGGACGCGCCCGATCCGATCGTGCGGCAGTTCGTGCGCGGCGACACCGAAGGGCCGCTCGAACCATGAGGCGAGCATGCTAGCCGGCTCAGGGTCCGGAGGAGATCGGGCCACGCGTCCTCGCGGGGGCCGATCGATCATGAGCGGTCATCGCGTGGAGGATCGAGCATGAGCCGCCGTGGCGAAGGCGGCCGGATCGCCGGCCTGTTCGAGGGCGCGGGCGCCGCGGCGATCAACGTCGCGCGCGAGGCCGGCGGCATGGTGATGCTGCTGGGCAGCGTGCTGCGCGCGCTGGTGCCGCCGTCGATGGACGGCCGCGAGCTCGTCCGCAACCTGCACAAGATGGGCAACCGCTCGGTGCCGATCGTCGCGCTCACCGCGTTCTTCGCCGGCGCGCTCATGACGATCCAGTCGGCGCCGTTCGTCCAGCGCCTGGGCGCGACCTCGCTGGCCGGCTGGGCCGCGGGCTACGCGGTGCTGCGCGAGATCGGGCCGATCCTGATCGCGCTCATGTTCTCGGGCCGGGTCGGCGCCAACAACACCGCCGAGCTGGGCACGATGACCGTGACCGAGCAGCTCGACGGCCTGCGCGCGCTCGCGATCGATCCGGTGCGTTACCTGATCGTGCCGCGCGTGGTCGCGATGATCGTCATGCTGGTCGCGCTGACCGCGATCGGCGATCTGGTCGCGCTCCTCGGCGGCGCGGCGCTCGGCAAGGCCGCGCTCGGCATCGAGTGGACGACGATGTACCACTCGTTCGCCGACAACCTCGGGCCCCAGGACTTCCTGCAGGGCATCTGGAAGTCGCTGGCGTTCGGCGGCGCGATCGCGATCACCAGCTGTCACTTCGGGACGACGGTGCGCGGCGGCGCGGTCGGCGTGGGCCGCGCGGTCAACGCCCAGGTCGTGGCCTCGGCGGTCTCGATCATGCTCCTCGACTTCTTCCTCACGTACATGAACATATGAGCGACCGCCCCGGCATCCTCGCCTCGCTGACCGACCGCATCACGCGCGTCGGCGAGGGCGCGATCGGCACCGTGCGGGCCGCGTTCGATCTGGTCGTGCTGTTCCTCGGCACGCTGGGCGGCCTGTTCCGGCGCGCGGGCCGGCCGCGCGGCGCGGTCGTCGAGCAGATGCACATCATCGGCAACCGCTCGGTGGTGTTCGTCGCCGTGACCCTCGGGTTCCTCGGGATGGTGATGGTCTATCAGACCTGCCTGCAGTTCAACAAAGTCACCGGCGACTTCTCCCAGGTCGGCGTGCAGTTCATCCGGCTCATCGTCTCGGACTTCGCGCCGACGCTCACCGGCATGATGCTCGCGACCCGCGTCGGCGCCGGCATCGCCGCGGAGATCGGGTCGATGAAGGTGACCGAGCAGATCGACGCGCTCCGCATGTCGGGCGTGCTGCCGGTCGACTACCTGATCGTCCCGCGGTTCATGGCCTCGGTGGTCATGACCGTCGCGCTCACCGTGCTCGGCGGCGCGATCATGTGGCTCGCCGGCGGGCTGACCGCGCAGTACTCGTTCGGCGTCAACCCGAACATCTTCTATGACCTGTCGCTGGTGACCGGCGTACACGTGGGCCTCGGCCTGGTGAAGTCGTTGTCCTACGGCATGGCCATCCCGGTGGTCGCGGGGTTCTGCGGGCTGCGCGCCAAGGGCAGCTCCGAGGGCGTGGGCTGGGCGACGACCGCGGCGGTCATCGGCGCGTCGTTCTCGGTGATCGTCCTCGACTTCATCTGGTCGATCCTCGGCTTCATGATCTTCGGGGGCAGCCTGTGAAGGACGCGAAGGCCTCGGCCGGCCCGGTCATCGAGTTCCGCAGCGTCGCCAAGGCGTTCGGCGGCAAGCCGGTGCTCAAGGACCTGAGCCTCGCGGTCGGCCGCGGCGAGGTCATGTTCATCATCGGCACCTCGGGCGTCGGCAAGTCGGTGACGATCAAGCACCTGATCGGCCTCCTGCGGGTCGACGCCGGCGAGATCTGGTTCGACGGCCAGCGCATCGATCAGCTCGACGAGCGCGGCTTCTACCCGGTGCGGCGCCGGGTCGGCATGGTGTTCCAGAACGCCACGCTGTTCGACTCGATGACCTTGACCGAGAATGTTGCGCTGCCGCTGCGAAAACTCGGCGGGCTGCGCATGAAGGCCGCGCTCGAGCAGGCGCGCGTGCGCCTGGGCGAAGTCCACCTGACCGAGTTCGCCGATCGCTACCCCGCCGAGCTGTCCGACGGCATGCGCAAGCGCGCGGCGATCGCGCGAACGCTCGCGACCGACCCCGAGGTCGTGCTCTTCGACGAGCCGACCACTGGCCTCGATCCGGTGAGCGCGCGTCGCATCGACCGGCTGATCCGCGAGCTCGCCGACCACCGCGGCGCCACCGCGATCGTCGTCTCGCACGATCTGACCTCGATCTTCACGATCGCCGACCGCATCGCGTTCGTCTATCAGGGCGGCATCCGCGCCCTCGGCACGCCGGCGGAGCTTCAGGCCTCGCCCGACGAGGTGGTCCAGCAGTTCATCCGCGGCAAGTCGAGCGGCCCGATGGAGACGCCGGGGTTTTGAGCGCGCGCAGCTCGTGCGTGGCCGGCTCGGTCAGCAAGAGAGAGCCGCCGCAGCTTGTCAGGCCGGGCGGCGCCTCATAGCGTCGCCGCCATGAGCACGAGTAGCTGGGTCGCGATCGTCGCCCTCTACCCGGTGATCGTGCTGGTCGGCCTCACCAACACGGTCGGCTACCACCGCCTGCTCACCCACGGGTCGTTCAAGACCAAGAAGTGGCTGCGCTACGCGATCACGTTCGTGTGTGCGCAGTACAGCGGCTCGCCGATGGCGTGGGTCGGCGCGCACCGCGTGCACCACACGATCTCGGACACCGAGGGCGATCCGCACACGCCGGTGAGGGGCTTCTGGTTCGCGCACTGCGGCTGGCTGTTCGGCGGGGTCAAGAACCCGGTGCTGTGCATCCTGTTCGCGCTGTCGGGCTTCGGCCTGCAGCTGCGGTTCTTCGTCGTCGACATCCGGCGGATCCTGGGCAAGGTGAAGCCGACCTGGCGCACGATGACCCGCGATCTCGGCAAGGAGCGCTTCATGCGCGCGCTCGACGTGCCGCTGGTGATCTCGGCGTGCTTCGCGGCGCAGGTCGCCGCGGCCTGGTTCCTCGGCGGCTGGTGGGGCATCGCGTGGCTGTGGCTCGTGCACGTGGTGCTCAACAACGCCACGTGGGCGGTGAACTCGATCTGCCACTGGCCGGGGATGGGCACGCGCCCGCACGAGACCCGCGATCGCTCGCGCAACGTCGCGTGGCTCGCGATCGTCACCCACGGCGAGTCGCACCACAACGCGCACCACAAGCACCCGCGGAGCGCGCGGCATGGCATCGATGGCGGCCACGATCTGTCGTGGACGGTGATCCGCGGTCTGTCGAAGATCGGGCTCGCCTGGGACGTGCAGCTACCGGTCGTGCGCGCGCCGAAGAACGCGCCCGCGGCCACGCTCGTGGAGCAACCTGAATGAGCCAGCAGTCAGACGTGATGGAGTCGCTGATCGAGATGCTGACCGAGGTGCTCGGCGACAACGAGCCGCTCGAGCCGATCGCGGCGGCGACCTCGTTCAAGGACGAGCTGGGCTTCGACAGCATCCAGTTCATCGCGCTGGCCGAGCTCATCCAGGCCAAGTACGACGAGATCGACTTCGTGACCTGGCTGCAGGGCAAGCCGATCGAGCAGATCGTCGCGCTGCGGGTCGGCGACGTCGCGGACTTCGTCGTCGCGTCGACCTGAGCGGGGGAGGCGCGAGCGGCTCGGTGGACGCGCGGAGCCCGCGCGTGCCGAGCGAGCTGACGTGCGCCCTGCCGCCGGCGACGATCGTGATCGACCAGTCCCTTCAGGCCCGCGGCCTCGAAGACATCGATCTGTAACGGAGTCACGCAACCGTCGCGCGGCAGCGTCGGTCACAACTGGGTAGCCGCCGACGTTGTCGCGCTGGCGCTATCGCGGGCCAGGCGCGTGGAGCTGCGCGAGTCGCATCGGGTTGCGCGCGCCCTGGGCGTGGAGCACGCGCTCGCCATCGCCGATCAGAGCGGCGCCCTCGCTGCCGCCCACGAGCCGACCGAGCATGAGGCGCGTCGAGGCGGCGTAGATGCCCCAGCCGAGCTGGTCGAGCGCCGGGAGCCCGGCCCGCAACGCCGTCGCGGCGGCGTCGACGTCGCCACGGGCCCAGTGCCAGAAGCCGCGCAGGTTGTCCGCCGCCGCGCCCGCGCCGAGGAACTCGACCTTGGCGAGGTCGCGGAGGTCGCGGCTCGCGCGGGCGAGCAGGTCATCGCGGCGGTCGGGCAGCAGGTGCGCGGTGGTCAGCAAGGCCTCGAGGCGCAGCATCAGGCTCAAGGTCCAGGTGACCCGAACGCGGAAGTGGCCAGCCCGGCGCAGCTCGGCCCAGCGGGCATCGAGGAACGCGAGCGCGCGCTCGGGCTCGCCGCGGTAGATCCACGCGCGGCTCCGGTTGAGCACCTCGTAGAAGTGCTGATAGTGGGCGTTGCCGCGGCCCCAGCGCGCGAGGTAGTCGTCGACCATCGCCTCGGCCGCGTCGGGGTCGTCGGCGGCGAGGTGGCGCGCCCAGCCGATCGCGACGT
>JAIOQA010000343.1 GCA_021413675.1 Deltaproteobacteria bacterium | reverse complement strand
GGACGCGCGGCGCCAGCTGCGGTCCGCCGCCGAGCGCGCCGGCAAGCCCGCGCTGCTCGCGCGCGGCCTTGTCGCCGCGGCCCAGGTCACGCCGGTCGCCGGGGGCGCCAGCGACGGCGGCGCCGCGCGCGCCGCGTCGCTCTACCGCGAGGCCGCCGGCGTCATGCGCTCGGCGCTCGACGATCAGCCCGGCGCGATCGCGATGCTCGGCCGCGCCCACCTGCTCGCGCCCGCCGACCCCGCGATCGGCGCCGAGCTCACCGAGCTGTTGCGCCGGGCCGGCGACATCACGCGCCTGGCCGAGGTCCTCGAGCGCACCGCGCGCTCGGCCTCGGGCGCGGTCCGCGCGCGCGCCCTGTACGAGCTCGGCGTGCTCCACCGGGACACCTGGGGCGACGTGCTGCGCTCGACCGAGATGCTCGCCGCCGCGCACCGCGCCGACCCCGAGCTGGTCGAGGTCTGGTTGCCGCTCGCCGACGCGCTGGTCGCCGGCGACGATCTGTCCGGCGCCCGGACACTCTACGAGCGCAGCCTCGGACGCGACGACCTCGCGCCCCACGTGCGCGCGTTCATCGAGGATCGCATCGCGGTGCTCGATCGCGACGACGCGGTCGTCTCGGGCGAGGTCCGCGGCCGCGCCGCGCCGGTGCCGGCCGATGACCCGAGCGCTGACGACCGCCCGTCGGTCGAGATCACCGCCGTCACCGTCGACGACGACGGCGAGGTCGTGGCCGAGGCGCCCGCGATCACGCTCGACGCCGACGCGGACGCGCTCGCCGCCCGCGTCACCGACGCCATCGCCGCCACCGGCCGCGATCCGATCGACGATCGCGTCACCGATCAGTTCGCCGCCGCCCGCGCCACGAGCGTCGACGCGGCCGCCGCGATCGACGAGCGCGTGACCGACCGCTTCGCCGCCGCGCCAGAGGCGAGCGCGAGCGTCGCCGCGATCGACGATCGCATCACCGACGTCATCGCGACCCCCGCGACCGCGCCAACCACCGACGCTGGCGCCGCCGACGCCCCCGACACCGACGCCTTCGACGCCGTCGGCCCGCACGAGACCTCGCGCCCCGCGCGCACCTTCGCCGCGATGACGAGCGCCGACGCTGGTGTCGACGACGCCGCCCGCGAGTTCGGCGCCGCCGACGCGATCACCGCGATCGGCGCCGACCCCGGCGCCGGCCCTCCCCCCGTTCCGCCCGTCTCTGGATCCGTGCCCGTGCCCGTGCCCGTGCCCGCCCCCGCGGCCAGCCCTCCCGCTCTCGACACCCCGATCGCCGCCCGCGTCACCGCCCCCTGGGCCGCCGAGCCTCGCCCCGTCGCCGCCCTCCCCGCCCCCGCATCTCCCGCGCCCGCCCCCGCCTCCGACGCCCCCGCCTTCGCCGACGCCGATCGCCCCGCGCACGCCCGCACCACCGAGCCCCTCGCGATCGCCGTCCTCCCCTACGCCGAGCCCACCGCGCCGCCGCCCAGCGCCCCGCCGGCCCCCGCCACCACTCCCCGCACCCTGCCCCCGCTCGACGACACCAGCCAGCACCCGAACCCGCTGACCAGCACGCTGCGCGGCGTCTTCGGCGCGTGGCGCCCGCCCGCCGCCAGCGCGCACGCCTCCCACGATCCCGAGCGGGAGCTCGCGCGCGCCCTCGATCTCACCGCCGCCGGCCGCCTCGACGCCGCGATCGCCCACGCCGAGGCCGCCACCGCGCCGCCCGCCACCGAGGACCAGCTCCTGCGCGCGCTCGCCCTCCTCGAGGATCTCTACGCCAAGCACGGCGACTCCGACGCGGTCACCGAGGTCATCGGCCGCCAGATCGTCGCCACGCCCGCCGCCGGCGCGCGCGCCCAGCACTGGCGCCGCCGCGCCGCGCTCTACCGCGACGTCCTCCACCGCGAGGCCGAGACCTACCGCTGCCTGCGCGAGGCCCACGCCTGCGCGCCCGACGACGCCGACATCGCCTACGAGCTGCGCGCGGTCGCGATGGCGCGCGGCGAGTGGGCGCTGACCGCGGAGCTGCTGTACCGCGAGATCGCCGCCGCCAGCTCGCCGCGTGACAAGGGCGCGCTCCACCTCGAGCTCGGCATGGTCTACGACGAGAAGCTCCTCGATCCCGACCAGGCCCGCCGCAACTACGAGCAGGCCCTCGCCCACGATCCCTCGATCCCCGCGGCCCGCCGCCCGCTCGCGCACCTCTACGAGCTGGCCGGCCGCCACGGCGACGCCGCGCGCTGGTACGAGCGCGCCGCCGAGGTCGCGCGCCCGTCAGAGCGCGCCCACCTGCTCGAGCGCGCCGCCAGCGCCGCCGCGCGCGCCGGGCTGCGCGGCGCCCCGTCCACGATCCCGCCGCCGACCTCGCCGACCCCGCTCGTCGACGAGGACGCGACCGGCGATCTCGCGCGCCGCCTGGCCGCGTCGCTGGCGCTCGGCGACACCGCCACCGCGCTCGCGATCGCGCAGGACATCAACGCCCGCGATCCGCGCCACCCCGCCGCCTTCCGCGTCCTCGACGAGCGCGCCCAGCACGACGGCGATCTCGACGCCCTGACCGCGCTCTACGAGCGGCGCGCCGACGCCGATCCGGGCGAGCGCGCGCACCTCTACTACGCGCTCGCGCGGATCACCGAGGACGCCGGCGCGCTCGACGTCGCCGCGCGCCACTACGATCGCGCGCTCGCCGTGGATCCCGATCAGCCCGGCGCGCTCGACGCCCGCGCCGGCCTCGCGATGAAGCTCGGCGACTGGGTCACCGCCGATGCGCTCTACGCCCAGCTGCCGCCGCTGCACGCGACCCTGTCGCCCGAGGCCCTGCTCTTGCGCCGCGCCGAGCTGGCGGAGCTGCTCGGCCGCGACGCCGACGCGCTCGCCAAGGCCCGCGCCGCCGCCGCGCTGCAGCCGCCGCGCAAGGACGCCTGGGCCCAGGTCGCGCGCCTCGCCGAGAAGGTCGGCGACGTCGCGACCGCGCTCGCCGCCGCCCGCGCCCAGCTCGAGCTGATCCCGCCCGGTGACACCGCCGCGGTCACCGCGGTGCGCGCCGCCGCCGCGGCGCTGTGCACGCACGCCGGCGATCGCCCGGGCGCGATCGCCTGGCTCGAGCAGATCGTCGGCGACGATCCGCGCCACGACGCCTCGCTCGCCGAGCTGGTCGAGCTCTACGCCGCGAACCGCAACTTCGCCGCCGCCGGCCGCGCGCTGCGGGCTCGCCTCGGGCTCGCCGACACCACCGGCAAGAAGGCCGCGCTGCACCTGCGCTTCGGCGAGCTCGCGCTCACCCAGGGCGATCTGCGCGCCGCCGACGACGAGTTCCTGCGCGCCTCGGACCTCGATCCGGCCCACGCGCCGATCCTGCGCCGCCTGCTCGACGTCTACTGGCGCGCCGACGACCCCGACGCCCTCGGCGAGGTCGCGACCGAGCTCGCGCTGGCCGACGCCCTGACCGACCCGCTCACGCCCGCGTCGTCCCTGGCCCGCGCCGCGATCGCCGCCGCCGCGTCAGGCGCGCTCCGCCTGGCCGGCACCATCGCCTCGCACCTCGGCCCCGACGCGCCCGCCGCCCTGGCCGCCGCGCTCGTCGAGCTCGTCGATCGCCCCGCCACCGCCCAGCTCACGCTGGCCGGCGCGGTCATCGGCCTGCGCGATCTGGCCGCGCGCTCGACCGGCCCGGCCCTGGCCGAGCTCGCCCACGCCGCCGGCACCCTCGGCGATCCCGGCGCCCGCGTCGTCGCCGCGCTGCAGTAGCCGCTCCCGCGTGCGACCGCGCGCCGCACCATCGGCGGCGCGATCGCCGGCGCCAACTTCACTACGCGCCGTTGACGCGGTTGTATGCGTGATTACGTTCCGGCACAGCCATGCGATACGACAAGCTCACCGTCAAGGCCCAAGAATCCCTCGCTTCGGCCCGTGAGGTCGCGGCGGCCCGTCACCACGCCGAGGTCTCGCCCGAGCACCTGCTGATCGCGCTCATCGATCAGGAAGGTGGGCTCGTCCCGCGCGTCCTCGCCAAGCTCGGCGCGGACGCCCGCGTCGTCAAGGCCGACCTCGACCGCGCCCTGGCCAAGCTGCCGACCGTGCGCGGCGCCGGCCTCGAGGTCGGGATCACCCGCGCCCTCAAGGACCTCTTCGACGCCGCGAACGTCGAGATCGAGAAGCTCAAGGACGAGTTCCTCTCGACCGAGCACTTCCTGCTCGCGCTCGCCAACAGCGCCACGCCCGCGGGCATCGCGCTGCGCGACGCCGGCGCCACCTACGACGCGATCCTCGAGGCCCTGGTCTCGGTCCGCGGCAACCAGCGCGTCACCGATCAGGATCCCGAGGGCAAGTACGAGGCCCTCGATCGCTACACCCGTGACCTCACGCGGCTCGCCCAGCAGGGCAAGCTCGATCCGGTCATCGGCCGCGACGACGAGATCCGCCGCACGATCCAGATCCTCTCGCGCCGCACCAAGAACAACCCGGTGCTGGTCGGCGAGGCCGGCGTCGGCAAGACCGCCGTCGTCGAGGGCATCGCCGCGCGCATCGCCGCCGGCGACGTGCCCGAGTCCTTGCGCGGCAAGCGCCTGCTCTCGCTCGACCTCGGCGCGCTCATCGCGGGCGCCAAGTACCGCGGCGAGTTCGAGGACCGCCTGAAGGCCGTGCTCAAGGAGATCACCGCCGCCGAGGGCGCGGTCATCCTCTTCATCGACGAGCTCCACACGCTGGTCGGCGCCGGCGCCGCCGAGGGCGCGCAGGACGCCGCCAACATGCTCAAGCCGGCACTCGCGCGCGGCGAGCTGCGCTGCATCGGCGCGACCACGCTCGACGAGTACCGGAAGCACATCGAGAAGGACAAGGCGCTCGAGCGCCGCTTCCAGCCGGTCATGATCGACCAGCCGTCGATCGACGACACGATCGCGATCCTGCGCGGCATCAAGGAGAAGTACGAGGTCCACCACGGCATCCGCATCCGCGACGCCGCGCTGGTCGCCGCCGCGCGCCTGTCGTCGCGCTACATCCCCGCGCGCCAGCTGCCCGACAAGGCCATCGACCTCGTCGACGAGGCCGCGTCGCGCCTGAAGATGGAGATCGAGTCCACGCCCACGCCGATCGACGACCTGCGCCGCCGCGAGGTGACGCTCGAGGTCGAGAAGGCCGCGCTCGAGCGCGAGACCGATCGCGCGTCCAAGGAGCGCCTGCCCCAGGTCGTGCGCGAGCTGGCCAACCTGCGCGAGGAGCACGCCACGCTCGACGCGCAGTGGAAGCGCGAGAAGGCGTTGATCGCCGGATCGCGCAGCAAGAAGGAGAAGCTCGAGCAGCTGCGCGGCGAGGTCGAGCGGCTGCAGAAGGTCGGCGACTTCGCGCGCGCCTCGGAGCTCCGCTTCGGCGAGATCCCGACGCTCGAGAAGGAGCTGGCGGTCGACGCGGTCGCGCTCGAGCAGGTCCGCGCCTCCGGCGGCTTCCTGCGCGAGGAGGTCACCGAGGACGACATCGCCGCGGTGGTCGCCAAGTGGACCGGCATCCCGGTCGACAAGATGCTCGAGGGCGAGGCCACGCGCCTCAACTCGATGGAGGATCGCCTGCGCCTGCGCGTCATCGGCCAGGACGACGCCGTCGTCGCGGTCGCGGCCGCGGTCCGCCGCGCCCGCGCCGGCCTCCAGGATCCGGGCAAGCCGATCGGCTCGTTCCTGTTCCTCGGCCCGACCGGCGTCGGCAAGACCGAGCTGGCCCGCGCCCTCGCCGACTTCCTGTTCGACGACGAGCGCGCGATGGTCCGCATCGACATGAGCGAGTACCAGGAGAAGCACACGGTCTCGCGCCTGGTCGGCGCCCCTCCCGGCTACGTCGGCTATGACGAGGGCGGCCAGCTCACCGAGGCGGTCCGCCGCCGGCCCTACGCCATCGTCCTGCTCGACGAGATCGAGAAGGCCCACCCGGATGTCTGGAGCGTGCTCTTGCAGGTGCTCGACGATGGCCGACTCACCGATGGCCACGGCCGCGTGGTCGACTTCAAGAACACCGTCGTGATCATGACCTCCAACGTCGGCTCGCAGTACCTCGTGCAGATGCACGGCGGCAACAAGGAGGCGCTCGAGGCCCGGGCGATGGAGGAGCTGCGCAAGACCTTCCGGCCGGAGCTGCTCAACCGCATCGACGAGATCATCGTGTTCGAGCCGCTGGCCCGCGCCCAGATGGACCGGATCGTCCGCATCCAGCTGACCCGCTACGACAAGCTGCTCGCCGAACGCCACCTGGCCCTGCGGCTGACCGATCGGGCAGTCGCGCAGATCTCCGAGCGCGGGTACGATCCCATCTACGGCGCGCGGCCGCTCAAGCGCTCCATCCAGAAGCTCGTGATCGACCCGCTCGCCACCCAGCTGCTCACCGGCACGTTCGCCGCCGGCGACGCGATCGTCGTCGACGCGGGCGCCGATGGCGCGCTGACCTTCGCCAAGGACACCGCGGCGGTCGCCGCCGCCTGAGGACCCGCACGATGAGCCTCGACATCGATCCCCGCGTCGATCACTACAAGGTGCTCGGCGTCGACGCCAAGGCCTCTGCCGACGAGATCAAGAAGGCGTATCGCCGCCTGGCCAAGCAGAACCACCCGGACTCGACGGGCGGCGACAAGGCCAAGGAGTCGCGGTTCAAGGAGATCAGCGCGGCCTACGACATCCTCGGCGACGACAAGAAGCGGGCGCAGTACGACCAGCTCCGCGCGGGCGGCATGCCTGGCGGGTTCCCCGGCGGCTTCCCGGGCGGCGGGTTCCAGGGCGGCGGCTTCCCCGGCGGCGCGCCGGGTGGCGGCGTCTGGGATCTCGGCGACCTGTTCGGCCAGTTCTTCTCCGGCGGTCGCCCCGGCGGCCGGGTCCGGGTCGAGCGCGTCGACTTCGACGGCGAGCCCACCGGCGGCGAGCGCCGCACCCGACGCCGCGGCCGCGGCGAGCCCGAGGTCGCCGATGCCGAGTTCGAGTCCAAGGTGAAGGCGTCGGATGGCAGCTGGCTGACGGTCAAGGACGGCGACGTCCACTCCGACCTGCGCATCAGCTTCGACCGCGCGATCCTCGGCACCGTCGCCGAGGTCGCGACCGTCGACGGCAAGGCCCAGGTCAAGGTCCCGCCCGGGACCTCGAGCGGCAAGCGCCTGCGGCTGCGCGGCAAGGGCGTCGGCAACAGCGCCACCGGCGCGGTCGGGGATCATTACATCACCGTCCACATCGACGTGCCCGGCGATCTCGACGACGACGGCAAGAAATTGTTGGTCGAATTCACCCAGCGTTTGGCACGCCGCGGCAAGCGCGGATAGCGCTCGGGTAGGACCCCGTTTCGGAGGTGGATCCTGGCCCCCGACCGGCCCTTCACCTGCTAGAAAGACCCAGATGACCAAGCACACGCACATTGGCGGTCAGTACCCGGTTCTCCCGCTGCGTACCGAGGTCCAGCTGCCGCGCAACGTCGCGCCGCTGGAGATCGGGCGCGACGCCTCGATCCGCGCGATCGAAGCGGCGACTCGCGACGACAACTTGATCGTCGTGGTACCGCAGAAGAACCCGTCGGTGCGCGAGCCGACCCAGCGCGATCTGTCCGAGATCGGGGTGCGCGCCGAGATCGTGCAGGTCATCAAGCACTCGCCCGGCCGCTTCACCGCGGTCATGAAGTTCCTCGAGCGCGTCCGCGTCGACGCGGTCGTCGCCTCGGAGCCGTTCCTGGTCGCCGCGGTGTCGCCGGTCGTGCCGCAGACCACCGCCACGCCCGCCGAGCTGGCCGCCGCCACCGCCAAGGCCCGCGGCTTCCTCGCGACGCTGGTCGCCGAGGCCCAGGTCGCGCGCGATCCCAAGGCCGAGAAGGACGACAAGGACGACAAGGGCGAGAAGGCCAAGGTCGCCCGCGAGGAGCTGACCAAGGCCGCGGTCATGGCGCTGGTCGATCCCGATCACCTCGTCGATCACGCGGTGCCGTACCTCGATCTCGAGCGCGACGATCTGCAGGCGCTCCTGGTCGAGACCGATCCGATGCGCCGCCTCGGGCTGGTGCTGCCGCAGCTGGAGCGCCGCGCGACGGTGCTCAAGCTCAAGGCCGACATCGGCGCCGAGATCGAGGGCGAGACCTCGCGCAACCACCGCGAGAAGGTGCTGCGCGATCGCATGCGCCAGATCCAGGAGGAGCTGGGCGAGGCGGATGACAACGCCGAACTCGACGAGCTGCGCTCCAAGATCGACGACTCGAAGATGACCGACGAGGTCCGCGCGGTCGCGCGCAAGCAGATCGCGCGCATGAGCCAGATGGCCTCGGCCTCGCCCGAGTACAACATCGCCCGCACCTACGTCGAGAACCTGCTCGAGATCCCGTTCGGCGTGATCACGCAGGACCGGATCGACCTGTCGGCCGCGCGCGCGATCCTCGAGGCCGAGCACTCGGGCCTCGCCAAGGTCAAGAAGCGCATCCTCGAGTTCATCGCGGTCAAGAAGCTCGCGCCGGACAAGCACGGCCCGATCCTCCTGCTCGCGGGCCCGCCCGGCGTCGGCAAGACCTCGCTCGGGCGCTCGATCGCGCAGTCGCTCGGCCGCAAGTACGTCCGCATCTCGCTGGGCGGCGTGCGCGACGAGGCCGAGATCCGCGGCCACCGCCGCACGTACATCGGCGCCCTGCCCGGCCGCATCGTGTCGGGCCTCAAGAAGGCCGGCTCGATGAACCCGGTCTTCGTCCTCGACGAGATCGACAAGCTCACCGCCGACATGCGCGGTGATCCGTCGTCGGCGATGCTCGAGGTCCTCGATCCCGAGCAGAACAAGGACTTCGTCGATCACTACGTCGAGGTGCCGGTCGATCTGTCGAAGGTCATGTTCATCTGCACGGCGAACAACCTCGACTCGATCTCGCCGCCGCTGCTCGATCGTATGGAGGTCGTCGAGCTGCCCGGCTACACCTCGCTCGAGAAGCTGCAGATCGCGCGCGATCACCTCGTGCCCAAGCAGATGGCCGAGCACGGCATGGAGAAGGGCGGCCTCGCGATCGACGACGAGGCCATCACCGATGTCATCCACGGCTGGACCCGCGAGGCCGGCGTGCGCAACCTCGAGCGCGAGCTCGCGGCCTTGTGCCGCGCGGCGGCGGTCAAGATCGCCAACGGCGACACCGAGCACGTGCACATCGGCACCGCCGAGATCCCCGAGCTGCTCGGGCCCCACAAGTTCACCGCCGAGGGCGCGGAGCGCCGCCCCGACGTCGGCATCATCACCGGCCTGGCGTGGACGCCGGTCGGCGGCGACATCATGTTCATCGAGGCCCGCGTCTTCCCCGGCAAGGGCGAGATCCGGCTGACGGGCCAGATGGGCGACGTCATGCGCGAGAGCGCCCAGGCCGCGGTGTCGTGGATGCGCACCAACGCCACCCGGCTCGGCATCGATCACGAGCGGATCATGTCGTCCGACCTGCACATCCACCTGCCGCAGGGCGCGATCAAGAAGGACGGCCCGTCGGCGGGCGTCGCGCTGACCTGCGCGGTGGTCTCGGCGTTCACCGGCCGCAAGGTCCGCAACGACATCGCGATCACCGGCGAGGTCAACCTGCGCGGCGCGGCGCTGCCGGTCGGCGGCATCAAGGTGAAGGTGCTCGGC
>JAIOQA010000034.1 GCA_021413675.1 Deltaproteobacteria bacterium | reverse complement strand
CCGTACTGGCGCAGCTTCTTCC
Organism: Deltaproteobacteria bacterium; assembly: GCA_021413675.1. Classification (GTDB taxonomy): domain Bacteria; phylum Myxococcota_A; class Polyangia; order Haliangiales; family Haliangiaceae; genus JAIOQA01. The sequence goes on along the minus strand of JAIOQA010000034.1, from coordinate 11,184 downwards.
AGAGCGTCGTGCGGTTGATGCCGAGCAGCGCCGCGGCCTTGGTCTTCTGGCCCTCGCACAGCTCGAGTACCCGCAGGATGTGGGCGCGCTCGAGCTCGTCCAGCGTCGGCACGTGGTCGTCGGCCCACGCGGTGATCGTCGGCGTGGTCGCCTGCGCCCCGCGCGGCCGGACGTCGGCCTCGTCGAGCAGATCGCCCGAGGCCAGCACGACCGCGCGCTCGATCGCGTTCTCGAGCTCGCGCACGTTGCCCTGCCAGGGCTGGGCCTCGAGCCAGGCGATCGCCGCCGCCGACAGCTCGACGCGGCCGCGGCGCGCGCGGATCGCGGCGCCGTCGGCGAAGTGGCGGGCGAGCGCCGCGATGTCGCCCTTGCGCGCGCGCAGCGGCGGGACGTCGATCGTGATGACCGCGAGCCGGTAATAGAGATCCTCGCGGAAGCGGCCGTCGGCGATGAGCTGGCGCAGGTCGCGGTTGGTCGCGGCGACCACGCGCACGTCGACGCGGGTCGCCTCGGTGCCGCCGACCGGCTTGATCTCGCCGTCCTGCAGCGCGCGCAGCAGCTTCGGCTGCAGCTCGAGCGGCAGCTCGCCGATCTCGTCGAGGAACAGCGTGCCGCCGTCGGCGGCGACGAACAGGCCGCGCTTGTTGCTGTCGGCGCCGGTGAACGCGCCGCGGACGTGGCCGAACAGCTCGCTGTCGAGCAGGCTCTCGACCAGCGCGCCGCAGTTGACCGGCACGAACGGGCCGCTGGCGCGCTCGCTGGCGTAGTGCAGCGCGCGCGCGACCAGCTCCTTGCCGGTGCCGCTCTCGCCGCTGATCAGCGCGGTCGCGACCGAGGGCGCGACCTTGTCGACGGTGTGTCGCAGCGCGACCATCGGCGGCGACGCGCCGATCAGATCGCCGTAGGCCAGGCGCTCGCGCAGCGCGCGGTTCTGGCGGCGCAGCGCGTCCTCGTCGAGCGCGCGGCCCACGGTCAGGCGGAGCTCGTCGGGCGAGAACGGCTTGGCGAGGTAGTCGCGCGCGCCGAGCTTCATGCCGCGCACCGCGGTGTCGATCGACGGGAACGCGGTGATCAGCAGCACCGCCGGCGACGGCGTCGGCGCGAGCAGGCGGGGCAGGAGCGACACGCCGTCCTGATCGGGCAGGTTGATGTCGCAGAGCACGAGATCGAACGCGCGCCGGCCGATCGCGGCGATCGCGGCCGCGGCGCAGTCCGCGACCTCGACCTCGTGGCCGGCCTTGCCGAGCACGTCCTTGCAGAGCGCGCGGATCCCGCGTTCGTCGTCGATGACCAGGATCGCAGCGGGCATGGCTTCACGCCGTCGGTATCACGACCCGGAACATCGCGCCACGTCCGCCGGGCCCGTCGCCGACCTCGATCGACCCGCCCCAGGCCGAGGTGAGGCGTCGGCACACCGCCAGGCCCAGGCCGGTGCCGCCGCCGCGCTCCTTGGTCGTGAACATCGGCTCGAAGATCTTGGCGCGATCGGCGGCCGGGACGCCCGGGCCGTTGTCCGAGATCCGGACGACGATCGCGCCATCCTCGACGGCAGCGGCGACGGCGATCGCGCCGCCGCCGGGCATGGCCTGGATCGCGTTCTGGACCAGGTTGACGATCACCTGCTGGATCGCGTGCGGGCTGGCCGCCGCATCCGGCAGGTCGGGCGCGATCTCGACGCCGATCGCGACGCGCGTCATCCGGAGCTGGGGCTCGAGCAGCGCCGCGACCCGGCTGACGACCGCGCCGATGTCGGCGGGGCCGCCGTCGCCCTCGCGCGGGGCGCGGGCGTAGTCGAGCAGGCCCGCGACGATCGCCTTCATGCGCGCGGCCTCGCTGGCGATGAGCTCGAGGCCGTCGCGATCCGGGTGATCGGCGGCCTTGTCCTCGAGCATGTAGTTGGCGTAGCCGAGCACGGTGGTCAGCGGGTTGTTGATCTCGTGGGCCACGCTCGCCGACAGCGTGCCGACCGTGGCGAGCCGATCGCCCTGGGCGAGCGCGGCCTGCAGCTCGGCGCGCTCGCCGAGCCGGCGGGCCATGTCCTCGATGCGGTCGCCGAGCGCGCCGATCTCGCCGGGGCCCCGCACCGGCGGGGTCGCGGTCGTGTCGCCGCCGGCGATCGCGTCGGCGCGGGTCGCGATCGCGGCCAGCGGGCGGGTCAGGCGCGCGGCGAGCCAGGCGCCGAACGCGAGCGCGATCGCGAGCGCGATCGCGCCGGTGATGAGCGTGTCCCGGGTCGTGCGGTGGGCCAGCGCGTAGGCCTGATCCTCGGGCTGCTCGAGGATGATCGACCAGCGCACGCCGCGCAGCGACTGGAAGCTCGACAGGTTGCGGAACACCGCGACGGTGCCGTCGTCGGCGTGCCAGCCGTCGTCGGTGGCGCCCAGCGCGCGGTCGATCATCGGATCGTGGCCGCGCAGCTCGGCGCCGACCGCGCCGCCGTCGGAGCGCGCGACGATCGCGCCGCGCCCGTCGACGACGATCAGCCGCGCGCCCGGCCCGAGCCGCGCCGAGGCGAGGGCCTCGCCGATGAACGCGAGGTCGAGCTCGGCGACCAGCACGCCGGTCAGCTCGCCGGTGCGGCTGCGCGCCTGCACCGCCATCGGCACGACCGGGCGGCCATCGCCGAAGACGACGTCGCCGACGTAGCCGCCGAACGAGTGGAAGCCGCGATCGACGTCGCGCGGCAGCGGATCGCCGGCGAGCTGCGCGCCGCGCGGCGAGGTCAGCGCGAGGTGGAGCACGATCGGCACCTGGCGGCGCACGCGCCGGACCAGGCGATCGGCGCGCGCGGCGTCGCCGGGATCACCGCCCGGGCCGTCGGCCCAGGTCGCGCCGGCCAGCTCGAGGGCGCGCCGCGCGTCCTGCAGCGTCGCGTCGAGCGAGGCGCCGACCGCGCGGATGAGCGCGAGGTTGCCGCGCACGACCTCCTGCTCGACGTCGGCCTGCTCGCGGCGGATCGCGAGGCCGCCGACCACGACGGTCGGCACGATCACCGCGACCGCAAGGATCGCGAGCACGCGCCAGGTCAGCGAGCGGACCGCGGTCACGGCGACGGCTCGGTCAGGCGCGCCCAGCCTCGGCGCACGCCGGCCAGCGCCTCGCTGGCGGTGGCGTCACCGGCGACGACCGCGGCGACCGCGGGCGTCAGATCGTCGAACAGGAGCGGCGTGTGCGGATCGCGCGGCAGCGGGCGCGCCGCGGTGAGCGCGTCGTGCACGGCCCGCACCGCGGAGGGCGCCGCCGCGAGCGCCGTCGCGGTGGTCGGGACGGTGCCGAGCGCCCGCGCCCACGCGGTCTGGATCTCGGGCTCGGTGAGCCGCGCCGCGAGCCGCCACGCGCCGTCGGCGTCGCGCGCGCACGCCGGCACGACCAGCAGGTGCCCGCCGCGCGGCGCGCCGGGCAGCGGCCAGACCGTCAGCGCGGCGACGTCGCCGAGGTCGGGCAGGGCCCACGGCCCGGTGACGAGGAACGCGACCTCGCCGGCGCGGAACCGCCGGGCCTCGGTGGCATCCTCCTGGCCGGGCGATGCGGGCGGCGCCGCGATGCGCGGGAACAGCTCCGCGAACCGGGTCAGCGCGGCGATCGCGGCGGCGCTGTCGATCGGGTCGGGCGCGGCGGCCGCGTCGGTGGCGGGCGCGGCGAGCTCGCCGCCGGCCGCGCGCAGGAACGGCACGAACCAGTAGCCATCGGCGCGCAGCCCCAGGCCCCAGCGGTGCGTGGTCATCGCGCGCTCGGCGGTGGCGATCAGCGCGTCGAGGGTCGCGGGCGCGGGGCCGGTCGCGTCGCCCGCCGACAGCACGACCAGTCCATCGACGGTCTGGGGCGCGCCCCACAGCTGGCCGCGGTCCTCGGCCAGCGCCCGCGCCTCGGGCAGCCAGTCGCGGTCGCGGATCGCCGGTGGCGCGGGGCGCAGGAGCTGCGCCGCGGCCAGCGCGGGCAGCCAGGTCGCGTCGATGCGGATGAGATCGGGGCAGTCGTGGCCGGCGCGGAGCAGCGCGCCGATCACCGTCTGGCCGCGCGCGAACGGTACCAGCGAGGTCGCGACTGGCGCCGGCCAGCCGGCGAGGGCCTCGTCGAGGAACGCGGCGTCGCGCGCCCCGAACGTGTGCAGGAACCGCAGCGGCGCCGCGGTCGCGGATGGACCGGCGTCACCGCACGCGGCCAGCACCGCCGCGGCGACGAGCGCGGGACCCCAGAGCGCGCGCGCCAGCATCGGCGCGAGGGTACCTGAGAATTCGTCGAATCTCGTCTGGTCGCGCGATCCCACGCGGTTCGTCAACACCGCGCGGCGCGCCGTCGGACCGCTGTGGTATCTACCGTCGGTGCGCAGCATGACCGGCTACGGCCGCGGCGCCGCCGAGCGCGGCGGCCGACGAGCGACCGTCGAGATCCGGTCGGTGAATCACCGGTTCCTCGATCTCAAGCTGCGCGGCGCGGCGCTCGAGGGCGCGCTCGAGGACCAGGTCGGCGCCCGCATCCGCGAGGCGGTCGAGCGCGGCGCGGTCACCGCCACGGTCCACCTCGAGCGCAGCGGCCCGGCCGCGATCCGCTTCGACGCCGACGCGGCGCGCGCGGTCCACGCCCAGCTCGCCGCGCTCGCGACCGCGCTCGGCACCGCCCAGCCGGATCTCGCGCTCGTGATCGCGCAGCCCGGGGTCGTGCAGGTCGCGGCCTCCGATGACGACGGCGCGACCGGCCAGGCGGTGCTCGCCGCCGCCGCGGAGGCCCTCACCCAGCTCGCCGCGATGCGCGACGCCGAGGGCGCGCGGCTCGCCGCCGACGTGCTGGCCCGGGTCACCGCCATCGCCGGCTTCCTCGACACGATCGGCACCCGCGCCCAGGCCGCGCCCGCCGAGGCCCGCCGCCGCCTCGACGAGCGCCTGCGCCGGCTGCTCGGCGACGAGAAGTCCGGCGAGGTCCGCGAGCTCGATCCGCAGCGCCTCGCCCAGGAGGTCGCGATCCTCGCCGACAAGCTCGATGTCACCGAGGAGCTGGTCCGGGCCCAGAGCCACGTCGCGCAGATGCGCACGCTGGTCACCGGCAAGGGCGCGGCGGTCGGTCGTCGCCTGGACTTCCTGGTCCAGGAGCTCGGCCGCGAGTTCAACACGATCGGCGCCAAGTCGGCGGCGGTCGAGATCGTCGATCTGGTCGTGCGCGGCAAGGCCGAGCTCGAGAAGATCCGCGAGCAAGTGCAGAACGTGGAGTGATCGCGTCGTGACCGCCGTACCCCGAGGCCTCCTCGTGATCGTGTCGTCGCCCTCGGGCGCCGGCAAGACCACGCTCACCCACCGCCTGCTGCGCGAGTTCGCGAACCTGCAGTTCTCGGTCTCGTTCACGACCCGGCCGATCCGGCCCGGCGAACGCGACGGGGTCGACTACCACTTCGTCGATGCGCAGACCTTCGAGCAGATGATCGCGCGCGGCGAGTTCGCCGAGCACGCGTTCGTCCACGGCAATCGCTACGGCACCGCCAACGCGGTCGTCGAGCAGGCCCTGGTCGCCGGCAAGGATGTCATCTGCGACGTCGACTGGCAGGGCGGCGAGGCGCTCGCGAACCAGTGGCCCTCCGACGCGCTCAAGATCTTCATCCTGCCGCCCGACCTCGCGACCCTCGCCGAGCGCCTGCGCCGGCGCGCGACCGATGCGCCCGAGGTGATCGAGCGCCGCCTGCACAAGGCGATCGAGGAGCTCGGCCACTTCCACGAGTACCAGGACCTGGTCGTGAACGACGACCTCGAGCGCGCCTACGGCGTGCTGCGCGCGCTGTACCTGGTGCGCAAGGCCGAGAGCGATCCGCGCGCCGCGCCGTCTCCCGAGGCGCTCGCGGCGCTCAACGAGATCGTCGACCGCAACCGCGCGACCCGGCCCGAGGCCCACGCTCGCGGCCTCATCGGCCACGCGCACGAGCACTGACGCTTACCGAGTGAGCCCGCTGCGGCGTCCGGTCCCCACCGCACGTCGCAACCTGTCGCACCGCGTAGGCTGCGGCGCCGACGATTTTCGCGTTGACGCTCGCGCGCACCGGGGTCCATCGTTTCGGCATGGGGCGTGTGGTGACAGGCGTCCTCCTCGCGCTGGTCGTGGGCCTCGGCTCGAGCGGCTGCTCGCCGACCTTTCGCGGCGAGGCCGTCCAGCCCAACCCGCTGGTCTCGCCGCTCGAGACCCTGCCGATGTCGGAGACGATCGTCGTCATCACCGGCGACATGGAGCTCAACCTGCCGCGCGCGCCCCAGGCCGGGGAGAGCGCGGCCCATCTCCACACCGACCGCTACCCGCTGCACAACGAGGCGTCGTTCACGATGGTCTCGCGCGATCGCCTGCGCTTCCACGTCCAGCTCGAGCACAAGTGGAAGGAGTGGGCCGACCTCGGCACCTGGCAGGTCTACCTCGAGGACGACCGCGGCCATCGCTACCTGCCCGAGGGCCTCGATCACGCGTCGACCAAGCTGCTGGTGACGATGTGGGACACCGAGGTTCGCACCGTCCACCGCAACCAGTTCGGCGACATCACGTCGATCGAGGACGACGGCTGGCGCCGGCGCCAGCCGCTGTCGTCGCTGGCGGTGTTCCGTGGCCGCGGCGACTTCGTGTTCTACAAGCGCGACCTGTTCCGCCCCGACGTGCGGTCGCTGCGCCTGGTCGTCCACCGACCCGGCGAGACCTTCGAGTTCACCTGGAACTTCTCCGACGCGGTCGCGTCGTCGCGGTAGCCGCGTCGATCCGCCGCTGGCTGGCTCGAACGCCCGAAAATCGCGAGGTGCGGGGTCGCGTGGTACGCTGCCTGGCCCGCCCGCGCTCGTCGGGCAGGAGCCCATGAATCGCCTCGACCACATCCTGACTGACATCAGCGCCTACCATCCCGCCGCTGACACCGCCCTGGTCCAGCGCGCCTACGAGTTCGCCTCCAAGGCGCACGAGGGCCAGACCCGCCGCTCCGGCGACCCCTACGTCACGCACCCGCTCGCGGTCGCCCAGATCATCTCGGAGTTGCGGCTCGATGTCGCCTCGGTCTGCGCCGGGTTGCTCCACGACTGCGTCGAGGACACCAGCGCGACCGTCGAGCAGCTGACCGAGCTGTTCGGCAAGGAGATCGCGTTCCTCGTCGACGGCGTGACCAAGCTCGGCAAGCTGCCGTGGTCGACCCGCGAGGAGCAGCAGGCGGAGAACTTCCGCAAGATGCTGCTCGCGATGGCCCGCGACATCCGGGTCATCCTGGTGAAGCTGTGCGACCGCCTCGACAACATGCGGTCGCTCCACCACCTGCCGCCGGAGAAGCAGGAGCGCATCGCCGCCGAGACGATGCAGATCTACGCGCCGCTCGCCAACCGCCTCGGCATCCAGTGGGTGAAGGTCGAGCTCGAGGATCTGGCGTTCAAGTACACCTACCCGGGCGAGTACGAGCAGCTCGCCGAGCAGGTCGCCAAGACCCGCGCCGAGCGCCTCGACTACATCACCACCGTCGAGCGGCTCATCCACCAGGAGATGACCGCGAATGGCGTGCCGTGCGAGGTCTCGGGCCGCGCCAAGCACCTCTGGTCCATCTACCAGAAGATGAAGAAGACCAACCGCGCGTTCGAGGAGATCCACGACGCGATCGGCTTCCGCGTGGTCACCGACACGCACATGCACTGCTACGCCGGGCTCGGCGTCGCGCACCAGACCTGGACCCCGATCCCCGGCCGGTTCAAGGACTACATCGCGCTGCCCAAGCCCAACCTCTACCAGTCGCTGCACACCGCGGTGATCGGGCCCAAGGGCGAGCGCATCGAGATCCAGATCCGTACGCGCGAGATGAACCTGGTCGCCGAGTACGGCATCGCCGCCCACTGGAAGTACAAGGAGGGCGCCGCGCTCGCCGCCGAGCAGGAGAAGAAGTTCGCGTGGCTGCGCCAGCTCATGGAGGCGCACAAGGAGCTGCGCGATCCGACCGAGTTCCTCGAGTCGGTGAAGCTCGACCTGTTCGGCGACGAGGTCTACGTCTTCACGCCCAAGGGCGACGTGAAGGCGCTGCCCCAGGGCGCGTGCCCGATCGACTTCGCGTACGCGGTGCACTCGTCGGTCGGCGACCACTGCTCGGGCGCGCGGGTCAACGGCATGATCGTCCCCTTGCGCTACCAGCTGCGCAACGGCGACACGATCGAGATCATCACGAGCCCGAACCAGAAGCCCAACAAGGACTGGCTCAAGCTGGTCAAGACCGCCCGCGCCCGCACCAAGATCCGCTACCTCATGCGCAAGGAGCAGCGCGAGAAGGCGATCGTGATGGGCAAGGACCTCATCGAGAAGGCGCTGCGCAAGCACGGCCACGCCTACGGCAAGGTCGTCAAGGAGGGCACGCTCGACGCCGCGGCCAAGGAGCTCAAGCTCGCCGACGCCGACGAGCTGGTGATCCAGGTCGGCTACGGCAAGGTCACGACCGCGCAGGTCATCGAGAAGATCGTCCCCGAGGCCCGCGGCAAGGCCGAGCCGGCCGCCGACAAGCCCGAGGGCGTGTTCCGCTCGCTCCTGCGCCGCGTGACCACGCGCCGGCAGTCGACCAGCGGCATCAAGGTCGCCGGCGAGGACGACATCATCGTGCGGTTCGCGAAGTGCTGCAGCCCGCTGCCTGGCGATCAGGTGATGGGCTTCATCACGCGCGGCCGCGGCGTGACCGTGCACCGCCGCGACTGCGACAAGGCGCTGGATCTCGATCCCGAGCGCCGCGTCGACGTGGAGTGGGACGGCGCGTCCAAGACCCAGCACGAGGTCGCGATCCAGGTCATGTGCGCCGACAAGCCCGGCCTGCTCGCGGTGATCTCGCAGACGTTCACCGATCAGAACGTGAACATCAGCCAGGCCCACTGTCGCGCGACCGACGATGGCCGCGCGGTCAACACGTTCAAGGCCCACGTGAAGGACCTCGATCAGCTGAAGTCGATCATCCGCGCGCTGTCGCGGATCAAGGGCGTCTACGGCGTCGATCGCGTGTCGTCCGAGACGCTGTAGCGGGCCCGGCAGGGGACCGCGCGCGGCGCGCCCGAAAATACCGATCGCCCGCGTGCGTGCCGTGAGGCACCGCAGCGGGCGAGCAGGAGAAGTGCGGTGCGGGCCGAGCGGCCCGCGGATCGCTTACTTGGCCTTGGGGGCCGGCTGACCGGGCGCGCCGAGGGCGGCGAACAGCTCGACCGCGCTCAGCGTCGACTTCTTCGCGGACGCGTTCTTCCGACGACGGCCGGCGGCCTTGTGCTTGTTCTTGCGCTTGACGTCACTGGCGGCGGTATTCGAAGCCATGGGCCTTCTCCTGGAGAGGGGGCGTTTCTAGCCGTCCCGGGCCGGTGTGTCAACCGGCTCAGGCGTCCCGGGACTCGAGATCGACCTCCGCCGACTCCGAGGCCCTCCGGAGCAGCGCCCGCAGCCGGCGGCCGTCCTCGCCCTCGATCGGGTCGAAGTCGACGCCGAAGCCCGCGCCCGCCGCCGGGCCGGTCTTGACCCAGGCGACCAGGCCGTTCGCGGCGATCGTGCGGCCGTCGGGCGCGGAGATGATGAGCGCGACTCGCGCGCCCGCGCTGGGCGGCGTGGGCGTCAGCACGAACGTGCCGCCGGCGCCGAGATCGTCGATGACCGCGGTGTGCATCTCGCCGCCGTCGGCGGTGTAGCGGACCTCGAGCGCCGCGGGGAACCGCTTGTGATCGCGGTGGGTGCTGACCTTCAGCTGGCCCTGGGCGATCGCCAGCATGAAGTCGCGGGTCGAGGCGTCCTCATCGCTGAGCCGGACCCGGAGGCCCTCCTCGTCGATCAGCAGGCCATCGACGGTGGCCCGCAGGAGCGCCCGGTTGGGCAGGCCGGGGAAGGAGATCTCGACGAGCAACTGCTCGCCGAGCGCGGCGTCGGTCCGGGTCCTCACGGTGAGGACGTCGTCGGCGTAGGCCGTGAGAAACGCGCTGGCGGACGGGAAGGCGAGGGTGACGAGGCGCATGGAGTCCCTTGGTTGGCCGGGTTGCCTTTGTTCGAGGATCTCCTTACGATTCGCAAGATTGCAAGCGAAGGCCGGGAAATGAAGGTCTGCCCCAAGTGCGGTAAGCAGTTCGCCGACGATGCTAACTTCTGCCCGACGGATGCGGGCAAGTTGCAGCCGCTCGGCGCCGAGGCACCGGCGACTGCGCCGGCGTCGGATCTGGTTGGTGGTCGGTTCCGCCTCGAGGAGCGGCTCGGAGGTAGCACCACCGGCCAGGTCTTCCGGGCCTCGGACTCCCAGACCGGGATGCCGGTCGCCGTCAAGATGGTCGACCCCACGGTCGCCGCGGTGCCGCAGGTCTCGCAGCGCACCGAGCGCGAGTGGAAGCAGCTCGAACGCGTCGGCTCGGCGTCCATCGCCAAGGTGATGGCCTCGGGCAAGCAGGACGGCCAGCTCTGGGTCGCGACCGAGCTGGTCGGCGAGTCGCTGTCGCTCCAGGAGATGGTCGCGGCGCGCGGCCCGCTCGATCCGCACACCGCCAGCGAGCTGGTGGTCGCGGTCGGCGAGGCACTCATCGAGGCCGCCAAGGTCGGCGTGGTTCACCGCGACCTCGCGCCCAAGAACGTCCTCGTGACCAACGGCCAGGTGAAGCTCATCAACTTCTCGGTGCCGTCGCCGACGGGCAACGAGAAGGTCCCGGGCGTCCCCGAGTTCGTGGCGCCGGAGCTCATCGAGGGCAAGCCGGTCGATCAGCGCAGCAACATCTACAGCCTCGGCGCGCTGTTCTACTACCTCCTGACCGGTGCGCCGCCGTACAGCGGCAGCGCCGAGGAAGTGCACAAGGCCCACCTCGCGGGCGGCGCGGTGCCGCCGTCGAAGCGCGCGCCGGTGCCCGCCGACCTCGATGGCCTGGTCGGCAAAGCGATGGAGCGGACCGCCGCCAAGCGCTACCTCACGCTGCGGCAGTTCCTCGACGACGTGACGCGCGTCGCGCGCGGTCCCGAGGGCGGCGCGGGCGCGACCCAGCCGTTCGGGCGCGCGGGCGTCGCGCCGGCCGGCGGCAAGGGCAAGAAGTCCGAGCTCGCGCAGACGCTCATGGGCGTCCCGCCCGGATCGAGCGCGGCGATCAACGAGATGAAGACCCGGCAGATGGATGTGCAGATCCCGGCCGAGGCGATGCGCGAGGCCGCGGCTGCGGGGCTCATCGAGTCGCCCGCGCCGGCCGCGCCCGTGGCCCCGCCGGTCGCCGC
>JAIOQA010000033.1 GCA_021413675.1 Deltaproteobacteria bacterium | reverse complement strand
TCGCGCCCGTGGTCGCGCCGATCGCGGTCATCGCACCCGCGCCTGCACCCGCGCCGATCGCGGCCGCACCGGCCGCGCCCGCGGCGCCCGCCCCCGCGGCCGCGGCGCCTGCGGGCGACGCGCCCCACCGCACCGACTCGACCGTCCGCGTCGACGTCGCGCTGCTCGACGGCCTCGTCAACCTCGCGGGCGAGCTCATCCTCGCGCGCAACCGCCTGCACCAGTTCGCCAACACGTGGAGCGACACCGCCCACGTCGCCACCTGGCAGCGGCTCCAGCTCATCACCTCGCAGCTGCAGGAGCAGGTCATGAAGACCCGCATGCAGCCGATCGGCGCGGGCTGGACCAAGCTGACCCGCACGGTCCGCGATCTCGCGGCGCAGCTCGGCAAGAAGGCCCGCATCGAGATGGAGGGCGAGGACACCGAGCTCGATCGCACGCTGATCGAGGCGATCCGCGATCCCCTGACCCACGTGCTGCGCAACGCGGTCGATCACGGCCTCGAGGCGCCCGACGAGCGCGTCCGCCGCGGCAAGCCCGCCGAGGGCGTGATCCGGCTGCGCGCGTACCACGACAGCGGCCACGTCAACATCGACATCAGCGACGACGGCGGCGGCATCCGCACCGATCGCGTGCGCGCCAAGGCGGTCGAGCGCGGCCTCATCACCGCCGACCAGGCGGCGCAGATGTCCGACGCCGACGCGGCGCGGCTGGTGTTCGCGCCCGGCTTCTCGACCGCCGAGGTCGTCACCAACGTCTCGGGCCGCGGCGTCGGCATGGACGTCGTGCGCTCGAACATCGAGAAGATCGGCGGCCAGGTCGATCTGTCATCGGAGGTCGGGGTCGGCACCACGCTGCGCATCACGATCCCGCTGACCCTCGCGATCCTGCCGGCGCTCATCGTCGAGTGCCGCGGCCAGCGCTACGCGATCCCCCAGGCCGCGCTGCGCGAGCTGGTCCGGATCGACGCCGCCCATCCGATCGAGCTGGTCCACAGCGCGCCGGTGTTCCGGCTGCGCGGCCGGCTCCTGCCGCTGGTCGATCTCGCCGCCGCGGTCGGCGACGCGCCGCTCGAGGCGCCGCGCCTCTTGCTGGTCGTCGAGTCCGAGGGCACCACGCTGGGGCTGATCGTCGACCGCTACCACGACTCGGAGGAGATCGTCGTCAAGCCGCTCGGCCGCCAGCTGCGCGAGTGCACGCAGTACGGCGGCGCGACGATCCTCGGCGACGGCGGGGTCGCGCTGATCCTCGACATCCGCCAGCTCGCGCGCCGCGCCGGGCTGCACGCCGAGCGCCGCGCGACCTCCAGCGCGGCGGCCCTCGCCCCGGTCGCTGCGCGCGACGACCGCACGACGATGGTCATGCTGCAGCAGGGCGTGAACGGTCGCTTCGCGGTGCCGCTGTCCTCGATCGATCGCATCGACGAGGTCGACGCCAGCCGCATCGAGCGGACCGGGCCCGACGAGGTCGTGCAGCTGCAGGGCGATCTCCTGCCGGTCATGCGCCTGGGCACCGCGCTCGGCGTCGACACCGCCGACAGCCCGATCCTGCAGCTCATCGTCTGCCACGCCGCCAACCGCAAGGTCGGCGTCGCGGTCGACCAGATCCTCGACATCGTCGAGGTGCTGCCCGAGCTGCGCTGGTCCAACCGACGCACCGGCGTCACCGGCACCGTGCTCTTCGAGGGCCGCGTGGTCGAGCTCCTCGACCTGCCTCAGCTCATCGAGGCGACCGCGCCGCACCTCCTGTGGAGCGCATCATGAGAGCCACCGACCTGGCGCATTCGCCGGACGGAGTCGGCCACAAGGCCGGCGACCCCGCGATCACCCGCGTCTGCACCTTCACCCTCGGCGACAGCCTGTTCGGCATCGACGCCGGGCGCGTGCTCGAGATCGTGGCGGTCAAGGACCTGTCGCGCGTCCCGGGCAGCCCGCGCCACGTGCGCGGCCTCATGAACCTGCGCGGCCAGGTCGTGACCTGCCTCGATCTCGACGAGATCCTCGAGCGGCCCCCGTCAACACGCCGCCGCGGGTTCGCCGTGGTCCTCGACGACGGCGAGGGCCTCACCAGCCTCGAGGTCGACCGCGTCTCGGACGTGTTCGATCTCGATCCCGCCGAGGTCGAACCCGTACCCGCCACGCTCACCGGCGCTGCCGCTCGCCACCTGGTCGGCGCCTACAAGCTCCCCGGACAGCTCCTGCTGCTCCTCGACGTCCGCCGCCTTCTCGATGATGGCGCGGCTACCTGAACGGAGACCCATGCGCGCACTCGTGATCGACGACTCCAAGTCCATGCGTCTCATCGTCAAGCGCCAGCTCGTCACGCTCGGCTTCGACGTGGTCGAGGCCATCCACGGCCGCGACGGCCTCGCCAAGCTCGAGGCCGACGCCACGATCGCCGTCGCGCTCGTCGACTGGAACATGCCCGAGATGAACGGGCTCGAGTTCGTCCAGGCGGTGCGCGCCGACCCGCGCTACCAGAACCTGCCGATGGTGATGGTCACGACCGAGGCCGAGTCGGAGCGCGTCGTCCAGGCGCTCGACGCCGGCGCCTCGGAGTACGTGATGAAGCCGTTCACCCCCGACGACCTGCGCTCCAAGCTCGAGCTCCTCGCGTTGGTGCCATGACCACGCGATCGATCCGCACGATCCAGCCGATCCGCGTGCTGATCGCCGACGACTCGGTCGTGCTGCGCCAGGGCGTGACGAGCGCGCTCGCTGGCGACCCCGAGATCGTCGTGATCGGCGCGGTGCGCAACGGCCTCGAGGCCGTCGCGCGGGTCCGTGCGGAGGCGATCGACGTGGTCGTGATGGACGTCGAGATGCCGGTGCTCGATGGCATCGGCGCGCTCAAGGAGATCCGCCGCACGCACCCCAAGGTCGCGGTGATCATGTTCTCGACGCTGACCCAGCACGGCAGCCGCGCCACCGTCGAGGCGCTGACCGCAGGCGCCGCCGACTACGTCGCCAAGCCCGAGAGCGGCAGCATCGCCGACTCGCTCGATCGGATCCGCCACGACCTGGTGCCCAAGATCAAGGCGGTCGGCGCCGGCGCGACCCGCCGCCCGACCAGCGTGACGGTGCCGCCGACGCGCGGCGTGCCGCTCGCGTACCGCCCGAGCGTGGTCGTGATCGGCGCCTCGACCGGCGGCCCCAACGCGCTGGTCGAGCTGCTGCGCGCGACCCCGACCGACTTCGCGGCGCCGATCCTGATCGCGCAGCACATGCCCGCGGGCTTCACCCGGACCCTCGCCGAGCGCCTGTCGAGCCTGACCCCGCATTCGGTCGCCGAGGCGACCAACGGCGCGATGCTCAGCCCCGGCCAGATCGTCGTCGCGCCCGGCGACTACCACATGCTCATCGCGCCGGCGCCCGGCGGGCGCCTCCAGGTCGAGCTGAACCAGGCCGCGCCCGAGAACCAGGTGCGCCCGGCGGTCGATGTCCTGTTCCGCTCGGCGGCGAAGTGCAGCGGCACGAACGCGCTGGCCCTCGTGTTGACCGGCATGGGCCAGGATGGCCTGCGCGGCTGCGAGGCGATCCGCAAGGCCGGCGGCATGATCATGGTCCAGGACGAGGCCTCGTCGATCGTCTGGGGCATGCCCGGCGCGGTCGCGAAGGCCCACCTCGCGGACGCGATCCTCCCCATCCCAGAGCTCGCACGCATCCTCGGTAGCTCGCGCGGCCGGACCGGCCCGATCCCCCTACTCCTGAGCAAGGTGCCCGGTGCCGCTACGCGCTGAAGACGTGAACTTCCTCCTCGCCCTGGCGCGCGACCGCGCCGCCCTCGCGATCGAGCCGGGCCAGGAATACCTGCTGTCGTGCCGCCTCGCCGGCGTCGCGAACCAGCACAAGCTCGCCTCGGTCGAGGCGCTGGTCGCGCGCCTGCGCATGGGCCGCGCCGACGCCCTCGCCCAGGACACGGTCGACGCGCTGACCACCAACGAGACCAGCTTCTTCCGCGACATCCATCCATACGACGCGCTCGCGACCCAGATCCTGCCCGACCTGATGGCGCGACGCCGCGCGGCCCGGCAACTGACGATCTGGTGCGCGGCCTGCTCGAGCGGCCAGGAGCCCTACTCGGTCGCGATGACGATCCGCGAGCGCGTGCCCGAGCTGCTCACGTGGCGGCTGCGGATCATCGCGACCGACGTCTCGCAGGCGATGGTCGACCGGACCCGCGCGGGCGTGTTCACCCAGGCCGAGGTCAACCGCGGCCTGCCCGCGCGCATGCTGACGAAGTACCTGTCGCAGCAGGGCACCGAGTGGCAAGTGCGCCCGGAGGTCCGCGGGATGATCGAGGTGCAGCGCACCAACCTCGTCGAGCCCCAGCCGATGACCGGCTGCGACCTCGTGCTCCTGCGCAACGTCCTCATCTACTTCGACGCGGCCGGCAAGCGCCGCGTCCTCGACCGGGTGACCCGGGCGCTCGCGCCCGATGGGCTGCTGATGGTCGGGGTCTCCGAAACCCTGTTCGACGACCGCTACGATTTCCGCGTAGTCGGTCGAACGTACGTGTACTCGCCCAAGGGGACGGCCGCCGCGCCCGCCCTTCGCGGCGCTTCCCAGGAGAAACCATGAGCTCCGCCGCCGCCGCCCATCCCCAGCCCTCCACCGATCCGTGGGTCGCCGCCGCGCGCTCCGCGATCGTCGACATCGCCCAGCAAGCGCTCGGGCTCCCGTGCGAGATCGTGTCCGACTCTGCGGGCATGACCAGCGCGGCCGGAGCGCTGGTCCCGATCGTCTCGGCGATGGAGCCGGTGCAGATCGGCCTGTTCTCGAGCGAGGAGGGCTGCAGCGCGATCGCGCGGGCGCTGCTCGGCTCGGGCCCCGACGAGGCGATGTCGCGCCCCGACATGATCGATGCGGTCAGCGAGGTCGTGAACATGCTCGCCGGCAACGTGAAGGCGCGCGTGTCGCGCTACGCCAGCCACGCCGCGCTCGGCCTGCCGACCTTCGTGCACGGCCCGGTCGAGGCGCCGAGCCAGCAGGTCGTCGACTCGCTGACCATCAAGATCGGCCCGACGACCGCCCAGGTCGTCATCGTTCGTACCAGCCGCTAGCGATCCCAGGTCGATCTCGACCGCGATCGGTCGATCTACCTCCGCAGAAGACCGGCGCGCATGCCCCCGCGCCTCGAAAGGTTTCGTCATGGCCTCGATCCGAACTCGCCTCCTCGTGCTCACCGTGGGTGCCGCCGCCGCCCTTGTCCTCACCGGTGGTTTTGCGGTGCTGCGCTTCGGCGCGCTCGACGACGATCTCGAGGCCACCGAGGTCAAGGTCGCGGCGCTGCACTCGCAGGGCGACATGGACATGATGCACGACGCGCTGCGCGCGGACGTGCTGTCCGCGCTGGTCGCGAACACGCCCGAGCAGGTCGCGGCCGCGCGCCACGACATCGACGATCACGCCGCGCGGTTCCGGCGCGAGACCGACGCGCTCGCGCGCTACGACCTCTCGAGCGAGACCCGGGCGGCGATCGCGAGCCTGCAGCCAAAGCTCGCCGCCTACGTCACCGCGGCGGAGCGCCTCGTCGAGGCCGCCGCGACCGACAAGTCGCGGGCGTTCGCGCTGCGGCCCGCGTTCGACGCGTCGTTCAAGGAGCTCGAGGGCGCGAACGAGCAGCTCGGCGAACAGATCGAGCACATGGGCGGAGACATCTCCGCGGCCCAGTCCGCGGCGGCGCGGGCGCGGTTGATCCTGCTGCTGCTGGTCGTCGCCGCGGGCGGCGCGATCATCTTCGGCGGCTCGCTCGTCGGGCGCCGCATCGTCAAGAGCGTCAACCAGACCGCCGGCGTGCTCCACGCGGTCGCGACCGGCGACATGACCCAGCGGGTCGAGGTCGACGACGGCACCGAGATCGGCCAGATGATGGGCTCGCTCAACACCTCGCTCGATCAGATCGAGACGATGCTCGGCGAGATCCGCTCGAGCGCCCGCGACCTGTCCGCGACCGCGGGGCCGATGGGCCAGGCGGTCGAGGAGATCGCCCGCAACAGCGAGCGCTCGTCGGCGCAGTCGAGCAGCGCGGCCACGGCCTCGACCCAGTCGTCGGGCAACATCCAGACGGTGGCCGCGGCGACCGAGGAGATGGCGGCCACGATCCGCGACGTCGCGCGCAACGCGCAGCAGGCGGCGCGGGTCGCCGGCACCGCGGTGGCGGTGGCGCGCCACACCAACGAGAGCGTCACGCGCCTCGGCGCGTCGTCGGTCGAGATCGGCGCGGTCGTCGACGTCATCACGCAGATCGCCGAGCAGACCAACCTGCTGGCGCTCAACGCCACGATCGAGGCCGCGCGCGCCGGCGTCGCCGGCCGCGGCTTCGCGGTGGTCGCGACCGAGATCAAGGAGCTCGCCAAGCAGACCGCGAAGGCGACCGAGGAGATCCGCGGCAAGATCGCCGGCATCCAGCGCGACACCGGCGAGGCCGTGAAGGACATCGCGCAGGTCGGCGAGGTCATCGGGCAGATCGACGCGATCCAGAACTCGATCGCCGCGGCGGTCGAGCAGCAGGCCGCGGTGACCAGCGACATCGGCCGCAACATCAGCGAGATCGCCGCGTCGGCGGATACGATCGCTCGCGACATCCAGTCGGCGAACCAGGCGGCCCGCGACAACGCGAGCCTGGCGGAGCGCTCGACCGGCGCGGTGCGCGAGCTGACCTCGGTCGCGGCGCGGCTCGAGCGCGCGGTGGCGACCTTCCGGCTGCGCAACGGCGGCGTGCCGCGGATGACGCCGTCGGGCCGGATCGAGGTCATCGTGGCCGACGGGTCGACGCACGGCCGCAACGGTTACAGCAATGGCAACGGCCACAGCAACGGCAACGGCTACAGCTACACGAAGCCGACGATCCTGTCCTGACCCACGGCTCACCCGGGAACCGCGACGCGCCGCCGACGGGCGGCGCGCGGCGTTTTCGGGACCGCCCACCTCCAGGCCGCACGCGCCGCCAGGGCCGCGAGCGGATCGGCGCGCCGCGGACTAGAATGCGCGCCATGCCAGCGCCCCGCACCGAGGCCGTCATCCTTGCGGATGACCTCCTCCCTTCGATCGATCGGCCCCGTCGAGAACGACGATTCCGATCTCCTCCGGAACCGGAGAGGATCGAATCTGGTGACAGATTCTTGGCCGCCGCGGTCTCGTTCGTCGTCGCGCTCGTCGCGACCACCGCCGCGTCCGCCGCCCCCGCGATCGCCCCGAGCGCGTACCAGGACCTGCACTGGCGCATGGTCGGGCCGTTCCGCGGCGGGCGCACCCGCGCCGTCGCCGGCGTGCCCGGCAAGCCCAACCGCTTCTACATGGCGCCGGTCAACGGCGGCGTGTGGACCACCGACGACGCGGGCCGCACCTGGCGGCCGATCTTCGACGATCAGCCGACCCAGTCGATCGGCGCGATCGCGGTCGCGCCCTCGAACCCCGACATCATCTATGTCGGCAGCGGCGAGGGCCTGCTCCGCCCCGATCTGTCGATCGGCGATGGCGTCTACAAGTCGACCGACGCCGGCAAGACCTGGACCCATCTCGGCCTGCCCGACGCGCAGCAGATCCCGAAGATCGTCGTCGATCCCCGCAACCCCGATCACGTGTTCGCGGCGGTGCTCGGCCATCCGTATGGCCCGAGCGAGGCGCGCGGCGTGTTCCGGTCGAAGGACGGCGGCCGCACCTGGACGAAGGTCCTCTACAAGGATCCCAACACCGGCGCCTCGGATCTCGAGATCGATCCGCAACACCCCGACACGATGTATGCGGCCCTGTGGGAGGCGCGCCTCGGACCGTGGGAGGACGGCAACGACTACGACGGTCCCGGAGGCGGGCTGTTCAAGTCCACCGACGGCGGCGCGACCTGGCGCAAGCTCGCTGGCGGCCTGCCCGCCAACGCGGTCCAGCTCGACGTCGCGATCGCGCCGAGCCGCCCGAGCCGCCTGTACGTGACGCTGTCGACCACCGAGCCCGCCGACTACGGCAGCGGCAAGGGCAACGGCCTGTACCGCTCCGACGACAGCGGCGCGACCTGGACCTCGATCACCACCGACGAGCGCCCGATGATGAAGATCGGCGGCGGCGACCTCATGGTGCCGGTCGTCGATCCGCGCAACCCTGATGTCGTCTACGTCGCCAGCATCGTCGCGATGAAGTCGCGCGATGGCGGCAAGACCTGGACCTGGCTGAAGGGCGCGCCCGGCGGCGACGACTACCAGAACCTGTGGATCAGCCCCGATGATCCCGACACGTTCTTGATGGTCGCCGATCAGGGCGCCGCGATCACCGTCAATGGCGGGCGGACCTGGAGCAGCTGGTACAACCAGCCGACGGCGCAGCTCTATCACGTGGGCGTGTCGTCGGAGGAGATCGGATATCGGATCTGCAGCGGACAGCAGGAGAGCGGCTCGGCGTGCATCGCCAGCCGCGCCGACAACGGGGCGATCGGATATCGCGACTGGCGGCCCGTCGGCGCCATCGAGTACGGCTATGCGGTCCCGGATCCGCGGAATCGCGACATCGTGTATGGCGCCGGGCGCAACTCGGTCTCGCGCTTCGACTGGGCCACCGGCCAGGTGCAGGACGTGTCGCCGATCCCGGTGCGCGGCGACCATCGCGTCGAGCGCACCCAGCCGCTGGTGTTCTCGCCGGTCCGCCCCGAGCGCATGTACTACGCCGCCGACGTGCTGTTCCAGTCCGACAACGGCGGGCGCACGTGGGCGGTCATCAGCCCCGATCTCGCGCACCCGAGCCCGGGCGTGCCCGCCAGCGTGGGCGCGATGGCCGCCAAGGATCCCGAGGCCGGCGATCACCGCGGCGCGATCTACGCGGTCGCGCCGTCGTACCGCTCGGTGAACACGATCTGGGCCGGCACCGACGACGGCAAGGTCTGGCGCACGCGCGACGGCGGCAAGCACTGGGCCGACATCACGCCGCCCGGCGTCGCCGCGTGGAGCAAGGTCACGCAGCTCGACGCCTCGCGCTTCGACGACAACACCGCCTATCTGGCGATCAGCCGGCTGCGCGTCGACGATCTCGCGCCCTACGCCTTCAAGACCCACGACGGCGGCAAGACCTGGACCGCGATCACCGGCGACCTGCCGGCGGGCCCGGTCAACGCGGTGCGCGCCGATCCGGTGCGCGCCGGCCTGCTCTACGCCGCGACCGAGACCGGCGTGTGGGTCTCGTTCGACGACGGCGCGCACTGGCAGTCGCTGCAGCAGAACCTGCCGCGCAGCTCGGCGCGTGACGTGGTGGTCCACGGCCGCGACCTGATCGTTGCCACGCACGGCCGCGGCTTCTGGATCCTCGACGACGTCACGCCGCTGCGCCAGCTGAGCGCGAGCCAGGCGACCGCGCTGTTCGCGCCGGCGCCGGCCTATCGCATGGCCCGCAGCACCTACCCCGACACGCCGGTGCCGCCCGACGAGCCGATGGCCGAGAACCCGCCGACCGGCTCGGTGATCGACTACCACCTCGAGCGCGCGACGACCGCGCCGATCACGCTCGAGATCCGCGACCGCAACAACCAGGTCGTGCGCACCTTCGCGAGCACCGATCCGCCCGAGCTCTCCGCCGCCGAGATCGCCGCGCAGCTGATCCCGTCGTGGTGGCTGCGCCCGGCGCGCGCGCTGGCGACGTCCGCGGGTATGCACCGCTGGATCTGGGATCTGCGACGCGCGCGGCCGGTCGTCGACAGCTATGGCTATCCGATCAGCGCCGCGCCCCACGACACGCCGCGCACGCCCGAGGGCCCGCGCGTCGCGCCGGGAGCGTACACGGTCGTGCTCGTCGTCGATGGCAAGCGGCTGACCGCGCCGCTCGAGGTCAGGGCCGATCCGCGCACCACGCTGTCGCGCGCCGCGCTCGCGCAACAGGCCGCGCTCGAGCTGCGCCTCGCGACCTCGCTGACCCGCAGCGCGCAGGTGCTGGCGGCGGCGCGCTCGACGCTCGAGCAGCTCGCGGCCCCCGCGCTCGCGCCGCTCAAGGCGCAGACCGCGCCGCTCGTCACCGCGATCACCGCGCTCGCGACCGGGCCCACGGATCCGCCGAAGGGCGCGCGCGCGCCGACGCTCGCCGAGGTCACCGCAGCGCTGGGCGGGCTCTACGAGGCGACCGCGCTCGACGCGGTACCGACGGCGGTGCAGCTCGCGGAGACCCAGCGCGCCGAGCGCGAGCTCGCCGACCTCGCGAAGCGCTGGGACGCGATCCGCACCGGCGAGCTCGCGGCGCTGGGTGCGGTGCTCAAGGCGCGCGGCCTGCCCGAGGTCCACCCCGAGCGCGCGCCGAGCACGCCCGCGCCCCACCGCAACGAGGAGTGACCAAGCCGGGCGGGCCTCACGCTCGCCCCCCGCGATCCGCCGCCTAAGAATCTTTCTTAGACGATTCTCCCGCGCTACGGTCCGCGGTCATGGGCCGACTCAGGGACGATGCACAGAGCAGCTGGGCGTTCGCGGCGCCGGGGAGACGCCGTGCCGCGCGCCCGGCCACGCCCCCCGCGCGCGACGACGATCGGGCGGCGCTGATCGCCGAGCTGCGCGACCTCGCCGCGCGCGGCGTGCGGATCGTGCCGCGCGGGTTGCGCGCGGTCTCGGGCGAGCGGGTGCTGCGCGCCTGCTACGCGCTGTTCGGCTCGCTGCCGCGGGCGCGCGCCGCGGCGGGGCTGGACGCCCCCGCGCGCCTCGGCGCGGGACGCATGACCCGCGAGGAGGTCCTGGCCGCGCTGCGCGCCGAGACCGAGGCCCACGATCTGCCGCCGATGATGTCGGCGCTGCCGCGCGAGCTGCGGCTGTCGATCACCCACCAGTTCGGCAGCTACCGCGCCGCGCTCGACGCGATCGGCCGGCGCGCGCGCACCGGCGCCCAGCGCTGGACGCGTACCAGCGTCGTCGCCGCGCTGGTCGCACACGAGCGCGCCGGCCGCCCGCTGACGTCATCGACGCTGCAGGCGACCCGCGCGGATCTCGCCAACGCGATCATCCGGCACATCGGCAGCTACTCGCGGGCGTTCGCGCTGGCCCGCGCCGCGAGCCCGACCGACGACCGCCCGACCACCGGCGCGACCGGCATCGCCAGCGAGCTGACCGTCGACGTCGGCGTGCGGATCGAGCGGCTCGCGACGAGCATCACCGCCGCGACCCGCCGCGAGCTCGCGCGCGCGATCGACCTGGCGCGCGATGATCTCGATCGCCGCCTGCGCGACGTCGTCGCCGCGCTCGCCGCGCCGTGAAGGCTACCAGGGCACGCGCCCGACCCGCGCCGCCGCCACGGCCGGTTCCAGGTCGAGGTCGTCGCCGAGCGGCCCGAGCGTCAGCACGTCGCCGACCAGCGACCACGTCCGCCGCCCGCGGCCCGTCGCGCCGGTGATCGCGATCCACGCCGGCGCCGTGCACACCGGGCGCGCGCCGCCGCACACGATCAGCGCGTCGTGACCGACCTGCAGCGCGCAGTCGCCGCACGGCGGCATGTGGCGCTCGCCGCTGACGATCGCGATCGCGCCGGGCGAGGTCGTCACCGGCGCGACCCGCCCGCGGCTGTGAAACGGCCCCGGGCTCGCGGCGCAGCGCTCGATCAGATCGTCGGCCACGTACCAGCCCGCGGCGGTCGCGATCGCGAGCGCGCAGCGGTCGTCGCCGTCAGGGCCGAGCACCGGCACGACCCGCACCGCGCGCCACGCCCCGACCGGGCCGAGCCGATCGACGACCTCGGCGCCATCGGGATCGCGCTCGAACGCGCCGCGCGCGAGGTCGCAGCGCGCCGGCGCACGGCCGGCGCACCACGCCTCGAGCGACGCGAACGGTCCCGGCAACGCCCGCCCGGCGAGCACCGGGACCGCCGCGCGCGCCAGCGCGCCGGGCGGTGGCGCCGCGCCGCACGCCATCCCCACCAGCGCGATCGCGAACGCCGCGAACATGGATCGGCCCATGGCGATCACCGTAGCCTCGGTCGCGGCGCGCGGCGCGGACTGCGGCGCGTCCTTACACGGACCTGACGCGCCGCGATCGCCTGCGGCTCGTCGCGCGCAAGGGAAAAGCGCCGTGAGGCGACCGACGGTTCGGCGGTGCCCCTGACCCGAACATGACATCACCAGCCTTGTGACCTCGGGCCGAGGCGCGCACCGTGAGGCGCGAGCGCACGCTCGGGGAGGTCGAGATGGCGGTGGCGAAGACCCGGACGAACGAGCGACGCGCGAACGGCCGGGCGGCCGTGGACGGCATCGTCATGCTCCTCACCCACGACGGTGCCTGCGGTCATGCGATCGATCTGTCGCGCGGCGGCCTGCGCCTGCAGCTCGATCCCGACGGGCCGCACTCGAACCCCGGCGAACGCCTGACGGTCGAGCTCGAGCTCGCGGGCGCGCACGACGGCGAGGTGCGCCTCGACGGGCGCGTCCAGCGCGCGACCCGCGCGGGCGAGGTCGCGGTCATCTTCACGATCGTACCGCCCGAGTTCGCCGCGCTCGTCGCCGCCGCACCTGTCTCCACGCGCCCGCGCTGATCGCGACCGCGCCGACCCATTGCCCGAGGTACCCATGACCACGACGACCCCGATCACCAGCAAGCACCCGAGCGGCGGCGCACCGCGCATCCACCCCGACGCGCGCCGCACCCGCCTGCGCACCCTCCTGAGCGCGGTCGATCGCGAGTTCGCCACGCTCACCGCCGACGGTGCCAAGGCCGCCGGTGAAGGCGCGGCGCTCCGCGGCGCGCTCAAGGATCTCACCGCCGCCCTCGACCTCGGTGTCGAGCCGGTGATCCGCCTGTGCCCCGGCTGCGGCGCGATCGCGTTCGAGGCGGCCTCGCGCTGCAGCGAGTGCTGGGTCGCGCTGAAGCCGCAGTGATCGCGCGCTGACCGCTGCGCCATCGCGACGGCTCTTCGAGTCGATCTGCGACGGCGCGAGCGGCTCCCTACCAGCGCCGCGTCACTGCGCCGCCGCGCCGGCGCCGCGGACCATCGCGGTCAGCTGCACCAGCACCGTCGGCACGGTCAGCTCCGACAGCACGCCGGCGCGCGGATCCATCGATGCGTCGATCGCCTTCATCTTCATCCGCTCGTAGACCACCTCGACCGCGACGCCGACGCGCCGCGCGTGGCCCAGCCACAGCTCCGCGCCACCGCGGAGCTGCACGCCGAACCCGTGGCTCGGCTCCGCGATGCGGCCCGGGTCGGCGGGATCGTCGCCGCAGCGATCGCAGCCCAGCCGCACCTGCTCGAACACGCCGGCGCCGACGAGCGGCCGCAGCTCGAGGCCGCCCTGGCGCACGAGCGCCACCGGCGCCGAGCGCACGCCGAGGTGCACGCCGAACGTCCACATCGGCTGCGCCGGATCCGCGGCCGCCGGCAGCACCGCGCGGGTCGCGCCCACCCCGAGGACCCAGCCGAACACCGGCCGACCGAACCCGACCTCGGCCAGCGCGCCGGTGATGGCGCCCGAGGTCGCGCCCGATCGATCCTGGTACGCCAGCGTCCACGGCGCGCCGACCAGGCCGACGACGCCGACGTGCTCCAGCGAGGTCAGGCCGAGCCCGCGCCGCGCGGGCGGATCGGCGTGGGCCGCGGTGCAGAGCGACAGCGCGGCGATGATCGCGAACCCGCGGATCCTCATGGGCGTCGAGCTTGCCACCGTCGGGGGGCGGTCGTCCGGCTGCGCGGACGCAGACCCCGCGGCCTGGCGCCGCAGCTACAGCAGCGAGAACAGATCGTTGGCCCAGGACACCGCGTCGCGCCAGGCGGTGCGCACCCGCTCCGGCGGCGCGCCGGCCGCGGCCAGCGCATCGAACTCGCCGCGGTCCTGGTGGATCGCGGTCTCGACCACCTGCGCGCCAGGCGCGCCGCGCGCGCCGAGCAGCGCCTCGCGCACCACCGGCGAGATCGCGAGGCCGCGCAGCACCTCGTCGAGCGGCTGGTCGAGGATGCTGTCGACCATCGACAGGAGGCCGGCGGTGAACAGCTCGGGCGCGGGCAGCCCCGAGCTGCGCGCCAGGAGCTCGCACATCCGGGCGCGGATCAGCGCGCGCCGCGTCAGCTCGAACGGCTTGTCGTCGAAGCCCGCGGTGACGATCAGCAGCACGATCGCCGCGACCTGCTGCGCGCCGAGCCGCGCGATCGCCTGCCCGACCGTGCCGATCGTCGCGCCGCGCGAGATCGCCGCCGAGCTCGCCAGCCGGATCAGCCGGGTCGCGAGCCCCACGTCGGTGCCGACCAGCGCCTCGATCGAGGCGACGCTGGCGTCCGGGTCGTAGACCCGCGCGAGGATCTGGATCAAGCGGCTGCGATCGTGCGGCATGCGCTTGCCGCGCGCGATCGTCGGCTTGTCGAAGAAGTGGCCCTGGAACAGATCGAAGCCGAGCGCGAACAGGTAGTCGAACTCCTCGCGCGTCGAGATCTTCTCCGCGAGGATCGGGACGCGGAACGCTCGCAGCTCGGCGTACTGCGCCTCGATCGTGGCGCGCGGCACGTTGAGCACGTCGAGCTTGACGAAGCTCGCGAGCGGGATCAGCGGGCGCGTCTCCTCGGTCGGTACGAAGTCGTCGAGCGCGAGCGCGAATCCGCGCGCGCGCAGCGCCTGCAGCCCGGCGATCAACGCCGGCGTGACCGGCACGTCCTCGAGGACCTCGACCACGGTCCGCGCCGGTGGCAACGGGATCGGGTACGTGCCGACGAGGAACCCCTCGGGCAGGTTCACCCAGACCGGCAGATCACCCGCGATCGTATCGAGCCCCAGCTCCACGAACGCGTTGACCATCGTCGCCGCGGTGGCCTGGTTCGCGTCGTCGAACCGCGCGCGGTTCTCCTCGCTGTTGCGGTAGAGCAGCTCGTACCCGGTCGTGCGCAGCCGCCGATCGAGGATCGCCTGCCGGCCGACGTACGCGAGGTGGTCCACGATCGACATTGTACGGGGTGCTTGGGCGCGCGCTCCGAATGGTTCGCAGCGCGTGCGTATCCGGTGGTTCGGCCGACCGCGGCGTTCGTGCAGGTGACAGCCGGCCGCAGCCCCGGCCGCGCGCCGGCGGCGCGGCAAATCGCTGGCGCGGCAATGACTTGCGGGGCCGGCGGGCATGCGTGATCGTGGGGGCGGATGGGCGAGCTCGGGGATCTGCGCGAGGACCGGCGGCGCGACGCGCCCGATCGCCTCCCGCCCGACACCCGCGTCGCCGAGTTTCGCATCCGCGGGTTCCTCGGCGAGGGCGCGACCGGCGAGGTCTACCTCGCCCAGGACCTGACGCTGGGGCGCCGGGTCGCGCTCAAGCTCATCAAGCCCAACCAACTCGGCGGCGACGGCGTGGCTCGCTTCCTCGAGGAGGCCCGGGTCACCGCGCGGTTCAACCACCCGCACATCGTCACGCTCCACGCGATCGGCGAGCACGCCGGCCGCGCCTATCTGGCGCTCGAGTACCTCGAGGGTGACTCGCTGCGCGCGCGCCTCGCCGAGGGACCGCTGCCGACGCGCGAGGCGCTGCGGATCGCGCGCGCGATCGCAGAGGCGCTCGCCGAAGCGCACCACCACGACGTCGTCCACGCCGATCTCAAGCCCGAGAACGTGATCGTCCCGCGCGACGGCCGGGTCCGCGTGCTCGACTTCGGGCTCGCCCGGCTGATCGGCACCGAGGTCGGCGCAGCCTCCGGCACGCCGGCGTACATGGCGCCCGAGCGCTGGCGCAACGAGCCGCCGACCGCGGCGATCGACATCTGGTCGCTCGGCGTGGTGCTCCACGAGCTCATCACCGGCGCGCGCCCGTATGTCGGGGCACAGCTGGCCAGGCTCGTCGAGGGCGAGCCGGTCGCGCCGCCGACGCTGGTCCGCACCGCCACGTGGGGTCCGCTGGTCGAGGCGTGCCTCGCGCTCGATCCACGCGCGCGCCCGGCGGCCGGCGAGGTCGCGCGCGCGCTCGCCGAGCTGATCGAGCCGAGCACCGGCGACCTGCACCAGGGCCGCGGCCCCTACCCCGGCCTCGCGGCGTTCGGACGCGCCGACGCCGCGCACTACGTCGGGCGTGCCGCCGAGCTCGAGGCCGTCGTCGAGCTCCTGCGCGCGCGACCGCTGGTGCCGATCGCCGGCCCGTCGGGCGCGGGCAAGAGCTCGTTCGTCCACGCCGCGGTCGTGCCGCGCGTCGAGGGCGACCGCGGCTGGGCAGTGATCGCCTGCCGCCCCGGGGCGGCGCCGTTCACCGCGCTCGCGCGCGCGCTCGAGGTCCGCGACGTCGACGCGGTCGCCGCGGCGATCCGCGCATCGCCGGGCCGCCTGACCCTCGAGCTCGCGCAGCTCGCCGCGCGCCGCGCGCGTTGCGTGCTGCTCGTCATCGATCAGTTCGAGGAGGCCTTCACCCTCGCGCCGGCGGACGCGCGAACGTTCTGCGAATGCGTCGCCGCCGCGGCGCTCGCCGACGAGCCGTGGCGGTTCGTGCTGACGATCCGCGACGACTTCCTGGGCCCGCTCGCCAGCGCCCCCGCGATGCGCCCGCACCTCGGCGCGACCACGGTCCTGGCGCCGCTGAGCCTCGCCGACCTCGAGGCCGCGGTGCTGCAGCCGCTGGCGCGCTTCGGCTACCTGCCCGACGAACGCGACCTCGCGCGGCGGATCGCGGCCGACGTCGCCGATCAACCGGCGTGTCTGCCGCTGCTCCAGTTCACCTGCCAGGCGTTGTGGGACCGCCGCGACGAGGTCGCGAAGACGATCGCGCGCCGCGAGTACGACGCGATGGGCGGCGCGGGCGGCGCGCTCGCCTCCCACGCCCAGCGGCTCATGGCCCAGCTCACCCCCGAGCAGGTCGCGCTCGCCCGCGAGGTGCTGCTCGCGCTGGTGAACCCCGATGGCACGCGCCGGCCGCGATCGCGCGCCGAGCTGCTCGCCGAGCGCCCGCCGAGCGCGACCGCGGTGCTCGAGCGCCTGGTCGAGCGCCGCCTGGTCGTGGCTCGCCGCGAGGCCGGCGCCGACGACGCGAGCCTCGAGCTCGCCCACGAGGCCCTCACCACGACCTGGCCGCAGCTCGCGCGCTGGCTCGACGAGACCCACGAGCAGCGCGCGATGCTGAGCGAGCTCGAGCAGGCCGCGGTGCTGTGGCAGCGCCGCGGCGCGCGAGCCGAGGAGACCTGGACCGGTGGCACGCTCACCGAGGTCGTCAGGCGGGTCGCGCACTTCCGCCTGACCTTGCCCTCGGCGCCGCGCGCGTTCCTCGACGCGGGCATCGCGCGCGAGCGGCGCCAGCGCCGGCGGCGGCGCTGGGTGGCCGGGCTCGCGATCAGCGCGCTCGGCGCGATCGCGATCGGCGCGACCCTCGCCGCGATCGCGTACGCGCGCAAGGAGCGCGAGGCGGTCGCCCAGCAGGCGCAGATCCGGCTCGCCGCGGCCGACATGGGGCTCTTCGATCTCGAGCTCGAGCCGTTCGACTGGGACGCCGCGCGGCAGCAGGCCACCCCGCCCGCGGCGCCGCCGCACCTGGAGTGGCGCCTGCACGCCATCGACGCGCGCGACCCACGGGCGCCGGGCCGGCTGTTCACCGACGACGATCTGCGGCGCGGCGACGCGGCGTGGCGGCGCGGCGCGCTGGTCGAGCGCGTCGAGGCGCGATCGGGGCCCGCGTTCCTCGAGATCGCGCGCGGTCCCGACTGCGGGCCAAGCTGGATCTACCTCCAGCGCCTGCCCGGCTTCACCGAGCGCAACGCGGCTGCGCCCGCGAAGGTACACGTGCGCGTCCCGACCTGCGCCGCGAGCCGCGCGGACATGATCGCGATCCCGGCGGGGCCGTTCATCGCCAACGTCGATCGCGAGGACGGCAGCGGCGCCGACGACACGCTCCGCGTGCTACCCGCGTTCGCGATCGACCGCACCGAGGTCACCCGCGGCGCGTTCGCGATCTACGAGGCCATGCGCGCGCTCACCGGCGACGTCGCCGCGCCCGCCAGCTATCTGCACCTCGATCGCCCGGGCGGCGAGCGCCTGCCGATCGTGGGCGTGAAACTCGATGTCGCTCGCCGTTACTGCCAGTACCTCGGCGGCGACCTACCCACCACCGATCAGTGGCAGAAGACCTACCGCGGTGGACTCGTGATCGACGGCTTGCCCAACACACAACCGCTGCGCGAAGAGCCATGGGTGACGGCCGCTCCTCACCCAGCCAACCTCGCGCCCGAAACCGGCCACGGCGACATCGCGCCGGTGGCATCGTTTCTCGACGACCGGAGTCCCTACGGCGTCATGGATCTCGCAGGCAACGTCAGCGAATGGTCGCTCACGCCTGCGCTCGGCGGGGAGCTGCGCGGACTGCGGACGCTGCTCGGCGGCAACTGGGACATGCCTGCGAGCGTCGGATTTCAACGAGTCACCCTGCGCAACACGCGCGCTGACGGCTACTTCGACTTCGAGATCGGATTTCGCTGCGTGACCCAGCCGTAGCCGCCACGCGCTACTCGGGCATGATGGGCTTCGAGATCGCGCTCAGGTTGCTCTTGCGCTCCTTCAGATCCGGCGCGACGCGGTCCACCGCCGCCTCAGCCGAGAACAGCAAGCTGGGCTCGCTGTGAACGGAGAAGCTGCCGTCCTCCTCGAAGTGCGCGGCGACGACGCGGTCGATCGTTCCCTGGACCTGCGTGTCACGCCCGAACACGTCACGCAGCTTGATCATCAGCATCCTGCCTGTCTGATCGAGCGCGGTGCGACAGCCGAGCAGCCGAACTTCTGCGCGCGGAGCGAGCGACGTCGCGAGCGCGCGCGCGGCCGCCAGTCCAGTCAACGGCGTCACCCAGCCTGGCTTGTCATCGCTGGCGAACAGGAGGTCGCCTGCGATCGCGATGCCCCCTGCCGTGCCGTGGTCGTACACGTCCAGCCGCTCGATCGGCCCGCGAGCGCCCGCCGAGGTCGCGACTTTCGCGATCAGGTCCTCGACGCCCGTGCACTCGAGCAACTCGTAGGGTTTCTCCACGGAGAGACGAGACGCGCGAATCTTGGTGTTCGCGACGCGCAAGTCCTCGAGTTGCACATCCTCGAGCAACCGATTCGGGAACATCACCCGCAAGGAGTCCATCGTCGCGGGGGCCGGACTCTCGGCTGCAACGGCCATCAGCCAGCGCATCAGCGCTTCTCCAGCTTCCGGAGCAGGGCGCTCTGCCCCTTCGTCAGCGCCTTGCTGCCAGCCGAGACGAGCTTCTTCACCGCCACCCGAAGCAGGGAGTCTGACGCGAGGTCTTTGCCGTAGGGGTACTTCACCTGATCGCCAGCCACGATGCCAGTCGCGGCGACGTTGGCTTCGAGCCAGCGGACGTTCACGCACAGCAGGGCGTGATCACCCGCCGCCGCGGGCGCATCGACCGTCGACGGCGAGTCGCGCCACGCGACGTGGAGATCATCCAGGTCGATCTTGACTGGCTTCATCGGCTGGCCGGTCGCGGCCTTGCTCACATCGCCCGTCTTGCGGTCGAGGAAGAGCACCGTCGCGTTGCTGCCCTGGACCGACAGCACCTGAGTAACGAGCAGTGCGTACGGCTCGGGTGGTGCCGCGATCCACCAGGCGAACGTCGCGTTCGCTTTCGGCTTAGGGAAGCGCGTCGTGATCGACTCGTCATAGCCTTTGACTTCCTTGAACTTGAACATGGTCCTCCTGTAGGCCCGGTGTCCGCGCCGCACTTCAACGGCAACGGATCAGCTGAAAGCCATTGATCAGGTTGTAAAGATGCGACCGCGCCAGATCGAGCTGGCGCGCGGTCTCCGCGATGTTCCAGTCGTTGCGCGCGAGCGCCTCCTCGACGAAGCGGCGCTGGAACCGGCGCGTGGCCTCCTGGAAGCCGAGCTCGCCGTCGTCGGCGCGCGCGGCCTCGGGGAAGACGTGGTGCTCGAGCACGGTCGCGGACTGCTCGCCGCGGGCGCGGATGACCGCGGCCTCGACGGCGTTGGCGAGCTGGCGGACGTTGCCGGGCCACGGCGCCTCGCGGCACGCGGCGAGCGTGCGGCGCGCGACGGTCATGGCCGCGAGCTTGTGGCGCTTGCAGATCTCGGCGCAGAAGTGCTCGACCAGCTCGGGGATGTCGTCGCGGCGCTCGGCGAGGCCGGGCATCTCGATCGGCAGGACGTGCAGGCGATAGTAGAGATCGTCGCGGAACTGCCGCGCGGCGACCTTGGTGCGGAGATCGGCGTTGGTCGCGCTGATGACGCGCACGTCGGCGCGCACCGCGGTGGTCGCGCCGAGCGGGTGGTACTCGCGCGCCTGCAAGAGCTGCAAGAGCTTGGCCTGCGCGCCCGACGACAGCTCGCCGACCTCGTCGAGGAACAGCGTGCCGCCCTCGGCGGCGGCGACCTTGCCGGGCATGCGGCGGGTCGCGGTGGAGTGCGCGCCGCGCTCGGCGCCGAACAGCTCGCTCTCGATCAGGTGCTCGGGGATCGCCGCGCAGTTGATCGCCATGAACGGGCCGCGGGCGCGCGCGCTGTTGGTGACGATCGCAGCGGCGAGCGCCGACTTGCCGGTGCCCGAGGGCCCGGTGATCAGCACGTCGACATCGAGCGGCGCCACGAGCGATGCGTCCTGCAGCACTCGCGCCAGCGCCCGTGAGCGCCCGACCACCTCGGGCGCGCGGAAGCGCTCGCGGATCGCGAGCGTGTGATCGGCGACGTCCTTGCCGGGGCGGCGCGCGACGAGGCGATCGGCGAGCGGCGCGAGCTGACGCGCGAACAGCTCGGCGCGCGCGCGATCGCTCGGCCCGAACGGGCCCGGGCGACTCCGCCCCTGGAGATACACGACGCCGATCGGCGGCGACTTGCCGACCGGCGCGCACAGCACCGCCTGGATCTCGTGGCGGCGCACGCTGCCCAGCTCCTCGAAGCGCGGGTCGCCGAGCGCCGACGGCGTCTCCACCGTCAGCCCCTTGCCGACCGCGCTCGCGATGATGCCTCGCGAGATCGAGGCGCGGATCGCGTCGACGTCGCTCGACGAGATCCGATGTCCGCGCCAGAACCGCGGCTCGCCATCGGCCTCGTCATAGAGCTCGAGGTACGCGGTGCTCGCGCCGGTCACCTCGACGATCAGCGCCAGCGCCTGATCGAGGAGCGGCTCGAGCTCGTCCTCGCCACCGAGATCGAGGAGCCGACGATAGAAGTCGCGCTCGCTCGCATAGGCCCGCCGATCGTCTGCGTCATCCATCGTGATGGCGCCCCCCTGCGCCGGACTATAGCGAAGACCGGACCACGCCACCGGCGGCGGTGCTGGCATCGAGTGTCCACTCCCCAGGACACCGACGAGCCGAGCGTCCACTGCAGTGGGCGGGAGGCGAGCGTGAGATCGCGTGGGCGCGCGACTTACGTCGGGGCACGACCGTTGCAGTGCCTTCCGTCGCGGGCGAACGGCCCGAGGGGGGAACGGATGAGTCAGCGGTTCACGATCCTGCGCGCCTCGCGCAAGGCCTCGACACGGGATCCATTCTCGGGCGGCTTCACGCTGCAGGCCGAGGCGCTCCAGGATCCGGCCACGATCTCCGTCGAGGAAGCGACCTTGTCGCAGAGCGACGTGCGCGACGCCGCGGCCAACCCGAGCGTGGTCGGGCTCGCGCCGGTCATGCCGACCCGGCTGATCGAGCCGGTCGCGCCGCCCGCGACCGCCGCGGCCGGGGGCCCCTGGGGCATCACCGCGGTCGGCGCCGATGCGTCGCCCTACGACGGCGCCGGCAGCAAGGTCGCGATCCTCGACACCGGCATCGACGCCGGCCACCCGGCGTTCGCGGCGCTCCAGAAGATCGAGCAGGACTTCACCGGCGAGGGCGACGGCGACCAGCACGGCCACGGCACTCACTGCGCCGGCATCGCGTTCGGTGGCGACGTCGGGGGCACGCGCATCGGCGTCGCGCCGGGCGTGGACACCGCGCTGATCGGCAAGGTCCTCGGCGCGACCGGCGGCGGCGACACCATCGGCCTCGCGCGCGGCATCCAGTGGGCCGCCGACCAGGGCACCGACGTGATCTCGATGTCGCTCGGGTTCGACTTCCCGGGCATGGTCGCCTCCGAGGTCCAGCAGGGCCTGCCGATCACCGCCGCGACCTCACGCGCGCTCGAGGTCTATCGCGCGAACCTCCGCATGTTCGATCGGCTGATGGCGCTGCTCGCGGTGCGCGCCTCGCTCTTCGGCGGCGCCGTGGTCGTCGCGGCGACCGGCAACGAGAGCCAGCACCAGGGCACGCCAGTCATCGACATCGGCGTCTCGCTGCCCGCCGCCGCCGAAGGCATCGTCGCGGTCGGCGCGCTCGACCGTGCCGGCACTGGCTACGCGGTCGCCGGCTTCTCGAACCTCTATCCCCAGCTCGTCGCGCCGGGCGTGCGCATCCTGTCGGCGAAGCGCGGCGGCGGGCTCGTCGAGATGAGCGGCACCAGCATGGCCACGCCGCACGTCGCCGGCATCGCGGCGCTGTGGTGGCACGCCGTGCGCAAGGCGCAGCAACCACCGACCGCCGCGTACGTCACCGCGCGGCTCCTGGCCGCGGCCCGCGGCGGCGTCTTCCCCGGCGGTGACGATCTCGCGCTGCGCGGCGCCGGCATCGCCACGGCACCGACCTGAACGCCCACCGAAGAATCCCATGTCTCCCACCCCCATCCACGTGCACCGTGCACCCCGAGGTCCGCGATGAGCGGCACCCTCGTCGGTCGCACGATGGGCGGCTACGTCCTCGGGCGCGAGCTCGGGCGCGGCGGGATGGGCGCGGTCTACCTCGGCTCGCACGCGCTGCTCGGTCGGCCCGCCGCGATCAAGCTGCTCCTGCCGCAGTACTCGCGCGATCACGCCGCGGTCGAGCGCTTCTTCAACGAGGCGCGCGCCGCGACCGCGGTCCGCCACCCGGGCATCGTCGAGATCTTCGACTTCGGCTTCGCCGACGATGGCAGCGCCTTCATCGTCATGGAGCTGCTCGACGGCGAGACCCTCGCGGCGCGGCTCGCGCGGGTGCGCGCGCTGCCGGTCGGCCATGGCCTCGCGATCGCGCGCCAGATCGCGCTCGCGCTGACCGCGGCGCACCGCGGCGGCATCGTCCATCGCGATCTCAAGCCCGACAACGTCTTCCTCGTGCCCGATGCCGAGGTCGCGATCCGCGAGCGGGTGAAGGTCCTCGACTTCGGGATCGCCAAGCTCGCGCAGCTCGCGACCTCGGCGGCGCGCACCCAGACCGGGATGTTGCTCGGGACGCCGTACTACATGTCGCCCGAGCAGTGCCGCGGCGGCGGCGGGCCGCTCGACGGCCGCTCCGACCTGTACGCGCTCGGCTGCATCCTGTTCGAGATCGTCTGC
The DNA here is from genome assembly GCA_021413675.1 of Deltaproteobacteria bacterium. Classification (GTDB taxonomy): domain Bacteria; phylum Myxococcota_A; class Polyangia; order Haliangiales; family Haliangiaceae; genus JAIOQA01. The sequence continues at coordinate 5,629 of JAIOQA010000033.1, read as the reverse complement.
GGCCGCGTGCCGTTCATCGGCGAGGGGCCGGGCGAGATCATCGGCGCGCACCTCCACGTCGCGCCGCCGCGGCCGCGCCAGCTGGTGCCCGACCTCGCGCCGTGCGTCGAGGAGCTGATCCTGCGCCTGCTCGCCAAGCGCGCCGAGGATCGCCCGGCCAGCGCGGCCGCGGTCGTCGACGAGATCGTCGCGATGGCCGGCGCGGTGCCCGCGCTCGCGATCGGCGGCGTGACCGGCCTGACGCCGCCGCCGTCGATCAGCGCGCAGGTCGCGATGGTCGGGCTCCCGCCGGCGGACACGACCCTCGGGCTGGCCGCGGGCACGATGCGCCGTCGCGCGGTCCGCCCGATGACGCTGGGCGCGCTGAGCGTCGCGGCCGCGATCGCGATGGGCGCGACGGTGGCGCTGGTCGCGCGCGGCTCGCGGCCACGCACGGCAGCGGCGCTCGCGGAGGTGCCCGCGCCGACCCTCGACGCGCGCCTGGATCTCGCGGCGGTCGCCCGCGATGCCGCGCCGCCCGACGCGCTCGTCGCGCCGACCGACGCGCGGGCGGCCCCGGCCGCCGAGGCGCCACCCGACGCCGGGCCCGCCATCACGCCCGCGACCGCGCGACCACCGACGCCGCCGCGCCAGGCGATCGCTCACGCAACGCGCGCACCCGCGCCTGCCCCTGCACCACCCGCCGATCTCGACGCGCAGCTCGAGCGCGCCCGCGAGGCCGCGCGCGCCGATCGCTGGGGCGCCGCGCTCGCGATCTGCCGCGGCCTCGGCGCGCCGAGCGAGGCCATCGCGCTCGTCTGCGGACTGGCGGCCTGCCACGAACACGACCGGACGTCGGCGCTCGGCTACCTCGGCGCACTGCCCGCCTCACGTGCCGTGATGTTGCGGCAATCGTGCCTGCGCAGCGGCACCAACCTCGATTGACGGAGAGCTCATGCGCGCCATCATCACCGCCACCAACGTCACTCGCGTCGCGCCGCCCGCGACTGCCGCCGTGCCCGGCCTCGTCGCCCTTGACGCCGCGAAGCCCGCGCCACCGCCACCGCCACCGATTCCCGACGACTACCTCGCCAAGCTGGTCAATCTGGTGCCCGCCGAGGTCGTGACGCTGTACGGGGCGCTCGCCGCCTACGTGTCCGACGACCACGTCATCGCCACGATCGCGTTCGCCGTCGGCATCGCGACGACCCTGGTCTGGCTCAGCCAGCCGACGACGCTGCCCGACGGCAGCATCGTGCGCACGCCATCGATCCAGTATCCGATCAGCGTCATCGCGTTCGTGCTGTGGGCCACCGCCATCGCACACCCGATCGATCCGTGGCTGGGCGGTTGGTACCACGACCACCCGAAGATCCTCGGCGTCGTGGTCGCGGCGTTCACCGCGATGGCGCCGCTGCTCATCCGCACCAAGCCCACGCGCTGAGTCGCGATACCCACGCCTCCAGGAGATCCGCCATGCCTACGCAAACGACCAAGACTGCCTCGATGATCTGCCCAGTTCCCACCGACCAGGCGCACGTGGTCGCCACGATCACGCCCGGCGATCCGGCCGCCAGCGGCTGGAGCGCCCTGCTCGAAGGCGTGTTCGTGAAGGGCGGCAACGCCGGCGCGAGCGTCGACCTCGGCAGCGGCGCGACCGTCGCCAACAAACTGCTCGAGATCAGCGCGGTGCTCAAGGAGACCGACGGGAAGACCGCGCCGCTGTCGCTCATGGTCGCGGTCGGCGACAAGACCGTCGCGCTCAGCACCGCCGCGGCGCCCGGCGACTCGGCGTCGTACTCGATCTTGGTGCTGTTCACCGAGGCGGCGTGATGCGGGGCGATCGCTGGCTCGTCGGGTTCGCGCTCGCGGGCGCGCTCGGCACGAGCAGGTTCGCCCGCGCCGATGATCCGGTCGCGCCCGAGGCGCTGCCCGACTTCGACAAGATCAGGACGCCCGACTCACCGGCGTTCATGCTGCTCGGGCTGTCGCCGACGCAGATCGAGCGCCCGACGACGCCGAAGGAGCTGACGGTCGTCCTCAGCAAGTTCGCGAGCGAAGGGCTGACGATCCCGGACAGCCTCGCGGTCGAGTTCGCGCCGTACGCGATCCTGGCGCGCGCGCAGGATCCGGCCGAGTACCTGAAGCTGGGCTTCCTGCGCGACGCCGCGCGCAACGCGACGATCTCCATCGCGACGACGACCTCGAGCCGCGATGTCGATGACGGTATGGGTGGAACGATCGCGCGCTCCGATGACCATCTCTCGATCGGCGCGCGGACCATGTGGCGACTGAGCGCGCCCGTCCACGGCTGCGACGAGGCCGAGCTCGAGACGATGGCGGCGATCGCCCAGGAGGAAGCCCTCACCGGCACCAAGAGCGGACTCGAGGTCACGAGGCGACTGCTCCAGATCCAGACCAGCACCGATGCGGACGCCAGGCGGTTCGCCGCGGAGGCTCTCGAGTTGCTCAAGGGCGACAAGGTGACGGACAAGCTCGCCGCGCTCTGCGTCAAGGACCGCGGCGTGGTCAACCAGGGCGCGCTGCTGGAGGTCGCCGCGGCGGCCAGCTTCGCATTCCCCGACCAGAAGCTGGATGCCGGCCGCTACGAGCTCGCCTCGGGGTGGATCGATCTCGCGTACCAGGGGAAGGGCAAGAGCGCGGTCGCGCTCGCGCGCATCCGCGACGACAAGACCTCGGGCGTCCACGATCTGTTCAGCGACGTCGGCGTGCGCGCCATCCTGGCGAAGGACGCATACGCCGCCTCGGCCGAGCTGCTCTGGCGACACGCCCTGCAGCGCGCCGACGGCAGCACGGCGGCCATCAACACCTACCGTGCGGCGCTGGCGCTCGACGTACACCTCACCGACGGCACCTGGCTCACGATCTCGTTCGGCCGCGACTTCGCGGCCGGTGATGCGGGCTCGCTGTTCTCGATCGCGAACCTGAAATGGGGGATCGGCGACCCGAAGATCGTGGCGCCCACGGCGACCACGCCGCCGCCCGCGGCCGATCCGGCGGCGCCGCCCGCGACGCCCGAGCCCGCGACGCCCGCCGCTGCGTCGACGCCGCCGACGACCTGATCGATTCCGGTAGGGGACTCGCCGCCGACCCGGCGGTGGCGGGGATGGGTGGGGGCCGGGATGGGTGGGGGCGGCGACGTCAGTCCATGGCTGACGTCGCCGCCGGGGGTGGCGGGCACGTACACTGCGCCCGATGGCCAATCGCTCGTACCTCTACACCTGCGACCACGTTCCCGGCGGCAAGCGCTTCAGCGCGCGCGGCCTGAGCGAGTACGCCTGGGACATCCCGCTGGTCTTCCGCCTCGTGATGGCGAACCAGCCGCGCGTCGTGGCGTCGGCGATCTGGCCGCACGACATCGCGATCCTCGCGCGCCGCGACGGCGCCTTCGAGCGCGCGCTCGCGCTCCTCGACAAGGTCGGCGAGGGCAAGCTCGCGAAGCGCGCCGCGTTCGATCGCGCGCTGGCGGACATGAAGGCGTTCCTCGCCGCGGTGCCGCCCAGCAAGTACGTGCTGCTCGAGGCCGGCGAGATCTTCGACGTCATGGACGGCGAGCTCGACGAGCTGGTCGGGAGCCTCGCGCAGCAGATCCCGATGATGGCGGCGATCGCGGACCGCGCGATCGCGGGCAAGGAGGACAAGTGGCTCGCCGGCCTGCGCAAGAAGTGGCCGGAGCTGGCGAACCCGGGCGAGTGGAGCGACGTGCTGTACTTCGATCTGTCGCCGACGAAGCCGGCGAAGAAGGCCGCGGCCGCGAAGAAGCCCGCCCCGAAGAAGAAGCCCGCCGCGGCCGCGAAGAAGCCCGCCGCCCCGAAGAAGAAACCCGCCGCCGCGACGAAGAAGCCCGCCGCCGCCGCGACGAAGCCCGCCAGCCGCGCTACGGCGCGTCGATCCCGATGAGCTCCGCCTGGAACGTGATCGCCGGCCGCGCGATCGCCGCGAAGTAGTCGACGTCGATCTTGTCGAAGGTGTCGCCGCCGTTCTGATCGAAGTGCGGGTTGCCGAACGGGTTGTGCTCGGTGAACACCACGCTCGGCACGCCGATCTCCCACATCGCGTAGTGATCGCTGTTGGCGCCGATGCACCCGCGCTCATGCAGTTCCAGCCGGTCTGCTCGTCGTCGACCGCGGCGACCAGCGCGAACCCGCCGGCCGCGGCCTCGGCCTGGATCTGCTTGGCGTACGCGCGCGCGCCCGCCAGCCCGCCGAGCTCTTCCTCGTCGGTGGCGACGAACCGCACGGTGTGCGCGAGCCGGCCCTGGTACGGCAACAGCAGCCGCGCGGTCTCGATCATGATCGCCATCCCGGTCATGTCGTCGTCGGTGCCCGGGTTCTCGGTCTCGTGCCCGAACGGCCCGATGCTGTCGTAGTGCACGATCACGACGATCGAGTCGGGCGACTTCCCGGGCAAGACCGCCTCGAGGTCGTTGCCCGGTCGCGTGCTGTTCGGGTCCTGGTAGTCGATCGCGCGCACCGCCAGCCCCATGCCCTCGAACGCCGCGCGCCAGTAGCGTCGGAAGTGCTCCCGGCCGGTGTCGGAATAGCGCTCGTTGATCGCGAAGGTCTCGCCGCCCACGGTCACCGGTAGATCACCCGATAGCTCGCGCAAGGTCGTCACGAGCCGCGCCTGATCCATCGCCGCATAGATGTCGCCGTAGACCGCGGGCCGGCCATCGGGCGGAGGCGCATCCTCCTTCGCATCCGCGCGCCCGTCGGTCGCCGCGTCTGCGGTCCCCGGGGCGTCGCATGGACAGCTGCGGCCGGCGTCGGGACCGCCGGCGGGGTGGCCACACGCAGCCAGCACCGCGGCCAGCATCCATCCTCGTCGTGCGACTCGTCCAGATCCGGCGATCGACATCGCCTCCGATGGTGCCGCGATCGCGGCCCGACGCGATCGGCAAACAGCGGCGAACCCGCCGTCCGCGCGAACGGCGTGACCGGGCGCACCGGGCGCGCCTTGCCCGTGGCGTGGCAGGCTATGCCGACTTCTGCAGCGTGATCGATCGGCCCACATGGTAGTTTCAGGCCGGTTGTCGGGGAGGAGGATGGGATGAGGAAGCACGGATCGTGGGTGTGCGTGGTGGCGGTGCTCGGTGCGACCCGCGCGGTGCGCGCCGATGACAAGGCGCTCGCCGAGACGATGTTCCAGGAGGGCCGCAAGCTGCTGGCCACTGGCAAGCTCGCCGAGGCCTGCGCCCGGTTCGAGGCCAGCTACAAGGCCGAACCGGCGATGGGCACGCTGCTCAACCTGGGCGAATGCCACGAGAAGCTCGGCCGGACCGCGACGGCGTGGGCCGAGTTTCACGAAGCGATGGAGATGGCGCACCTGCGCGGCGACACGCGCGAGGCCGCCGTACAGAAGCGCGCCGCCGCGCTCGAGCCGCGGCTCAACCGCGTGCGCATCAACCCGCCGGCCGCCGACATCCCCGGGATGGTCGTCGCGCGCGATGGCAGCGACGCGACCGCGTCGCTCGGCGTGGAGATGCCGGTCGATCCCGGCGAGCACCGCATCGAGGTCAGCGCGCCGGGCTATCACCCATGGACGTTCAAGCTGACGGTGAAGGGCGATGGTGCCGTGGCGACCGTCGACATCCCTTCGCTGACGCCGGTCGCGCCGCCACCGGCGCCCG
>JAIOQA010000258.1 GCA_021413675.1 Deltaproteobacteria bacterium | reverse complement strand
GGCGCAGCGCCGCGCGGATCCACGCCGGCACGCCGCGCTCGACGGTCGGCTCGACCAGCTCCCCGGCGACGACCGCCGCGGCGATCGTCGCGCTGGTCTGTCCGGCGAACGGACGCTCGCCGTGCAGCAGGGTCCAGACCGTCACGCAGAACGCGAACTGATCCGCGGCCGCGCCCACGGGCTCGCCGAGGAACTGCTCGGGCGCCATGTACGCCGGCGTGCCGAGCTGCGCGCCGGGCTGGGTCAGCTGCCCCTGGATGCTCGCGGCCGCGCTCGTCGCACCATCGGTGATCGCGATCGCGAGATCGTCGCCTCCGCTGACCAGCCCGAAGTCGGCGACGCGCGCGGTGCCATCGGCGGCGAGCAGCACGTTGTCGGGCTTGAAGTCGCGATGGATCAACCCCGCGGCATGAGCGGCGGCGAGCCCGCGCCCGGCCTGGAGGCAGCGAGCCAGCACGACCGGCCAGGGCGGTTGCTCGCGCGCGCACCACTCCCGCAGCGTGCCGCCCGGCGCGAACTCCATCGCGATGAACGCGCGCCCGTCGACGACGCCGACCTCGTGCACCGCGAGCACGTGGGGGTGGACCAGGCGCGCCATCGCGCGGGCCTCGCGCACCAGCCGGGCCGTGGCCGCCGAGGCGACCTCGCCGCCCGCGAGCAGCTTGATCGCGACCTTGCGATCGAGATCGGGATCGTAGGCCGCGATCACCACGCCCATGCCGCCGCGGCCGAGCGCCTCGAGCACGACGTAGCGGCCGATTCGCCCGCCGGTCGCGACGCTCGCGCCGACGGTCTCCGCCGGCAGCGTCGCCTCGGACGGCTCCGGGTCGTCGGGCGCGGTCGGACTCGTCACCCGGGTACGGTACCGCGCCCGGGTCGCCGCGGGTGTCGCGCTACGCCCGCGGCGCGACGTCGTACGCCAGCGACGTCAGATCGAACTCGCCGTACGCGTACTCGCCGGTCGCCGGGTGCCAGCGGGCCTCCCCGTGGGTCGCGACCCGCGCCGGGCCGACCTGGGCGTAGTCGCGGACCGGCGTCGTCCAGCGCTGGGCCGTGAACGTGCGCCCATCGGTCGAGGCCGCGCCGCGATCGTCGGAGACGAAGTCGACGAGCTGATCGCCAGCGTCGAAGCGCAACTCCGCGCTGATCGTGTTGGCACCGAGCGTGAACCGCGCGCGGGCCGCGCGATCGTCGATCGGCTCCCAGGCGATCGCGGGCGACACCAGCGCGCCCGGCGCGAACAGGCACAGATCGTTGAACAGGGTCACGGTCTCGGCGCGGGTCAGGTCGGCGCCCGCGGCGTTCACCATGCCGAACGCCGACAGCAGCTTGACCCGCATCGTCGCGCCCTCGGCGCCGAACGCGTGCAGCACCGCGACCGGCAGGCCCTTCATCCGCGCGTCCATCATGAAGAACCGGCGCGGCGGATCGATCGTGTTGTGCTGCTCGGCCACGAACGTCATCCACGGCGCGGTCGCGCTCGCGCGGATGCGCCCGGTCCAGGTCGCGTGGAAGTCGTGGACCTTCGGCTTGCCGATCACGCCGGCGGCGCGCACGTAGCGCTGCACCGGCGCGGGCAGCGGCGCGAGATCCTCGTCGGTGAGCACCGCCCGGGCTGCGACCGGCGGCGCGTGCGCGACCGCGCGCTCGTAGGCGGCGTGCAGGCTCCACGGCCCGAGCGCCAGGACCCCGTAGAGCGCGCCGACCAGCACGATCGCGTTGGCGAGCGTGCCGTACCAGGCGTCGTGCCACGACCCGAGGATCGCGATCTGCGACACGATCAGCGCGATCGCGCCGACCGCCCACCACCAGCGCGGCGCGATCACCAGCGCGACCGCGGTGCCGAGCATGAGCAGCGCGGCGCCGAGCCACACCGCGCCCATCGCGCGCGAGATCGGCTGCGTCAGCTGCGACAGCTCGGCCAGGCCGAAGCCCTTGGCGAAGCCCATCAGGTGGATGAGGCCGTGCAGGACGACGACGGCGATGAAGATGCGGCGGATCATGGTGCCTCCGGCGACACCGCGCGCGCGAGCGCCTGCCTCACTGTGGGGACGCTGGCGGGCGCCGCAAGCGGTGAATCGTCGCGGCTAGCGCGACGCGATCAGATCCGCCCAGGCGCGGTGGCCGGCAGCGCGCAGCTCCTCGACGACGTCATCGTCGCAGGCGACGCCCAGCGCCCCGGCCGCATCGGCGAACGCCGCACGCGCGAGCAGGCCCGGCCGACGCTCGGCGAGCAGCGCGCGCGCCAGCGGCAGGCCCGCGGCGAAGTCGCCGCGCCGCACCGTCAGGACGCATCGCCACACCCGGACGTGCGCGCGCTGACGATCATTCCTGGCCTCGCGCTCCATCGCCGCCAGATCGGCCTCCGCCCCGGCCCAGTCACCGAGCTCGATCCGCGCGGCGATCCGCTGGGCGCGCGCCCGTGACAGCGCGTAGCTCCCGGCATAGCGGCGGATCAGCTCGGCGGCGGCCGCCTCGAGCGCGGGCCAATCGCCGCGGGCCCGCGCGACGTCGACGATGACGTCCCAGAGCTGGTCGGAGCCTGGCTCGCGGGCGCGCAGCGCCTGCGCGATCGCGTCCGCCTCGTCGATCCGGTCCTGGTGCACGAAGATGTCGGCGCGCAGCAGCAGCGCCTCGACGTGATCCGGCTCGCGCGCCAGCACCCGCGCCAGGATCTCGAGCGCCTCGTCGTAGTTGAGGCCGTAGTGCAGCTGGGTCGCGAACTCCACCTGCGCCGCGAGCGGTTCGGCGCCGCTCCAGACATCGCGGAGCAGGTTGCAAAACGCGCCCTCGGGGCCGAACCACAGCGCCTCGCTCGGCGCCACCGGCGCGGACCGCCGCGGATCATCGACGAGCATCTCGAGCGGTACCGCGATCCCGCCGTGGTGCTCGAGCCAGGCGCGCAGCGCCGCGACCTCGGCGGCGGCGACCTCCTCGAGGTACGGCACGACCACGTCGCGGGTCCACGCGTACTCGATCGTCTCGGCGTGGGCCTCGCTGGCGATCAGCCCGTCCTTGCGCCACCGCGCGCGCTCGCCGACCGCGATCCACTCCTCGTGATGCCCGAGCTCGTGCATGAGCGTCGCGAGCATGCGCAGCCGCAGCCACAGCTCGACGATCCCGCGATCGCGGAGCCCCGGATCGTAGACGTAGGCGTGGAGGGAGATGATCGCGGTGTCGCGGTCGTAGGTCCCGATCACGCGCCCGCCGAAGACGCCAGGTACGGCCTCGCTGCGCAGCAGCCCGAGGTACGGATCGAGCTCGCCCTCATCGACATCGGTGTCGGCCGCCGGCAGCCGCAGCTCGATGCCCGCGATCCCGTCGACCGCGCCCGGCGGCAGCCGCGCCAGGACCGCGCGGAGATCATCGGCGGCGGGATAGTGGATGAACGGTCCGGTATCGCGGATCGCGATCGGCACGCCATGGACGTCGACGGGCGGCAGCGCTTCGCGCGGCCGCTGCCGCACCTGCTCGACCTGCGCCTTGATACGGCGCTTGCGCGCGAGATCGCCGGGGTCGCGGCGGTCACGGCGGGTGGCGTGCTCGCTGCGGGACATCCCTGGCAGTCTACGCCGCGGCCGGCAGAATCCGGTGACGCTCGTCCCCGGCGGTTGATCCGATCTGGTCCCGTGCGATCATCGCCTCGTGCGCCGCGATCTCGCCCTGCCCGCGCTGCTCGGCCTCGCCCTCGGCGGGTGCCTCGGCAGCCGCAGCTTCCACTGCGACCAGGACACCGACTGCCAGCGGGGCGGCGTCGCCGGGCACTGCGAGGCGACGATGTACTGCGCCTTCGACGACACCACCTGCGCGACCGGCCGCCGCTACGATCCGACCGCCGGCGCGCTCGCCGACACCTGCGTCGGCGATCCCGACGCCAATCCCGGCGCGCCCGACGCCATGACCGACGCGCCGCCCACCGCGTGCCCACCGGCGCGCATCCCGGCGTGCCACCCGAGCGGTGGCACCGGCCCCGGCTGCGATCCGATCCAGCTGACCACGATCGACGCGAGCTTCACGCTCGGCATGGTGCTCGTCGACGACACGCTCTACTACGCCAGCGGCGACGGCGACGTGCGCCGGGTGTCGATCGACGGCCTCGCCGGCACCTCGATCGACGGCGCCGGCGGCGACAGCGTCGCGCTCACCGCGGACGCGACCAACGTCTACTGGAACGACTACTTCAACGGCCAGGTCCGGGGCGCGCCGATCGCGCTGCCCAGCACGCCGTTCGACGTGACGACCCTGACGACCACGCCGGCGTTCGGCCACCTCGTGGTCAGCGGGCCGATGCTCTACCTGAACGGCGCCGGCGGCATCTTCCGGGCGCCGACCGATGGCTCGCAGCCCACGCCGACCAAGGTCGTCAGCAAGGTCGACGACGGCTACGACCCCGACGTCTCGATCGGCGTCGCCGTCGACGCGACCGACGTCTACTTCAGCGACAACGGCCGCGTGCGCCGCATCCCGATCGCGATGGCGGGCAACGACACCGCGGCCTCGGACTTCGCGCTCGCGCCCGGCGCGGGCGAGATCGCGCTCGACGCCGACCGGGTCTACTGGGCCAGCACCGATGGCATCGCGTGGCGCAACAAGGACGGCTCGGGCCTGACCGTGCTACCGGTCGGCGACACCCGCGCCCGCGGGGTCGCGCTCGACGATCAGCACGTCTACTGGACGACGCCCGGCGGCCGCGTGATGCGCGTCGTCAAGGGCGGGGCCGTCGGCGACATCGAGGTCATCGCCAAGGGCGTCGCCGATCCGTACGAGATCGTCGTCGACTGCGGCGCGGCCTACTGGAACATCTTCAAGAACGGCAGCCACGGCACCGTCTACAAGGCGCGGCTGCCGTAGCGATCGTTCAGGACGCGAGCGTCGGGTAGTCGATGTAGCCCTTCTCGTGACCGCCGTACATCGTCGCGCGATCGGCGGCGGCCAGCGGCGCGGACACCTCGAGCCGCTTCACCAGGTCCGGGTTGGCGATGAACGCGTTGCCGAACGACACCAGCTGCGCCGCGCCCGAGGCCAGCACGTGCTCGGCCTTGTCGCGATCGTAGCCGCCGTTGGTGATGATCGGCCCGTGGAACAGCGGGCCGAAGGTCGCGAGCGCGTCCTTGGGCCAGGTCGGGAACTTGTCGAGCGGGATGATGCCCTGCATGAGGTGCAGGTACGCGAGCGGCAGCTTGTCGAGCTGCTCGATCACGTAGGTGAACAGCGCGAGCGGATCGGAGTCGCTGATGCTGTTGTACGGGATCGTCGGCGACAGCTTGATGCCGGCGCGACCCGGGCCCCAGACGTCGACGAGCGCGGCCATGATCTCGAGCGTGAAGCGGGCGCGGTTGGCGATCGAGCCGCCGTACGCGTCGGTGCGGTGGTTGGCGCCATCGACCAGGAACTGGTTGGGCAGGTAGCCGAACGCGCCGTGCAGCTCGACGCCGTCGAAGCCCGCGCGCTTGGCGTTGACCGCGGCCGTGCGGTAGTCGGCGATGACCGCGACGACCTCCTCGGTGGTCAGCGCGTGCGGGGTCTCGTAGTCGACCGGGCCGGCGGCGGTGAACGCCTGCTGGCCGACGATGCCGATCGCCGACGGCGCGACCGGCAGCGCGCCGCCGCGGACGCTCGAGTGACCGACGCGACCGGTGTGCCAGAGCTGCGCGAAGATCCGCCCGCCCGCGGCGTGGACCGTGTCGGTGACCGTCTTCCACGCCTCGACCTGCGCGTCGTCGTAGAGCCCCGGCGTGAACGGGCTGCCGATCGCCTGCGGCGAGATGTTCACGCCCTCGCTCACGATCAGGCCCGCGCTCGCGCGCTGCGCATAGTACGTGGCCTGGAGCGGGCCGACCTTGCCGTGGTCGTGTGCGCGGCTGCGGGTCATCGGGGCCATGACGATGCGGTTGGGCAGGACGAGCCCGCCGAGGTCGAGCGATTCGAGCAGCTTCACGTGCGTTCTCCGAGGTGAGGGCGCGACCGCGCAGGGCGCGCACCAGTGGTACGCACCCTGCGGCGTCGCGACGCAGGTCACAACCTCGCCGAGAGGGATGGACTGTCCCTCGATCGGCACCAATATCGTTCACACCGACGGGTAGTCGGTGTAGCCGCGCGCGTCGCCGCCGTAGAAGGTCGCGCGATCGGCGACCGCGAGCGGCGCCCCGGCCGCGAAGCGCTGCACCAGATCCGGGTTCGCGATGAACGGCACCCCGAACGACACCGCGTGCGCCGCGCCAGAAGCGAGCACGGCAAGGGCCCGGTCGCGATCGTAGCCACCGTTGGTGATGATGACGCCGCGGTAGCGCGGCCCGAAGGTCGCGAGCGCGTTCCGGGGCCAGGTCGGGAACCGATCGAGCGGCGCGATGCCCTGCATGAGGTGCAGGTACGCGAGCGGCAGGTGATCGAGCTGTTCGATCACGTGGGTGAACAGCGCGACCGGATCGGAGTCGATGCAATCATTGAGCGGGACCGTGGGCGACAGCTTGATCGCCGCCCTGCCCGGGCCCCAGACGTCGACGAGCGCGGCCATGACCTCGAGCGTGAACCGCGCGCGGTTGGCGATCGATCCGCCGTAGGCATCGGTGCGCTGGTTGGCGCCGTCGACCAGGAACTGCCCGGGCAGGTAGCCGAACGCGCCGTGCAGCTCGACCCCGTCGAAGCCGGCGCGCCGGGCGTTGACCGCGGCCTGCCGGTAGTCGGCGATCGTGCCTGCGATCTCGTCGAGAGTGAGCGCGTGCGGCACCTCGTACGGCATCGGGCCCGCCGGCGTCATGGCCTGGCCGGCGATCGCGATCGCCGAGGGCGCGACCGGCAGCGCGCCACCGCGCACGCTCGAGTGGCTGACCCGGCCGCTGTGCCACAGCTGCGCGAACATGCGGCCGCCGGCGGCGTGGACCGCGTCGGTCACGCCGCGCCACGCAAGGACCTGGGCGTCGTCGTAGAGGCCCGGGGTCGACGGCGCGCCGACCGCCTGCGCCGAGATGTTGATGCCCTCGCTGACGATCAGGCCCGCGCTCGCGCGCTGCGCGTAGTACGCGGCCTGCAGCGCGCCGACGCGGCCGCGATCGTGGGCGCGGCGACGGCTCATCGGCGCCATGACGACGCGGTTGGGCAGCGTGAGGGATGCGAGCGTCAGCGGTTCGAGCAGCTTCACGCGGGGACTCCGGGCAGCGGCTAGCGATCGAGCGGCACGACCACGCGCGGCCGGGTCGGAATGCGCGTGCGCCGCGGATCGCCCGGCGTGAGCGGCGCGATCGCGGTGCCGAACGCGGTGAACTCGACGATCGGCGGGCCGCTGCCGCCGGCGCCGCCATAGGTCGCCTCGCTGACCGTCATGCCGACGATGCCGGTCGGCGCGTCGGCGTGGCCGCGCGGGAAGTGCGCGAACAGATCGTGCTGCAGGCGCTCCATCGCGAGCTCGCGCGCGTCGAAGAACGCCTGGGTGTACGTCGTGATCTCGGTGTCGCTGCCGCGGAACTGGCGCAGCTCGCGCGGATCGAGGCCGTAGACGCAGTTGCCCATCGCGATCGTCACCGGGCGATACCCCGCCGACAGGAGCGTGACGAAGTCGCTGGCCTGGAGATCGCTGTCGAAGGGCTGGCCGCCGGCGAGGCGCAGGCTCGGCGCCGCCGCGAGATCGCCCTGGGCGTGGCCGCGATCGAACACCACCGCGGTGCCGACCGCGACGCACTTCGCGACCTGGCGCGCGCCGCGCCACAGGTGGTGCTCGACCTCGAGCCGCACGTCGACGATGCCATCGGCCTGCAGCTGCACCGCCTGCTGGCGCATGCGCGCGACGGCGAGCTGGCGCGCGCTGCGCATCGCGTTCGACAGCCGCTCGATCTCGCCGGTCGCGACCCGCCAGTCGTACTGCGAGCCAGCCGAGAACACGCACGAGCCGACCACCAGGCCGCGCGGCAGGAACCCGATCCGCGCCAGGGTCAGGAACTCGGTCACCGACAGCTCGGACAGGGCGGCGGTCATTCACCGCCCTCCCGCGCGACCACGATCGGATCATTCGCGGTGCGCACCAGGATCGGCCGGCCGAGCGGCGCGCCCTCGGCGGCCATCGGCACGACCGCGGTGCCGATCACGAACAGCTCGATCACCTCGCCGCTCTGCAGCGCCGCGTTGCCCATGTTCCAGGGGTTGGTCCGCCACGAGTGCTGCTCCTCGGCGACCGTCACGCCGACGATGCCGGTGGCGTCGAGCGCCTCGGCTTCATCTTGCAGCCGCTCGATCGCGAGCTCGCGCGCGTCGTAGAGCGCGTGGGTGTACTCCGACAGCTCGACGCTGGCGTTGTCGGGCGCGCGCAGGAGCGCCGGCGGCACGTAGTAGACGCAGTTGCCCATCACGAACCCGACCGGGCGATAGCCGGCGCGGATCAGCATCCAGAACTCCTGGCCCGACAGATCCGACTGGAACGGCTTGCCGGCCTTGTTGCGGTAGTGCTCGCCCTCGCGGTGGCGGATCGCGGTGCCGATCGCGATGAACTCGGCGGTGTTCGGCCCGAACGAGTAGCTGGCCTTGCCGACCGGCTGCGCCCACGGCGCCAGCGGGATCGTCGCCCAGCCCTGCGCGGTGCACCACTGCCGCCACTGCGTGTCCGCGAGCTGCGGCCACTGCGCGAAGTAGCCGGTGCGCGGCGTGATCGTCTGGGGCCGGCGGAAGCCGATGCGCCTGGCCCACTGCTGCCAGATCCGGTAGCGCTGCCAGTGCTGGCGCGACGGATCGAGCGCGAGGTTCACGGTCAGGCGCACGCCGATGATGCCGTCGGCGCCCAGCGCCTGGGCCTCCTCCTCCATGCGGTTCATCGCCAGCTCGCGCGCGTGGTAGAGCGCGCGCGTGGTCTCGACCAGCTCCTGACCTTTGCTGCCGGAAGGCGTGCGCGCGGCGACCTGGTAGATCGACGTGCCCATCACCATGCCGACCGGCTCGAAGCCGGCCTCGCGCACGAGGACGAACTCGTTCACCGACAGATCGCTGGTGAACAGCTTCTTCGCGCGCATGTCGGCGAGGCGCTCGCGCGCGTGCACCGGCAGATCGGTCATCGCCTCGAGATCGGGATCGCTCATTCGGCCGCCGCCTCGTCGCGCTCGAGCGCGGCCTCGGTGGCCTCCTCGGCGGCGATCTCGACGTCGTCGGCGTCGTCCTCGCCGTCGATCACCGCGTCCCGGCGGCGACCGAGCGGCATCATCGACAGGATCAGATCCGGGACCGCATGGACCACCTGCTGCGCGCGCGGCGTGCGGCGCACGCCGGTGCCGAACACGGAGACGTCGACGTCGAGGTCGTCGAGCGGACAGCCTCCGTAGCCGCACGGCACCTCGCGGACGCTGACCTTCACGTCGGAGCCGATCACGAACTCGGCGCCGTGCTGCGCCGCCTGCTCGAGCAGCTTGCGCGACGCGATGGCGCGGGCCTCGGCGACCGCGGCGCTGGCCTCTTCGAGCTCGCCGCTGGTGACCTGCTGCGCGTTCTTGGTGACGTGCCAGACGTGGTAGCGGCAGAACTCGAACAGGAAGCCGCAAGGCTCGTAGCCATCGTGATAGAGCGCCCAGAGATCCTGACCGCTGAGATCGGTGATGACCGGCTGGCCCGCGGGCCGCGAGATCCACGGCGCGCGCACCGCCGTGCCGACGACGGTGAACTCGAGCACCTCGCCGCCGTCGTCGCCGCCCTTGCCGCGCGCGCCCATCGTGATCATGCGATCGCGCAGGTGCACGCCGATCACCGCGTCGGCGCCGACCAGCTGCGCCTCCTCGTAGAGCCGCCGGATCGCGGCGCGGCGCGACACCCGGTGGCCATCGCTGATGACCTTGATCTCGCCGGTCGCGCCCTTGTAGTCGGGGATCTGGCCGACGTGGTAGATGCACGAGCCCATCACCTGCGAGATCGGCTCGCAGCCGGCGTCGCGCGCGAGCAGGAACTCGCCGACCGACAGATCGCTGGTGAACAGCCGGCGGTCGGGCCCCGCCTCGTCGGCGAGCCGCTCGACCGCGCGCAGCGGGATGCCGCCCGCCTTGACCCGGGCCTGGCTCGCGCGCAGATCGATCGGCGGCCGGGTGCGCTCGGCGCTCATCAGTCGCCCACCGTGAGCACCAGCGCCGGGCGCTGGATCCGGTGGTCGTCGCGGATCGGCACGACCGCGGTGCCGACCGCGCTGAACTCGAGCACCGCCGGGCCCCACGTGTGGTTGTTCTCGTCGATGACCACGCCGACGATGCCGGCGGCGCCCAGCGCCTCGGCCTCGACCTGCATGCGCTCCATCGCCAGCTCGCGCGCGTCGTAGAGCGCCTGGGTCGGGCCGACCAGCTCCTTGTTCTCGGTCGGCTGGCCCTGGGGCGCCTGGCCGACGTAGTAGACACAGTTGCCCATCACGAAGCCGAGCGGGCGATAGCCGGCGTTGAGCAGCGTCCAGAAGTCCTGGCCCGAAAGATCGCTGGTGAACGGCCGGTTCTCGGCGCCGCGAAACGCGGTCGCGGACTCGTCGCTCTTGACCGCGGTGCCGATCGCGACGAACTCGATGACGTTGGCGCCCCACGCGTGCACGTTGAGCGTCAGCCGCACCGCGACGATGCCGTCGGCGCCGAGCGCATCGGCCTCCTCCTCCATGCGCACCATCGCGAGCTCGCGCGCCGAGTACATCGCCTGGGTCAGCATCGTGAGCTCCTCGCTCACGCCCTGGCGGATCGGCTGGAACCCGATGTGGTAGATGCTCGAGCCCATCACCAGGCCGAGCGGCGAGAAGCCGGCCTCCTTGACCAGCAGGAACTCGTTCACCGACAGGTCGCTGGTGAAGAAGTGATGCTCGCGCATCTCGGCGAGCCGCTCGCGCGCGTGCTGCGGCAGATCGTCGAGGTGCGGGCGCTGGTGCGCATGCGGCGGCCCGTTCGGGGGCCCGCTCGGTGGATCGTTCGGGGCCATCGTCAGCCACCCTTCAACGTCGCGAGCACCTGGGCCACGCGCGCGTTCTCGTTGGCGTGCGACGCCAGCGCCTTGGTGAGGAGCTGCACCCAGCGATCGAGCGGGTGCGTGTGGGTCTTGAGCGCGACGCCGCGGACCAGCTTCTTGTACTGCGCGACCACGCCGTGGCCCTCGCGCTTCACGACGAACAGATCGGGATCGAGGTTGATCTCGAAGTGATCGACGCGACCGCCGGCCGCGCGCAGGGTCGTGCGCGTGCCGAGGTGGCCGTGGAGCGCGGTCGCCAGCCCGTTCAGGAACGCGTCGGCGTTGGCGAGATCGAGCTTGAGGCCAGCGGCGATCTGCGTGGCGTCGATCGCGGCCTGGACCTCGGCGCCGCAGTAGTGGCACGCGTAGAGCCGGCCGTTGGCGTCGGGCTTCATCGCCGCGCCGCAGGTCGAGCACCGCAGCGACTCCGCGCTCACGCGGCCCTCGCCTGGCCGAGCAGCTGGGCGGCGAAGAACGCGCCCGGCCCGACGATCGCGACCCGCTGCGGGTTCTTGCGATCGACGCGCAGCTCGACGGTGGCGCCGGGCAGGCAATCGGGCACGAGGTTGAGCGGCACCTGCTGGGCCACGTTGATCTCGTAGGGCGCCTGGCCCGGGATCTCGACGTCGATCACCATCTGCCGGCGCTCGAACGGCCGCTGCCGGTTGCCCGATGGCACCCGCACGCCCTGCGGCGCGACCCACAGGAGGATGCCGCGCGCCGGCGCGCCCGACGCGACCAGGCGGTCGTAGCTCCCGAGCACCCCGGTGACCCCGGACAGCATCGAGATGACGACCACGATCAAGATCCCGCCGATTATCGCGCCCACGACGAGTCCCCGAGCTGCATCGGTCGATCGTACGCCCGCACCTGCGCGGCCTCCGCCGCCTTGGGGTTCTTGGCGATCGCCTCGAGGTTCTGGCGCAGCTCCGCGGCGCGCTGATCGAGCTTGTTGCGCTGCTCGGTGAGGGCCGCGATCTGCTCCTCGATCTTCGCGAGCGCGCGGCGGCGATCGATGATCGGGCGCAGCTTCTTCTTGGTGTCGTCGCCGAGGCTGGCGTCGACCAGGAGCTTCTCGAGCAGATCGACCGCGGGCGCGTTCCAGATGCTGATCGTGCTGCGGCTCGGCGTCTGCTCGACGACCTTGATGACGCCCTCGCGCTGGCCCTTGGGGATCGCGAGCCGCACGAGGTACGCGTCGGGCAGATCCTCGGTGCCGGCGGGGCGATCCTTCAGCTCGTAGTTGCCGCCGGCCCGGCTGTGGCGGATGAGCACGGTGAAGCCGTCGTCGTCGGTCATCGCGCGCACGGTGTACGTGGTCGTGCGGCGCGAGAACTGCTCGACCTCGAGCACGCCGCGCGACATGCGCACGAGGTGCATCTCGTCGGCGTCCATGCCGGTGGTCGAGGCGACCGAGACCCCGGTCTCGACCGCGAACGGCACCGTCGCGCTGGTCGCCGCGCCGACCGTCTCCGACAGGCCCTCGCCGACGAAGCTGCCGCCGGAGTAGATGCCGATCGGCCCGGGCTCGAGCACGAACGGCGTGGAGTTGGCGAACCGGACGACGCGGTACGGGTTGAGCTCGTAGCCCGCGCCGCCGCCGCCCGGCCGGTAGAGGAAGGTCTCCTCGCCGTCGACGTCGGCGTTGATGATCGCGACCATGGTCGAGGTGCCCTCGGGCACGGTCACGCGCTGGTCGAGCTCGAAGCGGGTCTGGCCCGAGACCGTCTGTGCGCGCGCCTGGGCCTGGGTCGAGCGGCGCAGGCCCTCGGCGTCGATCGCCGGCGCGTCCTCCTCGCCGGTCGCGTAGATGCCGTCCTCGCCGCCGTACTCGTCGTCGCCGTCGTAGGCCTTGCCGGCGCGCTCGGTCGCGGCGGCGCCACCGCCGGGCGATGGCCGTCGCGTCGGCGCGCGCGGCGCGGTCTTGGGCGGGGGCATCGGGCTCGGTGCCGACGCGACGGCGGCGGGCGGTGGCGTGTACGTGGTCTCGCCGACCATCGCCTCGGCCTGGCGCTGCACGCCGCGGTCGGTGAGATCCGGTCGCTCGATCTCGCGCGGCGTGTGGAGATCGTAGCGGAACGCGATCGGCGCGCCCGAGGTCAGCGCGAGCTTGACGTCCTTCCACTCCTCGCCGCTGGTGTTGTCGACGACCGCCCAGGCCTGGAGCAGCGCCTTGCCCTTGCCGCCGTCGGGCAGGACGACGCGGTAGGTCGGCTTCCACATCGGCGCCGCGACCACGTAGCTCACGCGCAGATCGTGCGACGACGCGCCGGCCAGCCGGATGCTGACCGCGACCTGCTGGAACATGCCCTCGCCGGCGCTCGCGTCGAGGGTCCGGTTGAACTGCATCGCGAGATCGCCGTCGGCGAACTGCAGGCCGCGGACCGTCGACAGCTTGACGATGCGCAGCGTGTCGCCGTCGAGCAAGGACACGCGGTGATCGATCTTGGGCACCGCGCCGGGCTTGTTCGGATCGGGCGCGTCGACCAGCTGCTCGACCATCGCGACGCGGCCGCGGGCCTCGCCGTCGGTGGTGGTGAGCGTGACCAGGCTGCCGCGCAGCGAGTCGAGGACCTCGGCCAGGCTGCCCTGCCCCGGCCGCAGGGTCGCGAGCGCGGCGTTGGCCCAGGTCTGCGGATCGAGCGGCATCGACACGCTGACCGCGCGGCCGGTCGAACGGTCGACGATGGTCAGGCTCTTCAGCAGATCGTTGACCTGGTCCTTGCGGACCTTGAGCGTCAGCAGATCGCCCTCGATGCGGCCGGAGCGCTCGAAGTAGCCCACGCCGTTGCGGTAGAGCACGACGCGATCGAGGCGCAGCGGCGCATCGGCGGTCGGATAGCGGAAGCGCTGGCCGCCGCCGCAGGCGCCAAGCGTGGCCACGCTGGCAAAGGTGGCCGTGGCCAGGGTGAACGCGACCAGGAAACGATGCATGGCTCCAGCTTCACGCGGGCGGCCGCGCGCGTCCATGCGCGGCGATTCGAAAGCGGTGCGGCGTTGCGGCGCGCGATGCGGCGCGTCGGGAGTTGCGGATCGCGGCGCCGGTGCGCGCGGGCCGGTGCGTGCTCGTGGTTCAATCGCAGGCGATGACTCAGCTCGACCCGCTGTCGACTCTGGATCAATGGATGGGGATTGAGGACGACGAGCGCCGCGCGGTGCTGACCGCGCTCGCGACCGCGATGGGCGATCCGTGGCGCGTCGGGCGGCTGCGCGTGGGCCGGCGCGGCCTCGGCGAGCTCGTGCACGGCGCGCTCGCACAGGGCTTCGTGGTCGTGCCCGGCGGCTGGCTGCGCATGGGCTTCTCCGTCGACGATGTCTTCGCCGCGGCGCAGGCGCGCGAGGAGGGCGGCGCCCAGACCCGGTGGGGCTGGACGGTCGCGCGCTCGCGGCCGACGCGGTGGATCCGCATGCGACCGTTCCTGCTAGCGATCGCCGGCATCGCGCCCGAGGGCGAGAGCGGCGCGACTGACGGCGGGAAGGCGAGCGAGGCGTATCGCGAGGCAGTGAAGGCGACGCGCGGCGAAGCGGATGATGACGACGACGACGACGACGACGAGCGTGGCGAGGTGGAATCGAGCGGCGAGCCCGCGATGCGGACGATCTCACCCGAGGACGCCGACGCGCTGATCCCCGCGGGGCTGCGCTTGCCGTCGGAGGCCGAGCTCGAGTGGGTGTTCCGCGAGGGCGGGACCACGCGCTGGATCGGCGTCGCGCCCGGCGAGCGCGTCACGGCGGAGAATCGCGGCGAGCTCTTGCTCGGCTCGCTCGAGAACGGCTTCGGCATCCTCGGCTTCCGCGACGTGCAGAACCTCTGCGCCGACATCGCGGGCGATTACGACGTCACCTCGCCCGGCGATCAGCGCCCGCGCACGGGCCTTGGCGAGGGTCGGATGGCGCGCTGGGGCCACACCTACTGGCAGGACGACGACGGCGAGATGATCGCGATGCACGCGGCCAACCGCGCGCTGCCCGACGAGTACGGCGACACGATCCTGCGCCTGGCGGCAGATCTGCCGCTCGCCGAGGACGCCGCCGGGGAGCCTCCCGGCCCGCTCGCCGAGCACGCCCTGACGATCACCGCCTTGTCCGGCGCCGACACCCGCGCGCACGGCGACGCGCTGGCCGCGCTGGGCCAGACCGTGCGCGGTCCGGGCCACGACCTCGGCGGGACCGCGGCCGCGATCATCGCAGCGCGCCGCGGCGCTGGTCTGGCTCGCCGATGCGCAGCTCGGCGGTCACTTCCACGCGACGGTGCTGCCGCCCGAGCGCCGCCGGCGCGATTCGCTGCCCGCGGACCGCGCCGAGGTGCGCGCCGCGGTCGCCGCTGGCGCCGACGCGATCGTCCTTCAACTCGCCCATGGCGATCCCGACGTGCGCTCCGCGGCGGTGCTCGCGCTCACGTTCTGCGTCGACGCGCCGACCTCCGCGAAGGTCGCGATGCGCAACCGCCTCGCGGTCGAGGAGGTCCCGGGCGTGCGCATCGCGCTCCGGCTCGCGCTGCCGCGGCTCGGCGCGCCGGTGCCCGGCGGCGATGGCGCGCTCGGCGCCGCGGCGCTGGCGATCGGCATGGCCTTCGATGGCCCGCCCGACATCGACGCGCTGGTCGCCGCGACCGACATCGGTCAGGTGCCGCACCTCGCGTTCGCTGACGGACGCCTCGGCAACGTCGCGATCGGGCTCCTGCGCACGCAGGACGAGGACGCGCGGACCCGCGCCGCCGCGGTGATCGCGACCCGCGCCGCGCGCGAGAAAGACGCGTCGCTCGCCAGCGTCGCGCTCGAGATGCTGTTCGGCGAGCTGCCCGAGCAGGGCCCGTTCTGGCCGCGCACGATCGACTCGCTGTCGGTCGATCAGCGCGCGGTGATCGAGACCCTCGCCGAGGCCGATCACGATCGCCTGCCGTGGACCAAGCTCGGCTTGCCGGCATCGACCACCGGGCGGCGGCGCGCGCTCGGCCTCGCGCCGCGCGGCCCCAGCGATCGCGGCGTGCCCTACCGCGGCGACACCGAGTCGCTCGCGTTCGCGCTGCGCCACCTCGCGTGCCGCGCGGCGACCGGCGATCTCGTCGCGATCGCCGAGCGCGACGCGATCCTCGCGTCGCTGTCGCCGGCGCAGCAGCTGGTCGTGCTGCTCGACGCCGAGGCGCACGGCCTGAACAGCAACGTGGTCGGCCCGAGCGGCTCCGTCGACATCCTCCCCGACGACTGGGAGGTCGCGACCTTGATCAAGCGGGTCGGAGACGATCGACGCGACGCGCGCGCCGAGGTCGATGCGTTCGTCGCGCACCCCGCGCGCGCGAAGGGCGGCCGCGCGCTGCTCGAGGCCGTGGTCGCGACCCGCGCCCCCGGCGAGCCGCTGGCGCCGGCGCTGCTCGACGAGCTCGGCGACCAGCAGCTCGGCTACTGCGCCGAGGTGCTGCGCAGCTTCCTCGGCAGCGCGGTCGCGTCCCGGCTGCGCGCCGCGCTCAAGCCCCGCCTCGACGCCGCGCTCGCCAGCGACCGCTGGATGATCGGGGTCGACAGCGATCTCGCGCGCTGGGCCACGCTGCTCGGCCACGCGCCGTCGCCGAGCGCGACCCGGCAGATGCTGGTGCTCGGCTGGGCCTCGGGTCAGCCCGCGGCGGTCCGCGAGGCGATCGGCGCGCACGGCGGCGCGTCGCCGGCGATCGCCGCGGTGCTCGCCGAGTACGACGCGCTGCCCCAGTTCACCAGCTGGCCGGCCGCGCGCGCGGGGCTGACCGCGTTCCTGGCGCCCGCGCTGGCGGTCTGACGCGAGCGACGCGAGCCGGCGGCGCGCCAGGTCGCGCGATCTCGCGCACGCGATCACCCCGCCGGCCCTTTGCAAGCGGGCCGACCCGCCGCATGCTGCGGCGATGACGACCGACCTGCCGCCCTGCGGCGTGTACCGCACCCTCACCGCCATCGGCGGGATCGAGGCGGGCCGCCTCGTGTACTTCCACAACCACGGCAACCCGGGCCCCGGCCTCTACCAGCCCGAGCGCTGGAATCGCAACCGCGCGCAGTTCTCGGCGCGCGGCATGACGGTCCCCGACGGCTTCGACCCGAAGTCGCTCAAGCCGCTGCCGCGCGAGGGCTTCTACCGCGTGGCCAAGACCTTCCACTGCTGCGAGAAGAAGTGCGTCGAGTTCGCGCCCGAGGCGTTCGTGCAGCTCGGCTACAACGGCAACGGCGACGCGCTGCTGTTCATGCCCGAGCTGGTCGGCGGCGCGTTCGAGATCCCCGAGCGCGGCACGCGGCTCGACGACAACGTCCTCGGCAACCTCGTGGCGCTCGGCGTGCGCGAGAAGGGCGATCAGCGCGACGACATCGGCACGTTCCCGCGCGGCATCGTCGTCCACTGATCCGTGATCAGACGCGGCGCGCGCGCGGCGCGGCGGTGTGCGCGCCGATCGCGAGCTCGACCTCGCGCCCGAGATACGCGCCGTAGCGCGCCGCGGCCGCGGTGAGCGCGCGCGCGACCCGCGGCGGCGCGTCCTCGAACAGGCTGATCGACACCGCGACCGACGCGCGGGCGAGCTCGCGGCGCCACACGCCGATCACCCGGCCATCGACGACCACGCACGGATCGAGCATCCCGCCGCCGGCGTTCACCCGCCGCGCGAACGCGGGATCCAGGATCGCGTCGCGATCGCGATACGCGATCAGGTACTCGTCGAACGCGGGGATCAGGTACGCGCTCGGCGACGCGATCGCCGGCGCCGTGCGCGCGGCGCGCCAGGTGGGGGTGTCGTCGATCGTGTCGGCGACCAGGGTCGTCGCGACCGCGTCGGTCGCGGCGCGCGCCTCGGTCGTGGTCACGCCCGCCCACCACGCGAAGTCCGCCACCGTCGCCGGCCCGCGGCTCGCGAAGTAGCGCCGCGCCAGCTCGGCGATCGCGTCGTCGCGGCGCAGCGCCGGCCGTGCGTCGGGCGCGCGCCGATCGAGGAGCGCGTAGGTGACCGCCGCGCCGCGCGGCGCGCCGCTGCACAGCAGGCCATCGAGCTCCGCGCATGACAGCAGGTACGACAGCCGCTCGGGCGCGTCGGGGATCTTCGCGCGGGTCAGCGCGCTGCCCAGCTCCGCGCGTGTGAGGTGCGCGCCGTCCGCGAGCGCGCGCGCGAACACCCGCTGGCTCGCGGCGCGCGTGGGCGCATCGACGCCGAGCTCCGCCAGCCGCCGCGCGTTGCGCGCGTACAGCCGCGGAGCGGCGAAGGCCACCAGCCAGCGGATGTCGGCGCGTGCGACCAGCTGCCAGGTCCAGCGCAGCGCGTGGGTGCGGAGGATCGCTCCTTCCGCCAGCGCGCGATCGATCGCGGCCTCGGTCGGGGTGACGGTGGGGGCGGAGGTCGCGACGGTGGCGCGCAGGCGCAACGCGACTGCCCATCGGCAGCCCGCGTAGTCCTGCGCCTGGATCGCCCCCAGCCGCGCGACCACCTC
The DNA here is from genome assembly GCA_021413675.1 of Deltaproteobacteria bacterium. Classification (GTDB taxonomy): domain Bacteria; phylum Myxococcota_A; class Polyangia; order Haliangiales; family Haliangiaceae; genus JAIOQA01. The sequence goes on along the minus strand of JAIOQA010000258.1, from coordinate 1,453 downwards.
GCCGGGCGTCGCGTCGGTCGCGTGCGCGAGCCGCTGCGCGACCAGGCGATGGGACACCAGCGACGGGGGCGAGGAGCGGCGCGCCATGGTCGCGCCACGGTAGATGCGCCGCGGCGCGAGCGCCAGGCGCGAGCGCGTCGACGCTCGGCGCGGCAGTCCGCGGCTCAGCGGGGCAGCCGCGCCCGGATGCGCACCCGGTCGCCATTCTGCGTGCGCATCGTGTCGATCAGGATGTCGTCCGGCCCCAGCGACGACGCCACTGCCGGGTGCGCGCGCCGCCACGCCGCGAGCGCGGCGGTGGCGTCCGCAGGTCGCGACGGCGGGATGATCACGATCCAGCCGCTGTCGTCGTCCGTCATGTCCTGCTGGTCTGTCGTGCGGGTGCGTGATTGTCCAGATCACCTCGCACCCCATCGCGGCGCTGGCCCGCGATGGCGTCCGGACCGTGGTCGCGGTCAGGCAGCGTCGCGACCTGGGCGCCCAGGCCGCGCCTCGATCGGCCCGGGCCGCGCCTGCGGCGAGATGGGCCCGTATCGCCGCCAGCCGTGCGTGAGGTGCCAGGTCGTCGGCATCACGACCGGGACGAACTCCAGATGGCCGCGTCGTGGGTCATTCGCCCAGCCGTCGAACGCGCGCGCCGATGCGAACGGATCGAACACGAGGTTGCGGGCGGTGGTGTCCTCGCGGTGCCTGCGCCAGTTGTTCAGCACGTAGGCCAGCGCGTTGCGAGTCTCGCGCAGCGTGGCCAGCGGGCGCGGGTGATAGCGGTCCGCGAAGACCCCGCCGCGGCGATTCGCGTGGGCATTGAACCGCCGCGCGCACGCGATCTGGAAGCCCTGCATGCCGCGCGCGAGCGACATGTGGCTGTCCGCCTCGACGATCAGGTGCACGTGATTGCCCTGCACCGAGACGTGACAGATGCGGAAATCGCTGCGCCGGCAGGTGATCGCGAGCCCGTGCCGCACCGCGAGCCAGCCCGCGCGCCGGCGAAGCTTGAGTCCCGGCCGCGCGCGAATCACGACGTGGAGCGGATGGCGCGCATCGATCGCGGGCCGCACGCGATGCGGCTCGCTCGGCCGCGGGCCTTGGGCCTTCCGCCCCGAGTTCGGACGCTTGCCGCCCCGCGTACGCCACGGGAGCTCGTGCTGAACCTGCTGCGGCATTGGTTGCGCCGATATACTATCACATCGGGGACGGGGGTCCAAACCGGATACATCACTGACAGCCCAGACCGGGGATATCGCTGACAGGTCAGGGTTCACCAGGAGGTCCTGGTGCCCTGGAAAGAGACCTGTCAGATGGATCAACGACGGCGATTTGTTCTCGAGTGGCGGAGCGGCACGATGAGCCGCACCGCGCTGTGCCAGGTGTTCGGCATCAGCCGCCAGACTGGTTACAAGTGGATCGCGCGCTTCGGGCGAACACGGAAGTGGACCGCACTCGAGGAGCGGTC
>JAIOQA010000257.1 GCA_021413675.1 Deltaproteobacteria bacterium | reverse complement strand
CACGCTCCTCGATCGCGCGGTGGCGCTCAAGGTCGTCGCGCACCCGGAGCGCGATCGCCACGCGCTCGCGCGGTTCGCGATCGAGGCCCGGGCGCTGGCGCGGGTCCAGCACCCCAACGTCGTGGCGGCCTACCGGGCGGGCAAGGTCGATCACCGGCCGTACCTCGCGCAGGAGCTGCTGGTCGGCGAGCGGCTCGACGAGATCCCGCGCCCGGCGCCGTGGCCGCAGGTGGTGCGCTGGGGGCGCGACCTGGCCCGCGCCGTGGCCGCGGCCCACGCGCGCGGCGTGATCCACCGCGACATCAAGCCCGGCAACATCATGCTGGTCGGCGGGCGGCGCGTGAAGCTGTTCGACTTCGGCCTGGCGCACATCCTCGACGGCGCACGCCTCGACCTCGATCCGCCGCGCACGTCCGTGCTCGCGGATCTCGAGCGCCCGCGCCTGACCGCGTACGGCAGCATCGCGGGCACGCCGGTGTACCTCGCGCCCGAGCTCTGGGACGGCGGCGAACCGACCGCGCGGTCCGACTGCTACGCGCTCGGGCTGTCGCTGTACGAGCTGTTGACCGGCGCGCTGCCCCACGGTCACCTGCGCGGGATCGCGCTGGTCCAGGCGTCGCGCGCCGCCGATCTGCCGGGCGTGCACGTGACCCGACCCGACATCCCGGGCGTGATCGCCGACCTCGTCGATCGCAGCGTGGCCCGCGATCCGGCGGCGCGGCCCGCATCGGTGGCGGCGCTCCGCGACGCGTTCGAGGCCTTCGCCGGCGACCCGGCGCTCGCGATCGAACCCGACGACGAGCCGGGCGCGATGGCGCGGGGCGCGCTCGATCAGCGGCCGACCGAGATCGAGGTCGTCACGCCGCGCGCGTCGGTCCCGCTCACGCGGCCAGGGCGGGTGGGGCGGCGTACGGGAGGGTGAACGAGATCCGGCAGCCGCCGCCCGGCGCGTCGCTGGCCCAGATCCGACCGCCGTGTCGCTCGACGATGCCGCGGCAGATGTAGAGCCCCAGCCCGAGGCCGCCGTGATCGGTGCGGGTGCGGCCGCGCCAGTGGCGGAGGAACAGCTCCTCGCGCTCGGTCGTGGCGATGCCGGGCCCGGTGTCGTCGATGTGGACCTGCACGCCCTCGGCGACGGCCTCGATCTCGATGCGGATGCGCCCGCCCGCCGGCGTGAACCGCAGCGCGTTGACGACGACGTTGGTCAGCACCTGGAGGATGCGGTGGCGATCGCACGCGACCTCCGGGATCCGCGGCGGCAGGCGCGCCTCGAGCACGACCGCGGCGGCGACGGCGAGCGGGCCCAGCGCCTCGATCGCCTCGTTGACCAGGCCGGCGATCGACTCGGGGTGCGGCACCACCTCGAGGTGGCCCGACTCGATGCTGGTCGCGGTGAGCAGATCGTCGATGAGCCGGGTCATGCGCGACGACGCGCGCTTGATCGTCGCGGCCTGGCGGTGCGCCACGGTCGGATCGTCCGTCAGCATCAGCAGGTCCGCGCACAGCGTGATCGTCGACAGCGGGCTGCGCAGATCGTGCGAGACGATCGCGAGCAGCTCGTCGCGCGACGCGACCGCGGCCCGGGCATCGACGCCGAGCCGGGCGATCTCGAGCGCGGCGCCCACGTCGCGGGCCAGGGACGCGATCGCGCGCTGATCGTCGGCGGTGAACGCCGGCGCGCTGCGCTTGTTGCCGAGGCAAAGCACGCCGACGACGCGCCCGGCGAGGGTCACCGGGACGCGCAGGAAGCTGGTGATCGCGGGGTGGTGGCGCGGGAACCCGCCGAACGCCGGCTCGTCGGTGACCGCCGCGGTCCGCAGCACGGCGCCGTCCGCGGGCACGGCCAGCGTCCCGATCGGCCGCGGCGGGCGCCCGACCGCCGCGGCCTGGGCCGGCGGGGCGCCGTCCTGCACCCAGGTCGAGAACGGTTGATCGCCGTGACCGTCGAGCCCGAGCATCGCGTAGTCCGCGTCGGCCACGATCCGCGCCTGCTCGACCGCGACCTGGAGCACGGCCTCGACCCGCTGGCCCGGCACGGTCGCGAGCGACAGCGACAGCACGGCCTTCGCCCGGTCGAGCATCTCGAGCTCGCGCCGCAGCACGCGCTCGGTGTGCAGCGCGCGGTTGCGCGCGGCCTCCGCTTGATGGCGATCGCTGACGTCGATGAACGCCGTGCGGTAGCCGTGCGGGCGGCCGGCAACGTCGGCCACCGGGACGCTGATCGCGCGGACGTGGATCGGTGTCCCGCCGTGCACGGCGAACTCGAGCTCGCTGACCACCGACGATCCCAGCGTGCGGCAGCGGCGCAGGTGGTCCCAGAACCGCGCCGGCGAGGTGAACGCGACCTGCCCGATCAGCGGCGCGCCCAGGAGCGCCAGCCGCTCGCGGCGCAGCATCGTGGCGCCGGTCAGGTTGATCTCGCGGATCGTGCCCTGATCGTCGAGCGTGAGGTACGCGATCGGCGCGAAGTCGTAGAGGTCCTCGAACCGCGCCCGCGACGCCTCGAGCGCGCCCTGGACCTCGCGGAGCTCGCGGTTCTGCATCTCGAGCTCGATCTGGTGGACCTGCAGGTCCTGGATCAGCCGATCGTGCTCGACCCGGTGGGCCTCGGCTTCGGCCAGGAGCTGTTGCAGCTTCTCGACCAGCGCGTCGCTGGGGCCCCGCGCGCCGTCGTCGGGAACGCCCGCCGCGCTCACGCCGCCGCCTGTCCGCGGATGATGAACAGGGTCATCGCCGGGCGATCGCCCTCCGCCGGCAGGCGGCGCGCGGAGAACGCGAGCGCGGTGCCCTCGATCGGGATCTCCTCCGCCGACGGCGTGCCCCCGAGCGTGCGCTCGAGCGCGGTCCACAGCGCCGCGTGGGTGCCGGGCGCGCCGGCGACCACGTCCTCGAGCGAGTGGCCGATGATCTCGGCGCCGACCATGAACGTCTCGAAGAACGCGCGGTTGACCCAGACCACGCGCAGCTGATCGTCGACGAGGATGAGCGCGTCGGGCAGGCTCGACAGCACCTTGCCGCCGAACTCGTGGACCTCGGGGAGCTCGCTGAACTTGCGGCCGGGCGGCGCCTTCACGAACTCCAGCACCGCGCCGCGGATGTCGCCCTCGGCCGTGCGGTAGGGGAACGCGCGCAGCGTGTAGCCCTGGCCGTCGGAGCAGCGCACGCGCTGCGCCCGCTCGTGGGCGCGCGTGATCGTCTCCGCCACCGCGGTCTCGAGCTGGGGCGCGTCGAGCGCGCTGCTCAGGTACGCCACCGGCCGGCCGAGGTCATCGGCGACCAGGTTGAGCAGGCGCGCCGCCGCGGACGAGAACCGGCGGATGCGCAGGTCGGTGCCGACGAAGACGACCGCCGCGCTCATCGTCGCGAACACGTTCAGGAGGTCGTCGTTGCTCTCGCCGAGCTGCGCGAGCCGGCGCTGCAGCTCGTCGTTGACCGTGGACAGCTCCTCGTTGGTCGACTGCAGCTCCTCCTTGGAGGTCTCGAGCTCCTCGTTGGTGGACTGCAGCTCCTCGTTGGCCGACTGCAGCTCCTCGTTCGACGACTGCAGCTCCTCGTTCGAGGTCTGCAGCTCGAGCACCGAGGTCTCGAGGTACTCGCGGGTGATGCGCAGATCGCGCTCGAGGGCCTCGATCCGCGACAGCTCCGGGGCCACGCCCGCGGGCGCCGGCGGCGGCGGGGGCGGGGCATCGCGGAACAGCACGAGCGTGCCGCGCCGGCCATCGATGCCGTCGTGGATCGGCACGACCTCGAGCGCGATCGCGGCGGTGCCATCGGGCCGGAGCGGCACCGGCCCGACGGTGCGCGGCGCGCCGTCGGCCGCCACCGCGGCCAGCGCCGTGCGCAGCTCGAGCATGAGCTCGGGCCGGATCAGCTTGAGGATGTTGAGGCTAGCGTCGCCCGGCGCCGGGCTGAGGAAGCGGCTGGTCTGGCCGCGGAACTGCTGCACGTCGAGGTGGACGTCGAGCAGCACGCCGGGCGGGCTGAACTGATCGAGGACCTTGCGATCGGCGATGGCCTCGAGGCTGAGCGGTGGGCGCGGGCGCCGTCGCTCGCCGCTGCTCGGCAGCTGCGCCGCGCTCGGTGGCCGGGCCCCGGCGGCGAAGTCGAAGACGGCCGCCGACGCGGTGTTCTTCTTGACGTAGAGCTTGAGCTTGCGGTCGACCAGCGAGAACAGCTCCGACGAGTCGCCCACCGACTCCGAGGCGCCGAGCAGGAGGTAGCCGTTGGGGTTGAGCGCGTAGTGCAGCGAGCGCAGCACGCGCTTCTGCAGCGCCGGCTGCATGTAGATGAGCACGTTGCGGCAGGTCACCAGATCGAGCCGCGAGAACGGCGGGTCCTTGCCGAGGTTGTGGCGCGCGAACACCAGCATCTCGCGCAGCGGCCGGATGATCTCGTGGCCGCGATCGTGGCGCGTGAAGTAGCGGGCGAGCCGGTCGGGCGACACAGGCTCATCGCGACCGAGTAGGCCTCCTCGCCGGTCGAGCAGCCGGGCACCCAGATGCGGATCGGCAGCTCGCCGCCGCGGAGGAGCCGCGGGAACACCGCGGTCTTGAGCAGCTCGAACGGCTCGCCGTCGCGGAAGAACTCGGTGACGCCGATGAGCAGATCGGCGTAGAGGCCGGCGACCTCGTCGGGCCGCGAGCCCAGCAGCTCGACGTACTCCTCGACGCGATCGATCAGGCGCAGCGCCATCCGCCGCGCGATGCGCCGCTCGATCGTCGCGGTCTTGTAGGTGGCGAAGTCGACGCCGTGGGCGGCGTGCAGCGCCTGGAGGATGCGCGCGAGCGTGGGCTCGTCGACGTGCGGGGTGTGGGCCGCGCCGATCGCGAGCGAGCGCTGGCCCAGGCGGCGGAGCGCGTCTCCGATCTGCGCCGGTGCCAGCGCGAGATCGGCGCAGCCCGCGGCGAGCGCGCTCTCGGGCATCCCGGGCTGCTCGGCGGTGGCCGGGTCCTGCGCGAACGTGAGCCCGCCCGCGGCCTTGATCGCACGCAGCCCGGCGGTGCCGTCGTGCCCGACGCCGGACAGCACGACGCCGATCGCCTGCGGGCCGACGTCGGCGGCGAGCGAGGTGAACAGCTGATCGATCGACTCGCGCGGGATCCGATCCGTGGTCGGCGCGATCCGGAACGCGCCGCCGGCGACGCTCGCGTCGACGCCGCCCGGGATCACGTAGATCGCGCCGGGGCGGACGCGCGCGCCGTCGACGGCGGTCTCGACCGGGCGCCGGGCCGCGCGGGTCAGGATCTCCGCGAGCATGCTGCCGTGCTCGGGGCCGTGGTGCTGCAGCACGATCGCCGCCAGCGGCCCCTCGGGCAGCCGCGCGACCAGCGCCTCGAGCGCGGACAGCCCGCCGGCCGAGGCGCCGATCCCGACGACGGTCAGCGCCGCCGCGGGCAGCGGGGCGACAGGGCTCGGGCGGGGCGGGGTCGAGGCGTCAGCGGCCACGCGGGTCTCGCGGGTGCGGGTCAGGTCGGCGAAGGGTCCGCGGAGGGTACGCCAGGAAGGGCGTCTTCCGTGGCGCGCGCGATCGATGGCACGCCGGTCTTCTTGGCGGGCAGGTACTCGTGCAGCTTGTACTGGATCGTGCGGGGCGTGACCTCGAGGATCGCCGCGGCCTTGGAGGTCGAGCCCTTGGCGGCCTCGAGGGTCTTGAGCACCGCGTGGCGCTCGATGGCCCGGAGCGACGAGCCCGGGATCGCGATCGCGGGTTCGCGCGGCTCGTGGTGGGCCTGCAGCGGCGGTGGCAGATCGGCGACCTCGACCGCGGGGCCGCGGCTCATCACGACCGCGCGCTCGATCGCGTGCTGCAGCTCGCGCACGTTGCCAGGCCAGGGATAGGCCGTCAGCGCCGCGATGGTCTCCGGCGACAGCTCGGTCAGCTGCCGGCCGTTCTCGACGCGCGACCGCTCGAAGAAGAACTGCGCGAGCGCCGGGATGTCGTCGGGGCGATCGCGGAGCGGCGGCATGTCGATGGTCACGACGTTGAGGCGGTAGAACAGATCCTCGCGGAAGGTCCGGTCGCGCACCATCGCCGGGAGATCGCGGTGGGTCGCGGCGATGATGCGCACGTCGACCCGCTGCGGCCGATCGCCGCCGACCCGCTCGAACTCGCGCTCCTGGAGGAAGCGCAGCAGCTTGACCTGGATCGACAGCGAGATCTCGCCGATCTCGTCGAGGAACAGCGTGCCCTTGTCGGCGGCGGCGAACCGCCCCTCGCGCTGCGCGACCGCGCCGGTGAAGGCGCCGCGCTCGTGGCCGAACAGCTCGCTCTCGAGGAGCGTCTCCGCCAGCGCCGCGCAGTGCACCTTGATGAACGGGCCGGCGGCCCGCGGGCTGTTGGCGTGGATGGCCTCGGCCACCAGCTCCTTGCCGGTGCCCGACTCGCCGGTGATGAGCACGCTCGAGCGCGCCGGCGCGACCCGCGCGATCGCCTCGTGGATCCGCGCCATCGGCTCGCTCTGGCCGATCATGCCGTGGACGATGCGCCGCTGCTCGGGCCGCGAGCGCAGCGCCTCGAGCTGCGCGAGCACGCGCCGGTGCTCGACCTGCTCGCGCACGACCGCGATGAGCGGCGCCGCCTGGATCGGCTTCACCAGGTAGTCCGCAGCGCCATCGCGGATCGCCTTGACCGCGGTGGCGACGTCGTTGACGCCGGTCAGCAGCACGAACGCGGGCGGCGAGGGCGTGGCGCGCAGCCGCGCCATCAGCTCGAAGCCGTCCATGCCGGGCATGCGCAGATCGGTGACGACCACGTCGGGGGCGAAGTCGGCGGCCTTGCCGAGAGCCTTGAACGCATCGCCCGCGGTCTCGACCGTGAAGCCGACGGTCGCGAGCACCTCGGCGACGGCAAGCCGCGCGTCGGGTTCATCATCGACGACCAGGATCTTGGCGTTCTCGAGCTTGTGCATGGCGCTCCCTTTGTCCGGTGACCTGTCCCCACTCACCGACCAGCGTCGCTCGCCGGAGAACATAGGTCCGCCAGGACCCCACGTCGAGGTTCGAAGTTGCCGCAGGGCCTGGGAAAGGAGCGATCACCAGGCGCACCGCGAATCGAAGATCCGTGCCGCGCAAGAACTGCGGAGTTTCGGGCGCGATGGGGTGCGAGCCTGCGAAGCGTTTGCTTCCAGGTTCGAAGGGCGCGCGTCACGAACGTCGGGACCCTTACCGGTCCCCGAGGGGGCGCCGGCCGCGCGTCACGCCGACGGGTGCAGCACCGGATCGACCTCGCGCAGCTCGGCGCGCAGGTGGTCGCGCGCCGCGTACCAGCGCGACGGCGCGTGCGCGGCGTCGTCGTGGCAGCTCCGCGCGACGTCGAGCAGCTCGCGGCGCAGCGGTTCGGCCACGCACAGCGACAGCAGCTCGGTATGGTGCGCGAGGGTGCCGAGGTCGGCGTGCGCGCACGCGGCGTCGCAGCCCAGGATCATCGAGCTCATCGGTGCAGGTGCGGGCGTCGGGCGGGGCGCGGGCATGGGATCTCCGGTGGGTGAAGGGTCAGTGGCGGTGATCGCGGATCGCGCGCACGTGGCGGATCGGCGGATGCGTGACGATCACGTGCGGCCGCGGGTGGCGGATCACGATCGGGTGGTGATGGTGGAAGACCAGGCCGGGGTAGGCCGGCTCGTACCACCACGTCGGGCCCCAGCCGGTCCACAAGACCACGTCGCCGTGCGCGGGCTCCTCGACGGTCACGCGCGCGAAGTGGACGCGCCCCGCGACCGGGCGCGCGGGCGTCGTCACCTGCCAGAGGACGTCGAAGCCGGCGAGCGCGTCCTCGTCGCGGAGGTCGGCGGGCAGCGGGTAGTAGAGGTCGAGGACGCGGCGCTCGCGCGGCGCGATCGTCACGTCGGGTAGCGCGGTCGCGTCGGTATTCACGAGGATCGGTCGGCTCCGGCCCTCGCCGGCGATCTCGATCAGCTGGTCGCTGGTGATCGCGGTCCACGGCGCGGTGTCGCCGTCGTTCGCGATCGCGAGGCGCACGTGCAGCGCCGTCACCGGCCCCGCGGTGTCGGGCGTCAGCTCGGTGATGCCGAACGAGGTCACGGCGACGGTGCCGGCCGGCGCGCCCGGCGGGATGTCGACCCACGTGGTCGGGTACCCGTCGGACCAGCCGCGCGCGTGCTCCGGCGCGTAGACGTAGTGCGTGGGGACGCAGCCGCCGGCGAGGAAGGCGAGGGCGAGCGATCGAACCAGGAGGTGACGCATGCGCGATCGAGAAGCATCGGGTGTGCCGAGGACGCACCGCGTCGGGCGCGTCGGTCGCTACGCCATGCCGTCCTCGAGCAGGTTCGCGATCGCCTGCGGCATCGTGCTCATGATGTCGTTGATCTCACCCGCCGAGACGTGCCACGCGATCACGCGCATCACCGCGCGCATCACGGCCTCGGGATCGAGGCGATGATCGTTGCCCTGGTGAGCGCGCACCCGCGCCAGGAGCGCCGCGCGCGTCCGGATCGTCGTCGGATCGTTGCGGGGCTGCCAGCCCTCGAAGTAGATGCCGCGGATGATCGTCGGCAGCTGCGCCGCGAGATCGACGACCTCGCTCACGGGCAGTCGATCGCGCAGCGTGTGGAGCCCCGCGCGCAGCGCGTGCAGGCCCTGGTGCTCGTCCTCGATCGCGAGGTAGCGCATGGTGTCGTGGAGCCACTCGCTGGCCTTGGCGGTCATCTCGAGGAACGCGGCGCTGGTGGGCATGGGGTCCGCCTTTCACGCGCGAGGTGTTCATGCGGCGTGCCAGCTCGGGGACCGCTCGCGGGCCCGTGAGCCGAGCGAAGCTCGGCGGCTCAGGGTCCGGATGAGATCGGGCTGCGCGTCTTCGCGCGGGCCGATCGATCGAGGTGAGGCTGTCGTCCGGAAGGGTGACAGCCTCCGAGCCGAGGCGCGGGCGGTGCGAACCGCGCGTCGAGCCCGGCGCGCGATCTGCCGAGAACTTCGCGGTCGGTGACGCGCAGCGCGCGACGCGTCGCGCACCTGGCGAGGGCATGAGCCGTGCAGTGGGTCGCCGCCGGGAGGAACGAGCGAATGATCAAGACCGGCGACCGATGGTGCGTGATCCTGGCGGGCGGTGAGGGGACGCGGCTCGGCCCGCTGACCCGCGCGCTGTACGGGGTCGACGTGCCCAAGCAGTTCGCGGTGCTGGCGGGCGAGCGGTCGCTGTTGCAGGAGACCCTCGAGCGCGCGCTCCGCCTGGTGCCGGCCGAGCGCATCGTCGTGATCGTCTCCGCGCACCACGAGGCGATGGCGCGCGAGCAGCTCGCGGCTTATCCCGGGGCGGCGCTGCTGGTCCAGCCCCGGAACCTCGACACCGGGCCGGGTCTCCTGTTGCCGCTCGCGTACATCCGCGCGCGCGATCCGGATGCGTCGGTGGTGTTCCTGCCGTCCGACCACCACGTCGCCGATCCGCGGCCGCTGGTCGACACGCTCGCCGCGATGGCGCGCGGACGCGCCCGCGATCGCGTGACCTTGATCGGCGTGGTCCCCGACGACGCCGAGGTCGACTACGGCTGGATCGTGCGGGGCGCGCGCCTGAGCGGGCGGCCCCATCCGGTCCACGCGATCCGCCGGTTCTACGAGAAGCCGAGCGCGCTGATCGCGGCGCGGCTGCGCGAGCAAGGCGCGCTGTGGAACACGTTCATCTCGACCGGTCCGGTCGCGGTGTTCTGGCACCTCGCGTCCCGGTTCCTGCCGCACCACGCCGCGCTGCTCGACGAGGTCGCGCCGCGGCTCGACGATCGCGCCGCGCTCGCGGCGGCGTACGCGGCGATGGCCCCGGCCAACTTCAGCCACGACGTGCTGGCCCACGCCCACGACCTGGCGGTCGCGTCGGTCGCGGGCTCGGGCTGGTGCGATTGGGGCTCGCCGAGCCGGGTGTTCGCGAGCCTGCGCGAGACCCCCCATCTTGCGGCGCTGATGGCGCGATTGCAGTCGCCCCTCGGCGCGTCGGCGGGGTAGGCCGCGCGTCGGGACCGCGCGCTGGCATCGGCGATGCACCGACTCCGGGCATGCGCAACCAGCTCGATCGGGTCCCGGCGCGCGGGTGGCGGGGGGCGCCATGGTGACCGCGCGCGAGATCGGTGAGCTGTGCCGCGCCGGCGACTGGGCGGTCGTGCACGACGACCGCGCGGCGCTGGCCGAGGTGGTGCGCAAGCTCGCGTGGATGGTCGGCGAGCCGCTGCACTGCGAGTGCATCGCGCTGGTCGAGCTCTGCCGCCACGATCCCCGGCGCGCGCTGGCGCGCTGGCCGGCGCTGCGCGAGCGCGCGTTCCGCGTGGAGCCGCCGGCATGACGGCGTGGGCGACCCGCGAGGGCCTGCCGTACCCGCTCGGGGTGACGTGGTGCCCCGCCGACGACGCCTACAACTTCGCGATCTACTCGAAGCACGCGACCTCGGTGCGCCTGCTGCTGTTCGGCGACGATCTCGCCGCGCCGCGCGAGCGCATCGCGCTCGATCCGCTCGTCAACAAATCGGGGCGCGTCTGGCACTGCCGGGTGCCCGCGGCGATCGTCCTGGCCTGCCGGCACTACGGGTACAGCGTCGATGGCCCCGATCCCGAGGGGCTGTTCGCGGTCCACGCGTTCCATCCCGAGAAGGTCGCGCTCGATCCCTACGCGCGCGAGATCGTGTTCCCGCCCGGCTTCGAGCGCGCCGCCGCGATGGGGAGCGCACCCAACCTCGGACAGGCGCCGCTCGGCCGGATCGAGGTCGGGGCCCCGGCGAGCCCGTGGCGGGCGGGCCGCGCGCCGCGCCACGAGGCCGACGCGATCGTCTACGAGCTGCACGTGCGCGGCTTCACGCAGCACCCGAGCGCGGGCCTGCCCGACGACGTCCGCGGCACCTACGCCGGCGTCGTCGCGATGATCCCGTACCTGCGCGAGCTCGGGGTGACGGTCGTCGAGCTGATGCCGGTGTTCCAGTTCGATCCGGGCGCCGGCGACTACTGGGGCTACATGCCGCTCGGCTTCTTCGCGCCGCACCGCGGCTACGCCCCCGCCGGGCAGGCGCCGCGCGACAGCTTCCGCGCGATGGTCGACGCGCTGCACGCCGCCGACCTCGAGGTCGTGATCGACGCGGTCTACAACCACACCGCCGAGGGCGGGGCGGGCGGGCCGATCTACAGCTTCAAGGCGCTCGACAACAGCACCTACTACCTGATGCGCGGCGCGTCACCCGACGCCTACGCCGACTTCTCGGGCACCGGCAACAGCCTCAACGCCGCGAACCGCTACGTCCGCAAGATGATCGTGGACAGCATGCGCTACTGGGTGCGCGACCTCGGCGTCGACGGGTTCCGCTTCGATCTCGCGTCGGTGTTCGCGCGCGCCGCCGACGGCGGCCTGTCCGTCGACGATCCGCCGATCTTCGGCGACATCAGCGCGGATCCGGACTTCGATGGCGTGCGCATGATCGCCGAGCCCTGGGACGCGGCCGGGGCCTACGCGCTCGGCCGCGCGTTCCCGGGCCTCACCTGGCTGCAGTGGAACGCGCGCTTTCGCGACGACGTGCGCCGGTTCGTGCGCGGCGACGCCGACACCACCGCCGCGCTCATGCGCCGGATCTACGGCAGCGACGATCTCTTTCCCGATGACGTGCTCGGCGCGTACCACGCCTACCAGAGCCTCAACTACGTGACCTCGCACGACGGCTACACGCTCCACGACCTCGTCGCGTACACCCGGAAGCGCAACCTCGCCAACGGCCACGCCAACCGCGACGGCCCGGCCGAGAGCTGGAGCTCCAGCGGCGGCTGGGAGGGCGAGGAGGACGCGCCGCCCGAGGTGCTCGCGCGCCGCCTGCGCCGGGCCCGCAACCTGATCGCGCTGCTGTTCCTCGCCAACGGCACGCCGATGCTGCGCGCCGGCGACGAGTTCCTCCAGACCCAGGGCGGCAACGACAACCCGTACAACCAGGACAACCCGACCAGCTGGCTCGACTGGCGCCGGCGCGCGCGCTTCCCCGGGTTCTGGCGGTTCGTGCAGCAGATGATCGCGCTGCGCCGTCAGCACCCGTCGCTGGCCCGCAGCCGGTTCTGGCGCGAGGACGTGCGCTGGTTCGGGCCGCGCGGGGTCGCGGATCTCGCGCAGCCGCTGATCGCCTGGCACCTGCGCGGCGGATCGCAGGGCGACGACGACCTCTACGTCATGGTCAACGGCGGCGCGCGCGCGATCCCGTTCGTCGTCCAGGGCGCGGATGGGCCCTGGGACCTGCTGGTCGACACCGCGCGGCCCTCGCCCGAGGACATCGAGCTGGAGCGCCCGCGGCGGCTCGCGCATCCGTCGTGCCTGGTCGAGGCCGAGGCGATCGTCGTGCTGGCGCAGCGCCGCGGTAGCTGAATGGCACGCCCGATGCTTTGTCTGGCCCCATGCTCGGCCCTCGCAACGGACGCTCTCCCGCGCTGGCGCGTGGCACCGCGCAGTTCGCCATCCAGACGATCCACGAACCGCTGACCCGGGCCGAGCAAGACGCGCGCGGCCGGGACGCGGAGCTGGCGATCCGCCTCGACGAGCTCCGGTGCGCGCAGCTCGAGCTGCGCGCGGCGCGGCTGCGCTGCGAGGCCCGCCTCGAGCTGGCCTCGGTGGGCTTGCTGACGGTGGATCCGTTCGGGGTCATCCTCGACGCCAACCTCGTCGCGCGGCGGATGCTGGGCATCCATCCGCTCCACGTCGAGCGCGCGCTCCTGCGCGATTGCCTCACGACCGCCGACGCGGTGCTGATCGACGGCGTGCTGCGGACGCCCGGCGGCCGCGCGGCCCTCGAGATCGCGGTCGCGCCGGTGGACGGGGTGAGGTTCCGCGCGCTGCTGGTGCTCAGTCCGTCGGTCGACGCCCCGGGCGCGATCGCCGCGGTCCTGATCGATCTCCGGCAGCTCCCGCGCGCGCCCGCGGCGCGGGCGCTCGCGCCGCGCTGATCGCGAAGGGCGGGGGGCGCGGCATGCGGAGTTGGCCGCCGGGCCTTCGCGGTCGGTGACCGCGCGCGTGTCGCGGTCAGCCCTCTTCGTGCAGATCGGGCGGCGCCACGCGGGGCGGGCCCTCGCCGGGGATCGCGACGGCGAGGCGCCGCGTGCCCCAGTGCTCCGCGCTCGCGGCGAACCGGCCGGGCACGTCCCAGCTGCAGTACGGGCAGCGGCCGTCGCGCAGCGCGAAGCGGGTGATCGCGTGGCCCTCGCGCTCGATGAGCGGCGCGTCGCACTCCGGGCACGCGGTCGTGCTGCCGACGCGGTCAGCGACGTTGCCGAGGTAGACCCAGCGCAGGCCATGGGCGTGGGCGATGTCGCGCGCCCGCCGCAGCGTCGCGGGCGGCGTCGGCGGGACCGAGCGCAGCTTGTGGTTCGGGTGGAACGCGGTGAAGTGCAGCGGCACGTCGACGCCGACGTGATCGACCAGCCACGCGCACATCGCGTGGAGCTCGCGGTCGCCGTCGTTGAGGCCGGGGATGACCAGGGTCGTGAGCTCGAGCCAGCAGCGGCCGGCGCGCGCGACCTCCTCGATCGTGTCGAGGACCGGCTGCAGGTGGCCCAGGCACTGGTGCTGGTAGTACGCCTCGGAGAACGCCTTGAGATCGATGTTCGCGGCGTCCATCGCGTCGAAGAACTCGGCGCGGGCCGGCGGGGCCACGTAGCCCGCGGTCACCGCGATGGTCTGCACGCCGTGATCGTGACAGGCGGCGGCGGTGTCGATGGCGTACTCGGCGAAGATCACCGGATCGTTGTAGGTGAACGCGACGCTGCGCGCGCCCAGGCCCAGCGCCATGAGCGCGACCGCCCGCGGCGACGCCGCCTCGCTCAGGATCTCGTCGTCGCGCGACTTGGAGATCTCCCAGTTCTGGCAGTACTTGCAGCCGAGGTTGCAGCCCGCGGTGCCGAGCGACAGCACCGCCGAGCCGGGATAGAAGTGATAGAGGGGCTTCTTCTCGACCGGGTCGACGCATAGCCCGGTGGAGCGGCCGTAGCTGGTGAGCGCGATGCCGGTGCCGGTGGCCTGGCGCACGAAGCAGAAGCCGCGCTGGCCCGGCGACAGCACGCAGGCCCGCGGGCACAGCGTGCACGCGAACCGATCACCGTCACGGTGCCACCAGCGCGCGGGATGTGCCGTCGAGGACTTCATGTCACGGGGATGGTGCAAGCGGTATTCCCTCCCGGCGCGGGCGCCAGATCCGCGCACCGCGGAGGCCGCAGCCAGCGCGCGATGATCTCGGCGGCCGCCCAGCTGAGGCCGATCGCCGCAGCGACGATCGCCAGCGTCGACCACCCGATGGTGTCGAGGCCGAGGGCGCGGCGCAGCGGCGGCACGAGGATGGTCACGAGCTGCAGCGCCGAGCCGAGCAGGACCGTGAGCAAGAGCGCGCGGTTGCGGTCGGCAAGGCCGCTCATGCGGCGGGCGGGATAGGCGAACACGAGCTGGCCGATCGACAGGTAGAGGAACACCGCGGTGCGGGTCGCGGTCAGCGACATCCCGAGGTGCGGTAGCCCGACCAGCAGGCCGCCGGCGATCAGCGCCTTGGTGCAGCCCGAGATCAGCACGAAGCGGAGCGAGGCGCGATCGAACAGCGCGCGGCCCGGGCGCTGCGGGGGGGCCTGCAACATGTGCGGGTTCCGGTCGAGCGCGATCGCGAGCGCGGGCGGACCGTCGGTGATGAAGTTGATCCACAGCATCTGCGCGACCGTCAGCGGGAGCAGCGGGCCGCCCGCCGGATCGCGCAGCCCGAGCGCGACCGCGCCGATCGCGCCGATCAGGATGACCAGGACCTCGGCGGCGTTGGTCGAGAACAGGAAGCGGATGAACTTCTCGATGTTGGCGTAGATGCCGCGGCCCTCCTCGACAGCGGCGACGATGCTCGCGAAGTTGTCGTCGAGCAGCACGACGTCGGCGACCTCGCGGGCGACATCGGAGCCGCGCACGCCCATCGCGACGCCGACGTCGGCGCGCTTGAGCGCGGGCGCGTCGTTGACGCCGTCGCCGGTGACCGCGACGATCTCGCCGCGCGCCTGCAGGGCCTCGACGATCGCGAGCTTGTGCTCGGGCGCGGTGCGCGCGAATACGCGGGTCGTGGCGACCGCGGCCTGCAGCTCGGCCGCGGACATGCGCGCGACGTCGGCGCCGGTGAGCGCGCCGCCCGCGGCGATCCCGATCGTGTCCGCGACCGCGCTCGCGGTGGCGGGGTGGTCGCCGGTGATCATCACGACCCGGATGCCGGCGTCCTGCGCGGCGCGGATCGCGGCGGCGACCTCGGCGCGCGGCGGATCCCACAGCATGACGAGGCCGAGCCAGGTCAGGTCGTCCTCGGCGGCGCCGGCGCTGCGCGCCAGCCCGAGCACGCGGTAGCCCTCGGCGGCGCGGGCCTCGACGCGCTGCCGCCAGTGGGCGCGGGCGTCCTCGGACAGCGCGGCGCGCGCGAGCAGGACCTCGGGCGCGCCCTTCAGATAGCTGGTCGACGCGTCGCCGTCGGCGACCGTCACGCGCATGAACTTCGCGTCGCTGTCGAACGCGCGGCTCGAGACCCGCGGGCGCGCGCGCCGCACCTCCTCGAGGTCCACGCCGTGGGTGCGCGCGTGGCGCAAGAGCCCGAGCTCGAGCGGATCCCCGACGCCGTCCTCGCCGGCGGCGCCGGGCTCGGCGTCGCTGGCCAGCGCCATCGCCGCGAGCGCCTCGGGCAGGTCGTCGGCGTCGACCGCCGCGACCGTCATGCGGTTCTCGGTCAGCGTGCCGGTCTTGTCGGTGGCGATCACGGTCACCGAGCCCAGCGCCTCGACCGCGCCGAGCCGGCGGATGACCGCGCGTCGCCGCGCCATGCGCTGCACGCCGAGCGCGAGCGCGAGCGTCACCACCGCCGGCAGGCCCTCGGGCACCGCGCCGACCGCGAGCGCCGCGGCGAACAGCAGGATCCGATCGAGGTCGCCCCAGCCCATCGCGAGCACGCTGGCGGTGACGATCCCCGCGCCCAGGGCGATCGTCCACACCGCGATCCGGCGGCCGAACGCGTCGAGGCGGCGCTCGAGCGGCGTCGGCGTGGTGTCGATGCCGCCGATCAGCGTCGCGAGCCGGCCCATCGCGCTGTCGGCGCCGGTCCGCTCGATCGCGATCAGCGCGCGGCCGCGCACCGCGAGCGTGCCCGACAGCGCCGGATCGCCGTCGCGCTTGTCGACGGGCACCGACTCGCCGGTCACCAGGGCCTCGTCGATCATCAGGCCGCTGGCGTCGACGAGCGCGCCGTCGGCGGGGATGCGATCGCCGGCCTCGACGCGGACGACGTCGCCGGGCACGAGGTCGGCGCTCGGCACCTGCACCAGCCGGCCGTCGCGCAGCGCCCAGGCGCGCGGCGCGGTGAGGTGGCGGAGCTGCGCGAGGCTCTGCTCCGAGCGGTACTCCTGCCCGGCGCCGATGCCGGCGTTGAGCGCGAGCACGGCGAGGATCGCGATCGCCTCGATCGGCGCGCCGGGCGCGCCGTCGCGCAGCCACGACGCGAGATCGATCGCGAGCGCGGCCAGCAGGATGTAGATGAGCGGGCTCGCGAACTGCCGCAGCACGCGCCGCCACATCGGCAACGGCGCGACCTCGGGCAGCGCGTTGGGGCCGACCTCGCGGAGCCGGCGCGCGGCCTCGTCGGAGGTCAGGCCGGTCGAGCGTGCGCCGGCGCTCGTACGCGCTCGCTCAGGGGGCGCGAGGCCGGGGGGCGCTGCAGCGCGTGCGCGCGTCGCCTCGCCGGGCTGCAAGGGATGCGCGAGTTGGTTCGGCGGGTTCATGGTTCACCGGTCATGGCGAGCGAGCTGCGCGAGGATCGCGGCGACC
>JAIOQA010000256.1 GCA_021413675.1 Deltaproteobacteria bacterium | reverse complement strand
CCGCTCGGGCCGAGCGCGCCGAGCGCGCCGATGCAGGTGCCGGTCTCGCCCGCACCCGGCCAGCAGCCGTCGTCGTCGCGCACGCTGCTCGGCGTCGCCGCGCCGATCATCCCGCAATCGATGCCGCAGGGCGTGCCGCCGGGGGCGCCGCCGCTGTCGCCGTATCCCTCGCCGGGCGCGTTCCCCGCGATGGGCTCGTCGCCCGCGGCCAACGGCTACGCGCAGCAACCGCCGCCGTACGGCGCCGCGCCCGACTTCTCGAACCTGATGGCGCCGCAGAACGCGCCGTACCAGAACATGCCGCCGTCGGCGATGGCCGCCGCGGGCGCGCCGGTGTTCACGCCGCCGGGCTACCAGCAGGCGCTGCCGCTGCCCGCGGGCGTGCTGTCGCCGCCGGGCATGCCGGCCTATCGCGACGACTACCAGAGCGGCGCGATCACGCCGCTCGCGGTCGGCGCCACCGTCGATGTCACCGCGCGTCGGCCGCGCGCGTCGATGCGCAAGGACATCATCATCGGGGTCGCGATCGCGGCCGCGGTGCTCGCGGTGGTCGCGGTCGTGAAGGTCGTCGGCAGCGGCGGCGGCGCGACCACCGGCTCGCTGGTGGTGACCCTGGCCGACAGCGAGCCGGCCGACGTCTTCGTCAACGGCGAGAAGCGCGGCACGGTCCAGGGCGGCACGTTCAAGATCGAGAAGATCTCCGCCGGCGCCTACGACGTGAAGGTCGTGCGGCCGGGCGCCAGCGACTGCGTGAAGTCGGTGAAGCTCGACGAGAACGGCCTCGCGATGGTGCGCTGCGAGTTCGCGCCCGCGGCGGTCGTGGTGCTGCCGCCGGACGCCGCGGAAGTCGCGGTCGCGCCGCCGGACGCGGCGCTCGCGGTGGTGAGCGATGGCGGCGAGGCCGCCATGGCGCTCGATGCCCCGGCCGAGGTCGCGATCGCCGATGCCGGCGTGGCGGCCGCGGTCGTGCCGCCGGACGCCGCGGCGCCGATGGTCGCGATCGCGCCGATCAAGCCCGAGCCGGTGAAGCCCCCGCCGATCACGCCCGCGCCGACCAGGCCGGACCCGACGAAGCCGGACCCGACCAAGGTCATCAAGCCCGCGAAGCCCGAGCCGGTGAAGCCCGAGCCCACCAAGCCGGACCCGACCAAGGTCATCAAGCCGGTCAAGCCGGACTCGAGCAAGCCCGCGAAGCCCGATCCGAGCAAGCCCGATCCGACCAAGCCGGACCCGAGCAAGCCCGATCCGAAGACCACGACCACGCCCGTGGCAGTCACCGACGAGGGCTACCTGGTCGCGTACACCACGCCGTTCTCGCGGGTGGTGATCGACGGCGTCGACACCGGCAAGACCACGCCGATCGGCCCGCGCGGTCGCATCGCGCTCAAGCCCGGCAAGCACAAGATCAAGTTCGTCGTCGGCGATCAGTCCGAGACCATCTCGATCACGATCGAGGCGGGCAAGACCGCCAAGGTCACCCGCGACCTGCAGATCGGCAGCAGCGAGTAGCGCGCGGCCGCGCCGGTCAATCCGGCGGCAGCGGGTCGTCTTCGCCGCGCAGGAGCCGCAGCCGCACGCGCTCGTGCTGGCGCGCCTTGTACGCCTCGTGGCTGCAGGCGCCCTCTTCGTTCTGGTGCGCGGTCACGCGGTCGGCGACCTGGAACTCGGTCAGCACGAACACGACGTGGCTCATGTCGGGGAGGATCTCGTGCGGCGGCATCATCCGCTCGAGCCGCAGCGGCAGGTCGGCGACGAAGTTGATGATCCGGTACTCGGGGCCCGAGAACTCGTTGAACGGCAGGCGGGTGCCCGCCTTCCAGTCGCGCTGCATCTGGCGCGCGAGCGAGCGCAGGTTGGCGTTGGTCTCGAACCCGCGCTCGAGATCGACCAGCTGGTTCACCGACTCGCCGGGCACCACGTAGTTGAACGGCACCAGCTGGCGCATCAGGGTCGACAGCGTGGGCACCAGGTCGCTCGCGTTGGGCACGATCAGCCGGAAGCGCAGCTTGTCGTAGATGTTGGCGGCCAGCGTCGAGCGCTTGGCCATCAGCTTGGTGATCTGCGAGTCGCGCGGCTTGCGGCTCCACTCGAACTCGCTGATCGGCGCACCCGCGGCGCGCAGCTCCTCGACGACCTTCAGGACCTTGAGCTCGATCTCGCGGAAGATCGCGTCGTCGGACACCGACACCGAGAGCAGCGCGCTGCGGCCCGCGATGTGATGGATGATGTGCATGACCTTGAGGACCACGCACGCCGGCCGCTGGTGTGGCCCGGTCCGCGAGGCCATCAGGAACAGATCGCGCGCGGCGACCTCCTCGGCGACCTCGTCCGGGATCTGCAGGTTGTAGACCCGGGCCAGGTACTCGACCGCGTCGAGGCGCAGGTCCTCGAGCCGGCTCATCTCGTCGTCCGACTCGGGGTCGAACTCGTTGAGCCGCAGGAACCGGTCCACGTCGGCGTGGTCGGAGAACGACAGGCGGTGCCAGTCGATGACCGAGTCGCCGCGCAGCAGCAGGCGGACGTTCTCGACGTCGCCGAGGCTGAGCTCGTCGAGAGTCGGCACACGACCGACCCTAGGCAAGACCGTTGGACGCCCCGTCACGATGCCATCATAGCGCGGTCGTCGTCGGGGATGGGGCGCTGGGCGCCCCGTTGTGGCGAGATCGCGTGCGCAGCGCGGTGCGCACCTGCGAGCGCGGGTGCGCGCCCGCGGACGCGGCTACTTCGAAAGCCGGATCGTCGCCGTGAACAGGCTGAGGGCCAGCAGACCAGCGATGACGTTGCCGATGAGAGCGACCATTTCAGAACCTCGGGGAAAACAACGACCGGAAACGCCCGGTTGTTCCTGTCTGTAATCGTAGGAGGCGGTCGGATACCGAGTCCAGAAAACGGCGGTCGACGACCGCCGGACGGCTCTCATAGCCTCGACCTCGCGGCCCTTGCAAGCGCGGGAGTGCAGAAGCGGCGTCAGCCCCCGGCGGGTCGGGACTTGCGCGTCGTCGCTGTCAGCGGGGTTACCGGGTCGCCGCGACGTAGTCGCCGTTGCCCAGCACGCCGATGTGGCCGATGACCATCGCGTCGTCCGCGGTCGGCGCGCCCATGAGCGTCGGATCGCGCTCCGCGTCGACGTAGTACATGAGGTACGCCGCGTCGGGCGCGCCGTCCTTCACCAGCTGCACCACCGAGGGCGCGAGCTCCTGCCGGTGATCGAGGAACGCGTCGACGCGATCGAGCACCGGGCCGTACGGCCACGCGGTCAGCTCGCCGGGCTTGTCGATCGAGCCGCGCGCGTAGCCGATCGAGTGGTTGGGCGGGATCGGGACGATCTGGCCGAACTGGAACGAGTCGGCGCTCTCGTGGCCGAACGCCGAGAACCACACGCGCAGCGAGGGGCCATCGGGGCCGTCGGTGATCGCGGCATGCGGGCTCTTCACCGCGGTGACCTCGGTCCAGAAGGGTGCGCCCGGCGTGGTCGCGGGAACGATGACATCGCGCGGCATCAGCGCCGGACCCTTCGCGGTGAGCGCGCCGCCGATCGCGCCCTGCGCCAGGCCGATCGCGGTGCCCGGGCCGATCTGGTAGTAGACCGCGACCGAGCCGTCGGGCAGGAGCACCGCCGCGGGCGCGTGCAACGCCGCGCCGCCGGTGCCGCCCTTGAGCGCGGTGGTCGGCGCGCCGAACGCGATGCCGTCGGCGGAGCGCGCGACTCGCAGCTCGGCGCCGTTGTTCCACTCGTAGTAGAGGTAGTAGCCGTCGGTGCCCTTCACGATCGAGGGCGCGCGGTTGTCGAGGCCGTCGTCGAGCACCGGCGCGGCGGGATCGACGCGGAAGATCCGCCCATCGACCGAGGTCGCGCGGTAGATGCGGCGGTGATCGATCTGGAACTCGTCGGCGAGCTCGAGGTAGAGCGCGATCTTGAACGCGCCGGTGATCGGCAGCGCGACCGGCTCGAGCGCGAGCCGCGGCACCCGCTGCACGCGGCAGCGCTCGCCGCCGAGACAGTTGCCGTTGTCGCTGCACGCGGCGACCGCGCAGAAGTTCTGCGAGTTGCAGACCTCGCCCGCCTGGCAGTCGAGGTCCTCGCGGCAGCGACCGCGGCAGGTGCCGTTGAAGCAGTCCTCGCCGGCGGCGCACTCCTCGGTGACCGAGCACGTGACGTCGCAGCGGTGCTCGCTGAACGAGCAGGTGCGGCCACTCGAGCAATCCGAGGCCGCGCTGCAGTACGCGACCGAGCAGTGCCCGCAGATGCAGGCCTCGCGCGAGCCGCAGTCGGTGTCGCGCGCGCACGGCTGATCGGGCGCGTTGATGCTGGTGCAGAAGCCGCCCGGCGGCGTGTCGGGCGCGCCGAGGTAGTCGTCGCCGAAGCAGACCTGCAGCGGGCCGAGGTCCTGCCACGGCGCGATGCCATCGCCGGCGCGCGCGCCGGTGAAGTCGGGCTCGGGCGCGAAGCCGCAGGCCGCGATCGTGAAGAAGCAGAGGAGGAGCGCGCGCATGATCAGAACTCGATCGTCGACGACAGGGTCGCCTGCAAGATGTCGCCGCCCGACGAGAAGGCCTCGCCAGGATAGCTCGGCGTGTCCTTCGCGGTCAGCTGGTGCGCGACGTGCTGCCAGCCGAGGGCGAGGTCGAGCGCGACCGGCCGGGTCAGGATCGGCGCCCAGTCGGCGAGCGTGATGCCGCCGCCGAGCGTGAAGATCTGGCGGTCGCCGTCGGCGAAGCTGGTGAGGCCGGTCTGCGCCGGCACCGGTGACGGCACGTAGGCCCATCCGCCGCGCAGCGCCCAGCGCGTGCGCGGGCCACCGCGGCGCAGCTCGGCGCCGAGCCGGGCGCCCAGCGTGTCCTCGAAGTTCGCCGGCGGGTTCGTGGTCGAGACCAGCGGCGGCGTGAGATCGAGCGCGACCAGCACGCGCAGATCCGGCAGGCCGCTGCCGAACGCCGACCAGCGCTGCCAGATCAGATCGCCCGCGATCGTGATGTCGTCGGTGACATCGACCGCGACGCCGCCGGTGACCCGCGCTGGCGTGTAGTAATTCGCGGCCCGGATCGAGACCAGGACATCGCCGGTGACCACGCCCGCGACCTGGACGTTGGCGAGGATGTCGAGGGTCAGATCGAGCGACAGCGCGCCGCGCGCGGTCGCGCCCACGCGCACCCGCGGGTGCGGCTTGAACCACAGCCCGAGCATCGGCGCGATCCGCACCGGCAGCGAGATGTCGAGCGCGGCCTCGCCGACCTTCTCGCCGCCGACCACGCCGACGTCGAAGACGATCTGCTTGGACGCCGCATCGGCGAAGATCGACGCGCCCGCGCCGATCGCGAACCTGTCGCGATAGCCGATCGCCGCGCCGACATCGACGGTCGCGCGGTGCGGGTCGTTGTCGAGGAGCACGAAGTGCGGCTCGGTCGGCGGGATGAGCTGCACGCGCGCGAGGAACTGATCGGGCAGGTACAGGCCGAGGCCCGCGCCGACCGACCAGTCGCCGCTGCGCACCGGGATCGCGAGCCCGAGCCGGGTGCCGCGCGCGTCGAGGACGTCGGCGGGCGCGTCGTCGATCTTCAGCCGCATGGCACCCACGCCCCAGCCGATCAGCAGCTGCGGTCGCGGCCCGAGCGCGAGGCCCGCGGGGTTGTAGTGCGCGGCCTCGGCGCCGGTGGCGGTCGCGGTGCGCGCGCCGGCCTGACCGAGCGACGCCGCGCCGAACCCGAGATCGTCCACGGGATCGGCCGCCGCCGATGACGCGGCGAACAGCAGCGCGATCGCGAGCGCGCGCCTCACAGCTGCACCTCGACCGTCACGCCCGCCGAGAACACCTGGCCGCCCGACTCGAGGCCGGGGTAGCCCGGGTTCGAGATCTGCGCGCCGAGCGTGGCCGGATCGTTCGGGTTGTCGGTGACCTCGTCGCGCAGGGCCTTGTAGCTGTCGTAGTCGGTGCCGTCGCCGCTGTAGATCGTCTTGGTGATCGTGCGGTGACCCACGACCTGGGTCTGCGCGTGCAGATCGACGCGCAGGTCCTTGCCGCCCGCCGCCTTCGGCATGACGAAGCCGATGCCGACGCCGATCGTGTGCTTCGGACCGTCGAGCAGGTTGGTGACGCCGGTCTGCCTGGCGGGGAACGGCGAGGTCTCGAACGCGTAGCCGGCGCGCAGGATCGTGGTGCCGAGCGCGAGCTCGCCGCCGGTGCGCACCGCGAACGTGTCCTTGTAGGGCACGTCGGGCAGGGTCGCGGCCAGCGGGCCGACCAGCGGCAGCTCGCTCTGCACGGCCACGAACGGGCCGGGATACGCCGACCAGTTCGACCAGTTCAGATCGAGCGCGACCGTCGCGCCGCTGCCCGACCACGCGCCGCCGATCGCGACCTGATCGGGCGTGAACTGGCCCGACGCGCGCAGGTCGAGGTTGATCGGCTCGCCGGCGACCTCGGTCTTGGCCGCGGTCGCGAACGGCACCTCGAAGCGCTGGCGATAGACCGCGCCGAACCGCAGCGCCGCGGTCGGCGCGAACGTGACGCCGGCGTGCAGCCGCGCGACCGTCGGGACCTTCTCGTCGACGCGGGCCTCGAGCGCGCGGGTCGCGCCCTCGCTGGCCTGGATGCCGCCGCCCAGGCCGGCGAGCACGTTGACCGCGGCGCCGACCGTGATCGCCGACGACACGCGCACCGCCGCGCCCGGCAGGATCACGAGCCGCTGGATCCGGTTGTCGTACCAGGGGAAGAACGGCTCGTCGGGGAAGTGCGCGCGGACCCGGGCGATCGAGGTCGGCAGGATGTACATGCCGAGGCCCAGGCGCAGCCGGTTCGCGAGCGGCCCTCCGAGCGGCGCCGGCGCGACCAGGCCGAGCACCACGCCGACCGGATCGGTCAGGGCCTGGCGGCGATCATCGATCGACAGGTTCGAGACCGCGCCCTGCACGCCGAAGCTCGCCGACGTGCCGGTGCCGACCGCGAGCCCGGCCGGGTTGTAGTAGACCGCCGCGAAGTCGTCGGTCGAGGCCACGCCAGTGCCGGCCATCGCCGCGTGGCGCGAGCCGAACCCGAAGACCTCGACCGGACTCGCGACGGCGCGCGACGAGATCGCCGGCGCGACCGCCACGGCGATCGCCAGCGCACCCGCACATCGAAGCCGCGCCCCCACGATCCCGGTTGGATATCACAGGTCGCGCGCGCGGCGGGATCGATGACGCTTCAGCGTGCGGCGGCGATCACGCGGCGACCGCGACCGCCTTCGCCGCCCGCACCGCCGCGCGCCGGCCGGCGATCAGGTGCCACGCGGTCACGCCGGTGATGCCGGCCAGGAACACCGTGATGTAGATGGTGCCGAGCTGCGGCCAGCTCTCGACCGCGAAGTTGGCGACCTGTTTCTTGCCGATGATCGCTGGCGTGAACGGTTCGAGCTTGATCGGCGCGTCAGGGCTCATCGAGTGCCCGAAGTACCAGAGCTTGTAGATGAACCGCGCGAACGCGAAGGTCGCGATGTAGCCCGACAGCACGATCAGATCGACGAGCGCGCGGACGTTGCCGATCGCGGCGCAGCGCAGCGTCAGGAGCGCGAGCAGGCCGAGCGCGAACGGGATCCAGTCGAGGTCGGTCAGCGCTGCCCGATCGATCGGGTGCATGCCGATGTAGTGGTTGAGCTCGTTGATCTCGGTGATGTCGTGGCCGTCGTGGCCGCCGTCGAGCTTGTACGTGTAGATGTCCATGTACAGGCCCTTGGGGTACTGCGGCGCCTCCATCGAGATCTTCCACAGCGGCGCCGTGAAGGTCAGGAGCAGCGGGATGACCAGGAGCGCCAGCACCAGCCGCGACACCGGGAACAGCGGGCGGTCGAGGAACGCGTAGAACCTGTCGATCGAGTCCTGGAACTTCATGGCACTGCCTCTGGTTACGCGATGTCCGCGCGACGAAAATGGAGGAGCGCGGCGACCCAGGTCACCGTGCCCCAGACGAGCGGACCGACGACGCCGAGGGCGTAGAGCCCGCCGTCGCCGACCTTCCGCACCAGGTAGACCCCGACCGGTCCGAGCGTCGCGAGATCGTGATCGAGGCCGGACAGCAGCGCGAGCCGCGCGTCCTCGACCGGGTTGACCGCGGCGATCGCGAACACGACGTGCGGCTCGATCCGCCAGCGCAGGAGCGCGCCGATGAGCCCGGCGTCGACCAGCGCGACCGCGGCGGCCCACGCCACGACCACGTAGGTCAGCATGCGCACCGGGTGGCGCACGGTCGTGGAGATGAGGATGCCCAGCCCGACGAACGCCCAGGTCAGCGCGGTCGCGACCGCGAGCGTGCGGCCGAGGTACGCCCACGGCACCGGCTGGCCCTCGCTGATCGCGCCCCACAGCGCGATCCCGGCGAACAGCACCGCGATCGGCGCGAGCAGCGCGACGACGCGCACCAGCGTGATCGCCACGAGGTAGGCGCTGCGCGCCAGCGGCTGCGACATGAGCAGCTCGAGCGAGCCGTCGTCGCGGGCCCGGCCGATCGCCGGCGCGGTCGCGCACAGGGCGATCAGCGGCAGCAGGATCACGAGCGCGTGGGCCAGCGAGAACAGCACGCGCGCCGAGCCGGTGAAGCCGAGCAGCGGCGCCTCGCGCTGGCCGACCGCGACGAAGATCGCCGCGAGCACCAGGTAGACCGCGCCGCTCGCGGCGAGCCAGCGCGAGCGCAGCACCTCGGCGAGATCGAGGCGAGCGACCGCGCGCACCTCGCGCCAGGCGGTCATGGCGTCACCTTCGCGGCGACCTGGGCCTGCGCCTGCGCGAAGCTGATCGAACCCGCCGAGGTGGCGGCGAGGCCCCAGCCCATGGGCGTGTCGGTCGCGGGCGCGAAGCTCACCTGATCCTGCGCGAGCCAGCGATCGGCGCGCGCGTCGCGGAACCAGACGTGGCGCACCGACGGGTGGGCCTCGGCGAGGTAGGCGATCAGGCAACCCGGATCGTCGAAGTCGACGACGTCGCCGTCGGCGGTGACCAGCTGCGCGGCGTAGCGCGGATCGCCGATCAGCATGTGGCAGTGGCCACAGGCCTCGCGGTTGTAGTCGATCGGGGTCGGCGCGTCGGGCGCGCGGCTCGAGCACGCGGTCGCGATCGCGACCGCGATGAGGACGCGGAGGTCACGCATGGTTGGCTCCCGGCTGCGGGGCGACGCGCTCGGCGTCGCGCACCGCGAGATCGCGGATCCGATCGCCGAGCGCGGCGAGCGCCGCGGGCACGACGACCAGCTTCTCGGCGGCCTCGACCGGGCGCCGCCACCACCCGCCGGCGACCCGGGCGAACCCGTGGCCGCGCAGCCAGCTCTCGTCGCTGCCATCGACGCGCAGCTCGATCACCGCGGCGACGTGCTCGGCCAGGTAGCGCTCGGCCGTGCCGCTCCACACGACCTTACCGTCGGCGAGCACGACGACGTGATCGACGAGCGTGCGCAGCTCGTCGAGGCGGTGCGAGCACAGCACGACGGTCGCGTCGCCCAGCGCCTCGGACGCCAGCGCGAAGAACCGGCTGCGCGCCTCGGGATCGAGGCTCGCGGTCGGCTCGTCGAGGATCGCCAGCCCGGGCGCCGAGGCCAGCGCCAGCGCCAGCAGCACCTTCTGCTTGGTGCCGCCCGACAGGCCGCGGAACGCGCGACCCGCGACCGCGTCCAGCTCGAGCCCGAGCCGCGCGGCCATCGCCGCGAACTGATCGATCGGGATCCGCCGGAGCTCGGCGACCGCGGCCACCACATCGCCGACCGGCGCGGCCCAGGGCGGCGCGATCTGCGGCACGTACGCGATGCGCGCGGCCAGCGCCGCCGGTCGCGGCCACGCCGGCTGCCCGCCGAGGCGGACCGCCCCGTCGTGGCGGACCAGGCCCATCATCACGCGCGTGAGCGTGGTCTTGCCCGAGCCGTTGGCGCCGAGCAGCGCGACCCGCGCGCCCGAGGGAATGTCGAGATCGACGCCGGCGAGCGCGGTCACCTTGCCGTAGCGCTTGCCGATCTGTTGCAGCTCAATCCGCACGGAAGTCCTCCTCGCGCACCTGCCACGGCTTGCCCGCCATGCGCGGCGACGGATCGACGAGCAGCGTGCGCGGCGGCGCCATCGGCACCAGCCGGGTCACGAGATCCGCCATGCCGAGCGCGGGCGTGCCGTGGAAGAACGCCAGCGCCGGCGTGCGATCGACGAGGTCGGCCTCGAACGAGCGCAGCGCGTAGGGCAGGTCGCCGCGATCGTCGCCGTCGAGATCGTAGCCGGTGTAGTCGTCCCAGTAGTTGTCGTGCCAGGCCTCGCCCGAGGCGTCGCCACCGCCATCGACGCGCACCGCGGCGGTGTCGTCGAGGAAGTCGTTGTCGGTGAACGTGCCGTCGTGCGCCGACGCGTGGAACATGATCGCGGTGTCGCACTGGCCGAGCAGGTTGCCGGTCACGGTGAGCGTGTGGCCGCGCTGCAGCGGCGTCTGATCGAGGTAGAGGCAGGTGTGATCGCGGACCAGCGCGTTGTCCGCGACCCGGACGTTGCCCGAGTCCTTGAGGCCGATGCCCATGCCGGCCGCGCCGCCCGCGTCGATCACGACGTTGCCGTCGAGGTCGATGTCGTGGCTGTACATCACGAACACGCCGACCACGTCGGCGACGAAGCGGTTGCGCGCGATCAGGTTGTGGTGGCTGTACATGAGGTGCGCGCCGTAGCGGCCGCCGGTGATGTGGTTGTCGAGGACCTGGTTGCCGCTCGAGTACCAGACGACGACGTCGCGGCCGCCGTCGACGACGTTGCCGGCGATCGTCGAGTCCTGGGTCTCCCACAGCCGGATCGTGTCGCCGCGCAGGCTGATCGCGGCCTCGCGGCCGCCGTGCACGTCGTTGCCGATGATCTGCGCGCCCTTGATGCGCTCGGCCAGGATGCCGAAGACCGCGTCGACCACCGTCGTGCCCTCGACCCGCGCGCCGTCGCCGGCGACGCGGATCGCCGCGTCCTGGCGATCGAAGACGCCGCCCGCGCCGCTGACCGTCACGCCCAGCACCGCCGCGCCGGCGCCGACCTCGACGACGTTGCCGCCCTCGGGCCGGGTGATGCGCGCGTCGCGCGGACCCCAGAGCACCGCGCCGGTGGCGAGCACGATCGGCCCGCGGTAGTCGCCGGGCGCGAGGCAGA
Organism: Deltaproteobacteria bacterium; assembly: GCA_021413675.1. GTDB lineage: Bacteria > Myxococcota_A > Polyangia > Haliangiales > Haliangiaceae > JAIOQA01. The sequence continues at coordinate 4,419 of JAIOQA010000256.1, read as the reverse complement.
GCACCGCGCCGGGCACCGCAGCGGCGGCGCGGACATCCGCCCCGGCCGCGAGCTGCCGACATCCCGCCGGGGCGGCGACCTCGGCGATCCGCGCCGCCGGTCGCACGGGCACGGCGCAGGCGGCGAGCGCGCAGGCGATGAGCGGCGCGGTGCGCATGTCAGGGCGCCTTCGGGGCCACCAGCAGGTAGCCCGCCATCTCGAGGTGCAGGGCCGAGCAGAACTCGGTGCAGTACATCGGGTAGACGCCGGCCTTGTCGGCGACGAAGTCGACGTCGGCGTGCTCGCCCGGCTCGAGGCTGAGCTCGATGTTGTACGAGCCGAGCGCGAAGCCGTGGGTCGCGTCCTGGGCCTGCTCGATGTTGGTCACGTGCAGGTGGACGACGTCACCCTCGGTGACGCGGATGATGTCGGGCGTGAAGTGGCTGCGCACCGCGGTCATGAAGACGTGCACGCCATCGGCGCGCTTCTCGACGCGCTCCTTGCCGCCCTCGACCGGCGTGGTCGAGACCTTGTCGGTGTACGGGTCGGTGTCGGGCGGATAGATCTCGATCGGGTGCAGCTTGTCGGCCTTGATCATCTGCGCGTAGTGCGGCTCGCCCAGCGGCAGCGGCATGTCGTAGATGACGCGCATCTTGTCGCCGCTGATGTCGATCAGCTGGAAGTTCTGGGGCAGGAGCGGGCCCACCGGCGAGAACCGATCGAGCGCCCACTTGTTCATCGCGACCAGGAAGTGGCCGTCGGGGCTGACGGTGTCGCCCTCGGTCGCCGAGAGGTGGCCGATGTTGTAGTGGGTCGAGACCTTGTCGAGGAGCTTCAGGTCCTTGAGGTTCCACTTGGCGACGACGCTCTCGAGGAACAGCGAGGTGTAGACGTTGCCCTTGTCGTCGAACTGCGAGTGCAGGGGCCCGAGGCCGAGATCGACCTGGCCGCGGATCGAATCCTTGAACGACAGCACCGGCACGCCGTAGGGGTCGTGCGACTCGAACTTGCCGGCGTCGATGAGCGCCTTGATCTTGGTGAAGCTGTAGACCGTCGCGTGGGTGTCGAGCTTGCCGCCGACGACGAGGTCATCGCCGTTGGGCGCCACATCCACGCCGTGCGGGCTCTTGGGCTCGGGCACGAAGAAGAGCAGGCCCTCCTTGATCGCGGTGTCGAGGCGGATGACCCGCATGCCGGCGATCGTCTCGGTCTTGCCGGCGTCGGCGACCTCGGCCGCCTTCTTCCAGTTGATGACGTGCATGTAGTCCATGTCGTTCTTCGACGCGCCGGCCTCGAGCGGCACGTTGCCCTCCTGGATCCCGCCGTAAGCGAGCTCGGAGTCGATCGAGTTCATGAACGCCCAGCCGTCGGAGCCGAGCTTGCCGGCGTCGCTCAGGTCCTGCATGTACGGCGGCAGCTCGATCGCGAAGCTCTTGGCCTCGTCGATGCGGCCCTTGGCGCGATCGAACTTCCAGAAGATCGCGGCGCCGCGGTACTTGTCCTTGAACTCCTTCACGTCGGCGTACACGCCGCCGAGCGGCGCGGGGTACTGCGTGCCCTCGATGACGTAGTCGGTGTTGGGCGTCACGAACGCGGCGCCGTGGTTGCTCTCGATGAGCTGGGTCGTGACGATCTGCTTGGTCGTGAAGTCCTTGAGATCGATCACCGCGACACGAGCGTTGGCCTTGTCGCCGATGAACAGGAACTGGCCGTCGTAGTCGGCGGCGGTCTCGCTGAGTGCGGGGTGGTGAGTGTCCGCCCACCGGATGTCGTGATCGTGGCGCTTGCCCTCGTCGAGGACGGCCTTGCTGCCGGTGTCGCCGTAGCCGTAGCCCTGCCACGGCTCGGGCGTGAACACGGCGATGTACTTGAGGATGCGCATCGACGGCACGCCGATGACGAGGACCTGGCCCGACTGACCGCCCGACGCGAACATGATGTAGTCGTCGTGGCGGCCCGTGGGCATGTACGTCATGAGCGCGGCCGAGACGTCGGCCTCGGTCAGGTTGCGGGCCTTCATCAGGTCCGAGAGGCTGGCGCTGGCGCCGCTCGACGTGGCGGCGCTGGGCCCGCTCGACGAGCACGCGGCGAGCGCGCCGACGAGGGTGAGGTGAACGAGACGCATCGAGTCCTCCTGCCGCAATGCAGCGGCGGCCGCGATCGGTGATCGCGACGATGAAATGGGCGGCGTCGGCACAACCACTGCGCCAACGCGTGCGGCGTCGCCTCTCCCCGGGAGCCGCGACGCTGAGACCGAGTGCTGGCTACTTCCCGAACTCGCGGATGATCATCACCATGTTCTTGACGACGTCCGGCTGCTCCTTGAGCTGCGGCTGGGCCGGCATCGCGGGGCTCTTGCCGACCGCGGCGCCGCCCATGAGGATCGTCTGGGTGATCTGCTCGTCGGTGACGCTCGCTTGCCACGCCTTGTCGGTGTAGTTGCGCGGCTTGGGGTTGAGCGTGCTCGAGGCCGGGCCGTCACCCTTGCCGTTCTCGCCGTGGCACGCGGCGCAGACGGTCTTGAACATGTCGTTCGCGGCGCGGACCGCGGCGGCGCCGTGCGGACCTGGCGTGGAAGGAGCGGCGGGCTCGGCCGCGCTACCTGGGTCGCCGGTGGTCTCGGCCTTCTTGCCGCAGGCTGCGGCGAGCACGACCACGAGGAGGAGGACTTTGCGCATGCCCGGCGCTTGTGCAACGACGGCGCCACGCCGCAGGTCCGCGGCGAACTGCCGCATCCGTGCGGATCGTGCGCCCGCGCGCAACTAGTGCGTTCGCAGGCCGAGCCGGGTGGCGAGCCGGTGCAGGTTGCCGCGCTGCAGGCCCAGCCGGCGCGCCGCCTCGGCCCAGTTGTCGCCGCACTCGGTGACCACGGTGCTGATCATGCGCCGGGTGAAGTCGTCGACGGCGTCGCGCAGGGTCGCGTGGGTCGGCAGCGGCGGATCGGCGGTGAGCGCGGCGGGCAGCGGCGCCTCGAGCCCGAGGTGCTCGACATCGATGATGATCGTCTCGCGGCCGCGGCCGCCGGAGGCGCGCAGCGCCGCGCGCAGGAGCGTGTGCTCGAGCTCGCGCACGTTGCCGGGCCACTCGCAGTCGTGGAGCCGGGCCCGGGCCTCGGCGGTGAGCCGCAGCTGGCCGAGCCCGAGCCGGGTGCGCGCGACATCGAGGAAGTAGCCCGACAGGAGCGGGATGTCGCCGCGGCGCTCGCGCAGCGGCGGACTGCAGCGCGCGCAGGAGCTTGGGCTGGATCGACAGCGGCAGCTCGCCGATCTCGTCGAGGAACAGCGTGCCGCCGTCGGCGACCTCGAACTTGCCGGCGCGGTGATCGACCGCGCCGGTGAACGCGCCGCGCACGTGTCCGAACAGCTCGCTCTCGGCGATGGACTCCGGCAGGGCCGCGCAGTTGACGTGGATGAGCGCGGCAGTGGCGCGCCGCGACTGGCCGTGGATCGCGTGGGCGACCAGCTCCTTGCCGACGCCGGTCTCGCCGGTGATGAGCGCCGTGAGATCCGAGGTCGCGACCATCGCGATCTCGGCGCGCAATTGCTGCATCTGCGGGCTCGCGCCCAGGAGCTGGCCGCCGCCGCGCTGCATCGCGTCGCGCACCAGCTGGTGCGCGACCAGGTTGCTCCTGGCCGCGACGCGCTCGAGCGCCTCGATCAGCCGCGCGGTGCGGATCGCCGCGCCGGCCAGCGCCGCGAGCAGCGCCACGGTCTCGTCGGGGATCGCGTCGAACGCGTGGGGGGCAAGCGCGTCGAGGGTGAGCACCCCGGTGACCTCGCCGTCGACGATCAGCGGGCAGCCCATGCAGGCGTGCGGGTGGGCGAGGGCGCCCGGGTCGGCGACCAGCAGGCCGTCGAACGGATCGGGCATGTCGGCGTCCGCGAACCGGACCGGGCCGCGGGCGGCGAGGATCTCGGCGAGGCGCGGGTGCTCGGCCGGCGCGAACCGTCGCGCGATCGCGTCGTCGCGCAGGCCATCGACGACGACCGGGATCAGGACGTCGCCATCGAGGCGCAGGAGCGTGATCGCGTCGCACGGGATGGTGCGACGCGCCGCCGCGGCGAGCCGGCGGTAGCGATCATCCGCCGCCAGGTTCGCGCACAGATCGAGAGCGACCTCGAGGAGCGGTTCGACCACGTCGTCGAAACGATAACACGTGCTCCGAATGACGACGCTGCGCGGTCGCACGTGTGCGCGGGCGCGCGCGCGCCGCGGCGCAACGTCGCAGCCGTGCGCGCGTGGCGTGGCCCTTGCTCGGCTGGCCGCCATGCGCGAGCACGAGCGCTGGGCCACGGCGTCGATCGGCGAGCTGATCGACCACATCATCGAGACCTATCACCGCCCGTTGCCGGCGGCGCTGGCGCACGCGTGCGCGCTGGCGCGGGCCGAGATCGCCGGGCTCGCGGCCGGCGAGCGCGCGCGCCTCGATCGCGCCGGCG
>JAIOQA010000378.1 GCA_021413675.1 Deltaproteobacteria bacterium | reverse complement strand
CTGCTCCTCGAGGGTCCCGGCCGCGAGCACGGCCTCGGCGTGGGCCGCGAGCGCGCCCTCGACCCCGCCGATCGCCTCATAGGCGGCGCGCGTGAGCCGGTGGAACGCGCGATCGCGCAGCTCCCACAGCCGCGCCGCGGTGAACGACAGGAGCGCGAGCGCGCCCGGCTCCGCCGCGACCGCGCGCACCATGCGGGTCGGCAGCTCGGGGTCGTCGAAGTCGTAGCCCGCGCGGCGCGCGGGCTCGGTGAGGATGCGGACGAGCTCGTCGGCCGACGGCGTCGCGACCAGCTCGATGCCCTGGGCCAGCTGATCGCGCAGCGCGGGCAGCGCGCCCGCGCGCGCCAGGAAGTCGTCGCGCACGGTCAGCACGACCCGCACCTGCGCGCGGCGGCTGGCCGCGACCAGCGCCGCGGCGAAGCGCTCGCGCTCGTCGGCATCGGCGCCGAGCGTGAACAGCTCCTCGAACTGATCGACCACGATCACCAGCGGCGCGTCGTCGAGCGCCACGCGCGCGAACGCCGCCAGCGGCGCATGGCCCGGCCGCAGCACCACCGCGCGCCAGCCCGCCGGCAGCCGCGGCACCAGGCCGGCCTGCACGAACGAGCTCTTGCCCGCGCCCGACGGGCCGACCACCGCGACCAGCGGCGTGACCAGCAGCCGGTTGAGCAACGCGTCGGCCTGGCGCTCGCGCCCGACGAAGCGATCGGCGTCGGCGGCGGTGAAGGCCGCCAGCCCGCGATACGGCGCCGCCTCGTCGGTCGGGCGCGCGGCAAGGGCGTCGCCGCCGAGCAGGTGCGCGCGCATCCACGCCCAGACGTCATCATCGTGGCGCTCGAAGCCATCGGGCACCGCCACCAGGCGCGCACCGCGGCCGCGTCCTCGCCCCGGCCCCGCGAACAGGAACAGCTCGTCGCGCGCGCCGGGCGCCGGCGCGGCGATCGCGACCAGCGGCGCGAGCGCGAGCACCGGCCGGCCGTCGAAGTCGACCAGCGCGGGCTCGCCGAGCGCGAGCTCGCCGGTGACGTGCATCATCGCGCGCCGCGCCGCGCGCGCGCCGATCCACAGCTCGGCGCCATCCGCGCGCGGGACCACGAGCTGGTAGTCGGCGAGGAACGCCAGCGCGCGGACCAGCGCGGTCACCAGCGGCAGCGTGCGCGCGAGCCAGGCGCGCAGCGTCTCCTCGGAGGTCGCGGCGAGCTCGGCGGCGCGGAGCGCGATCAGCGGGGCGAACGGCGACGCCTCCGCCAGCGCGAGATCGACCAGCTCGGGGATCGGATATGCCTCGCGCGCCGCGGCGAAGCGCCCGGCCAGGCCGCGCGCGAGCGCGAGCCACTCCTCGTCGGCGAGCTCGCGGCGATGCAGCGCGCGGACGAGCGCGACCACCGCGGGCGCGTCGGCGTCGCCGCCGGGGCCCGGCCCCACCGCGCGCCGCGCCGCCAGCGCGAGCACGCCCAGCCAGCGCGCCGCGACATCGACGATCGCCCACAGCGCATCCCGCGCCTGATGCGGGTTGCGAGCGCGCTCGATCGCGCCGACCGCCTCGGCGATCGGCTGCGGCAGCCACGCCAGCTCGGCGCGCAGCCCGTCGTCGAGGCGCGGCAGCGCATCGGCGGCGAGCCGGATGCCGGCGGCATCGCGGACCGCGGCCGCGAACGCCAGCGCGGTCGCCGGTCGAGCGTCGCGGTCGCCCAGCGCCGCACGCACCGCGGCGCCCAGCTCCGCCGGGAGATCCGCGGGCCACGTCGGGCCGATCGCGCGGACCTGCGCCAGCTCGCCGAGGGTCGCGCCGGCGAACGGGCGCACCCCGGTGAGCGCCTCCCAGGTCATCACGCCGAGGGCATAGATGTCGGCGCGCGCGTCGATGTCCTCGCCCCCGCCCTGCTCCGGCGCCATGTACGCCGGCGTGCCGACCGCGCCCTCGGAGCGCTCGTCGACCAGCGCCGCCACGCCGAGGTCGAGTAACTTGGGCAGGAGCCGCCCGGCGCGCGCGACCACCATGATGTTGGCGGGCTTGAGATCGCGGTGCACGATCCCCTGCTCGTGCGCGGTGTGGACCACCTCGCAGATCCGATCGAGGAGGCCGACCCAGCGGGCCACCGGCATGCGCCCGCGTGGCTGCAGCGCCAGGACGTCGGCGAGCGTCGTCCCGCGCACCAGCTCCATCGCGATCCACGCGAGACCGTCGGGCTCGACGCCGGACGCGTAGACGTGGGCCGCGTAGGGGTGATCGAGGCGCGCGGCGAGCTGCGCCTCGCGCAGGAACGCCGCCGCGCGCTCGTCGGTGGCCCGCGCGCGCAGCACCTTGATCACCACCTCGCGGTCGAGGCCGCGCTGGGCGGCGCGGTGGACCACGCCGTGGGCCCCCTCGCCGAGCAGCTCACCCACGGTGAACTCGCCGAGCGTCCTGCCCGCGAGTGGACCGGGAAGCCTCATCTCGGGCATCCTACCGAGCCGGATCGCGCGGTGACCGAGGCCCCCTCACAGATTTTCCGATCGCCGCCGAGTGCGCGGTGGGGATCCCCGAACCCCTCGGCCCTCTTGCAAGCCACCGGCGCCTGTGCCATAAACCGTGGCCCGTCGTCGTAGCGTTCGTGCTCGTGCGATGGAACGTACTGTAACTCGAAGAGATTTCGGCGGAGACTATCATGGCGAAGAAGGGCAAATCAGGCCGCGAGCTCATCCGGTTGGTGTCGACCGCGGATACCGGCTTCTTCTACACGACGTCGAAGAACCGGAAGCGGACCCCGGACAAGCTGGTGTTCAAGAAGTACGACCCGATCGTGCGCAAGCACGTCGAGTTCAAGGAATCGAAGATCTGATCGCCCCGCGCGCCCAGATCGGGTGCGCGCCGCCGAGGTTTCTATGTCGCGCGTTTGCCAAGTTTCCGGGAAGTCGCCCTTGATGGGCAACAACGTCAGCCACTCGAACCGCCACACCAAGAAGCGGTTCGAAGTGAACCTCCGCGCCAAGCGGTTCTGGCTCGAGGACGAGAAGCGCTGGATCACCCTGCGCGTCTCGGCGCGCGCCATGCGCACGATCGACAAGCTCGGTCTGGCCACGGTCGTCGCCGAGCTTCGCGCCCGCGGCGAGAAGCTCTGAGCTGAGTCTCTGATGTCCCGACGGCCGCAGGTTCCTGATCGGAGCCTCGCGGCTCTTCGTCGTTTCGGCGGGCTGGTCGGCGGGCTGGCGGCGATGGTGCTGGCCGGCTGTCCAAAGGCGCCGAGCGCGCCCGCGCCCGTCGCTGGATGGCCCGCGGCGCAGGTGTCGATCACCGCGACCACCGCGGCGATCCGCAGCGTCGCGGTCGATGCGCAGGGCGGCCTCGCGGTCGCGGTCGGCCAGCACGGGCCGCTGCGAATCGCGGACAAGGCCAGCGACGCCACCGGGGATGCCACCGCGATCGCCCGGCTCGCGCCCGGCGGCGGCCGGGTCACCTGGCTGCGGACGATCGCCGGCACGCCAGGCCCGATCGCGATCGCCGGCGATCGCGTGGTCGCCGCGCTCGGCGCGACCGGCGAGCTGGTGATCGGCGACCGGCGCTTCGCGCTGCGCGGCGCGCCTGGCGCGCTGATCGTCTCGCTCTTCGACAAGGACGGCAGCGTCCGGTGGGCGGACACGCTCGGCGCGACCGACTGGGTCCAGGTCGCGAGCCTGACCGCGATGCCCGACGGCGGGGTCGTCGCCGGCGGCGGGTTCGCCGGCACGCTGCGCGTCGGCGCGGCGACCGTGACCAGCGCCGGATCGAGCGACGGCTGGGTCGCGCGCCTCGGCGCCGATGGCGCGGTGCGCTGGCTCGTCCGCCTCGGCGGCCACGATGGCGACTCGGTCGCGGGCGTCGCCGCCGCCGGCGATCAGGTCGCGATCGCCGGCACGTTCACCGGCGACGCCGAGCTGCGCGGCACCGCGCTCGAGCCGATCGACGCCGACAGCGCGCAGCCCGACGGCTTCGTCGCGCTGCTCGACGCGAGCGGCGCGCCCGCCTGGGCGCATCGCTTCGGCAGCGCCGTCGACGATCAGGTCGCCGGCGTGGCCGTGACTCGCGATGGCCACGTCGCGGTCGCGGCGACGGTGCGCGACATGGCGTACCTCGGCAGCGCGATGGCGATGGTGACCGCCGGCGGCATCGACAGCTTCGAGGGCCACGGCGCTGCCGATGGCCTGGTCGCGATCTGGGACGCGCGCGGGTCGCTCAGCGGCTCGGTGATGATCGGCGGCACCGACTACGACGGCCTGCGCGCGATCGCCGCCCACGGCGACGAGCTCGTCGTCGGCGGCTGGTTCGCCGGCGCGATGGACGTCGCCGGCACGCGGCTCACCGCCGGCGGCGGCGACGACGCCTTCGTCGCCGTCGTCGACACGACCGCGCACGTCAGCCAGGCCCTCGCGGTCTCGGGCGACGGCCGCGAGGACGTCCCTGCCCTCGCCGCTGGCCTCGGCGGCTGGGTCGCGGCCCTCGGCTTCACCGCCGCCGCATCGCTCGGCGATACGCGCTTCGCGGCCCCGGCGGATCCGGGCGGCGGCGCGGCGATCGTCGTGCGCGCGCGCTGATCGGCGCACGCGGGGCGCGCGGTCACGCCTCGAGGTGCCCGATCCACGCGCGCACCACGCGCGTGAGCGCCGCCGCGCGCGCACGGACGTCGGCGAGATCGACGAACGTGAGCACCGCGCGATCGGGCCCCTTCCACTCCAGTCCCGCGGCGGGTTCGTCGATCGACCGCACCGCGGCGCCCGGGCGCGGCTTCGCCCCCAGGTGCAGGATGAGCTGCACGCTCGACGGCGATCGCAGGTGGAAGGTCGCGAAGTGATCGGCGAGGTGGAAGCTCGGCGCGTTCCACTTGATCGCCTCGCCGATGCGCGGGTCGACCGCGAGGATGATCGCGCGGATCGCGAAGATCTCGCGCTCGCGCGCGTGGCCGAGCGCGCGCACGAACGCGTCGATGTCCGTCGGAGGCGCGGCCCTGGCCTTCGCCATGCCGCCTACTTGCTCCAGCGCCGGTCGAGGCGGGCGTAGCCGACTTCCATGCCGTCCGCCATGCCGGTCGCCAGCATGGCCTCGCGCGTCGCCTGGTCCGGCAGGGCCATGCGCATGACCATGAGCGTGCCGTTGCCATCGGCGGTGAACGTCGTCTCGACCCGGTTGTCCGGCGTCGGATCCGGCAGGTGCATCCGCTCGACGTGGACGATCCGGTGCGGCGCAAGGACCTCGACGAACTCGCCGGTGAGGTGAAACCCCGCGCCCGCTTCGTTGCGCCACTCGTAGCGCATCGTGCCGCCGGGACGCGCGTCACAGATGCAGACCGGCATCGTCCAGCCGTCGGGACCGAGGCACCACTGCTGTAGCAGCGCGGGCTCGGTGTGGGCGCGGAACACGTCCGCCGGAGTCGCGGCGAACCGCCGGGTGATGACGACGCCGGTGTCGCCTTCGCGCTGCAGGGTGAGCTTGCTCATGGCTTGTCCTTTCGTCCGGGGGGCATGCGCGCCAGGAGTTGATCCAGGCGCTCGTAGCTGCGCTCCATGCCTTTGCGCAGCATCTCGAGAAAACTGTCGAGCTCGTCGAGCGCGCCGGGGGTGAGCCGGCACGGCCGCCGCGTCCCATCGACGCGGCGCTGAATGAGGCCGGCCTCCTCCAGCACGCGGATGTGGCGCGAGATCGCCGGCTGCGAGATCGGAAACGGGGCCGCCAGCTCGTTGATCGTCGCCTCGCCTTTCGCGAGGCGCGCGAGGATCGCGCGGCGGGTCGGGTCGACCAGCGCCGCCAGCGTCGCGTCGAGCCGCGGGCTCTCGTGCATGCGTTGTTATATAGCGCGCACGTTATATAAAGGCAAGCGCATCCTTCACGACGCGGCTCGGGAGGCCCCGTACCGGCGGATCGTCAGCGGCGCGGCTCGGGACGAGGCGCTACTGGCGGCCGGCGCATTCGCGCGCGCAGCTCGCGCGGATGTTGGCGATCGAGGTCGCCTCCATCTGGCGCGCCTGGACGCAGTCGCGGACGCACGCCGAGTCGGCGGCGTCGGGCAGCGGCGCGTCGATCGCGGCGCCCGGCGGCGGCGCGCTGTTGTGCAGCGGCGGCGCGGGCTCGGCGGCGCGCGTGCACGCGGCCAGCACCAGCGCGGCGATGCCGCCCAGCGCCCCGCTCCACGCGCCCCGCCCTGCCTCGGGCGCGCTCACACCTCGAGCAACATGCGCTCGGGCGCCTCGAGACGATCCTTGACCGCGACGAGGAACGACACCGCCTCGCGGCCGTCGACGACGCGGTGGTCGTAGCTGAGCGCGACGTACATCACCGGGCGCACCTTGACCTCGTCGCCCACGACGATCGCGCGCTTGACGATGTTGTGCATGCCGAGGATGCCGGTCTGCGGGTAGTTGAGCAGCGGCGTCGACATCATCGAGCCGTAGATGCCGCCGTTGGTGATGCTGAACGTGCCGCCGGTCAGGTCGTCGATCGAGAGCTTGCTGGTGCGCGCCTTCTCGGCGAGCACCCCGATGCCCTTCTCGATGCCCGCGAGGCTGAGCTGATCGCAGTCGCGCAGCACCGGCACCACCAGGCCCTTCGGCGTCGAGACCGCGATGCCGAAGTCGTAGTGCTTCTTGTAGACGATGTTGTTGCCGCTGATCTCGGCGTTGACGCCGGGCCACAGCTTGGCGGCGGCGACGCACGCCTTCACGAACAGCGACATGAAGCCGAGCTTCACGCCGTGCGCCTTCTCGAAGGTGTCCTTGTAGCGGGCGCGCAGCTCCATGACCGCGGTCATGTCGATCTCGTTGAACGTGGTCAGCGAGGCGGTCTCGTGCTGCGCCTGCACCAGGCGCTCGGCGATGCGCTTGCGCAGCGGCGACATCGCGACGACCTCGTCGCCGGGCCGCGTGACCAGCACCGGCGCGGGGGCGCTGGCCGGGGCGCTCGCGGCGAACGGCGGCGCGCTCGCCGGCGACGGCAGCACGCCCGACTC
>JAIOQA010000377.1 GCA_021413675.1 Deltaproteobacteria bacterium | reverse complement strand
CACGCCGCCGGCCGCGGGGCCGAGGGTGACGTCGTCGATCACGATCACCGCCTCGAGGCCGGCGGCGCGGTCGCGCACGACGATCGCGCGCGCGACGTCGAGCTCGTCGAGGATCGGCCAGAGCGAGGCGATCATCGGCGCGTGTACGTCTGCTCGTCGACGGTGGTCTCGGCCGAGCCCGCGTCCTCGGACATCGAGACCACGGTGTGCTCGCGCGCGGTGATCAGCATCGAGTCGACCAGGCGCACGATCTGATCGACGTTGTGCGCGGTCCACTCCGGGTGCTCGGCGAGCTCGAGGTGCGGGTTGTGACCGCCGTTGGCGGCGCGGTGGATCTGCGCCGGCTCGATGCCGAGCTCGTTGGCCGCCCGGTCGAGGATCACCTGATCGACCCAGTCGTCGTCGAGGCAGACGAAGATCGCGAGCCGGCGCTGCTTGCCGAGCTTGGGCGGCGCGTCGGCGAACGCGCTCAGCACCCGCGCCATGACCCCACCGGGTACGCGCAGCATCTCGCCCAGGAACTCGTCGCGGGCCTCGGCGGTCAGCATCGCGAGGTTCGGATCGCTCGAGGCCATGCGGCGCAGCACCGCGCGGCGCACCGGGCCGATGCGGCCGACCGTGGCCCGGCGCGATGTCGGCGTCCGCGAGCGTGAGCAGGCTGGTGCCGGCCATCGAGTGGCCGACCAGTGCGGTCGGGATCTCCTCGATGCCGAGCACGCGGGTGAGGCCGCCGATCGCCCGCGCCATCGCGCCGAGCTCGACCTGCGCCTTGGTCGGCACGCCCGCGAACGGGGTCTCGCCAAAGCCGTGCAGGTCGGCGGTCAGCACCACCGCCTGGGCGTTGTCGCGGCACAGGGCCGGCGCGACCAGCCGCCAGACCTCGCGGGTCCCGCCCCAGCCGTGCATCAGGATCGCGAGCTCGGCGGCGCGCCCGAGCAGGCGCGGATCGTCGAGCGGGCCGAGCCGCTGGGTCGCCGCCCAGACCGTGAAGCCGAGGTCGGCGAGGCCGCGCTCGCGCAGGAACGCCTCGACCGGCGCGGCGTCGAGCAGATCGCGCTCGACCAGGTCGCGCAGCCGGAAGTCGGCGCGATCGAGATCCGCGGCGATCGGCGTCACCCGCAGCGCGCCCGCGAGCCACGCGAACGGTGCGGGGTGGCGGGCCTCGGGCGCGAGCCGCACCGGCGGGCCGTGATCGCGCAGATCACAGGCGCCGACCGCGTCCGCGAACCCGCTCATCGCCGGGAAGCGATCCTCGGGCGCCAGCGCGGTCGCGCGCGCGATCGCGTCGTGCAGCTCGGGCGGCAGGTGCGGCGGCAGCTCGGCGAGCGCGAGCTTGGGATCGATCGGCACCGCGGCGCCGACCAGCATCTCGAGCAGCGTGCGGCCGAGCGCGTACTGATCGGCGGCCGGGCCGACCTTCTCGGCGCGGCGCTGCTCGGGCGCCATGAAGCGCGGCGTGCCCGCGACCCGCTGCCGGGTCTCCTCGTCGACGAAGGTCGCGACGCCGAAGTCCGCGAGGTACGCGTTGCCGCGCTGGTCGAGCAGGATGTTCGACGGCTTGACGTCGCGGTGCACGACGCCGCGCTCGTGCGCGTGCGCCAGCGCCGAGGCGATCTGCCGGATGATGCGGACCGCGGTCGCGGGATCGATCGGCGTCTGCAGCCGGCGCGCGAGGTTCGAGCCGTCGATGAAGCTGGTGACGAGGAAGTCGTCGCCGAGCTCGACCACCGGCACGATGTGCGGGTGCGCGAGCCGCGCGATCGCCCGGCCCTCGCGCCGGAAGAACTCCTGCACCGGACCGGCGATCACCGGCGACACCCGCTTCACCGCGCCGAGCGTGCCCGAGACGACGTGCTGGCCGAGCCAGACCTCACCCATACCGCCGGAGCCGACGCGGCGCACGAGCGCGTAGCTGCCGACGCGCTCGGCGGCGCGGCCGCGGTCGCGTGAGGCAGGATCGAGCGACATGAGCGTCCGCATCTTACCCGTGGATCGAGTGCGGGCCAGGGCGGATCGGGTCAGGGACCGGGTCATCGCGAAAGCTCCGTGAGGCAGCTCGCATCGGCTGCAGCAGGACGGCTACTCGATGGAACGCCGTTCGAGCCCTCCGCGTTGCCGTCGAAGATCGGCAAAGGGCGATCGGTCCCCCGCGCGCGTTCGCGAAACGTGAAACAAACTTCCGGAACGGGCCCTTCCAGGTGCGAACGATCGAGACGCACGGAATGGACGGGCCAGCGTCGCAACCTCGGTGCGTATTTGCGCCTACTGGTCGGTCCGCGCTAGCGTGGCAGCGTGATCACGAAGCTCGTCATCGAGAACCTCGGCCCGATCGAGCGGGTCGAGGTGCCGCTGGGGCGATTCACGGTACTGGTCGGGCCGAACGACTCCGGCAAGTCGACCATCCTTCGCGCACTCAAATTGCTGTCGTACATAGGGGGGGCGAAACCGATCGGTACTTCTCAGAACGACAGCCCGTTTCCGAATGATCTGGACTTCCCGAGCCTGGTCAACCGCCGGTCGCCGTCATCGAGTCTCCGGCTCGTCGCGAGCGGTCAATGTGCGAGACCGGGAGCTAATCCGTTCAAGTTTGTGTACGACGTTGAGCTGGGTGTGAGTCGGTTATCTCTAGAGATATTCGGCGAGTCCCTCATGGTCGATGACCAAGAGCTGATCCCGAGGAATGCTCAGGTGATCAAGCTGATGCACAACACGCAAGACGCTGCGCAACTGCGGATTCGTGCGATCCCGCTCCTGCCGCAGTTGCTCGACGATGGCCGCATCGACGATCGGCAGCAGGTTTGCGCAGCTCTCGCCGGAGCCAGCTTTGCGCCGCTACCGTCGACGCTCGCGTTGCCATGGAAGGGCGAGACTGATGCGACCCAGATCGACGAGGACGGAAAAGGCCTCGCGTCGATCGTCGATCAGGTCTTGCGCAGCACGAAGCGTGCCCCTCGAGACGAGATCGAGCGACAACTGCACGCGTTCGCGCCGTTCGTGGAGTCGCTTGGAACCCGGCGCTCGGGCTCAGGGACAGAGATCGTTTTTGGAATTGCCGGAGATCATGAGCTGCCCGCGAAGCGCGTATCCAACGGAGTGCTGCTCGCGCTCGCATTCCTAGCGTTGCGGCACACGAACATGCGACGCTTCTTCGTCGAGGAGCCGGAAAACGGGATTCATCCTCGTGCGATGGGTGAGGTCGTCAAGGTGCTCCGCGCAACCGCGCTTCTGCCGGGTGGGCAGGTGGTCGCAACCACGCATAGCCCGTTGCTCCTGAACTTCGTCGAAGCGGCTGAAGCGCTAGTCGTCACGCGCGACGAAAAGCACGGCGTACGGGTCACACCGATGCTCGAGACGGCGTGGTTCAAAGAGCGCTCCGAAGACTTCGATCTCGGCGAGCTCTGGTACAACGTCGGCGAGCGCGAACTAGTTGTCGATTCGAAGTCATCTGAGGTTCCGAGCGCGCCGTGAGGATCTTGGTCGTGGGAGAGGGGACGACCGAATTCGGGCCTGATGAGAATCAGGCGATTCCCACGGAACGTGCCCGGGACGGTGTCGGACAGGTGCTCATCAGACGCCTCCTCGGCGACGATCGCCGTGCGCTGGTGCTTAAGTCATTTCGGCATAGCGGACTGGGGAAGGAACCGTCTGGCCGGGCGTTCGGCAACGTCGACGACGAGACTGCGAAGGCGCGAGCCGCGGCAAAGGAAGCGCGAAGACAGAGATGCGACGCGGTCGTGTTCTTGCGGGATGCTGATAGCCTTGGCGATTCGCGGCGAGAGAAGATCGAGGCAGGGTTCGCGAACTCGTTCGTACCCTTCGTGATCGGCGTGCCGATCGAGACGACGGAGTCATGGCTCCTCGCCGATCCGGGTGCATTTGAGCGGGCGCTTGGCGCACGCCATTCGCAGCGAGTGGACAAGCCCGAGTCCCTCTGGGGCGACCGCTATTCCGAAGGTTCGCTGCATCCGAAGCGAGTCTGGAAGCGCGCATGTGCCGATATCCGCCGCGGCCATGGTCGTGAAACGGCAACGGCGGTCGCCGAGCAGCTCGATCTTGAGGAGGTGAAGCGCCGCTGCCCCAGCAGCTTCGCGACCTTCGCGGCAGCACTTGAACGGGCGATTCCGCAGTTCGAGTGCGTCGTCGCTGCGGAGCGTGCGCACGGGATCGGCTACGAAGGCGAACGGCCGTGGCCCCACCTTTCTGCGGATCGGCAGCACTTCGAGAACGTCACGCTTCGTGCAGCGGCGGGAAAGCGCAACGCAATCATCATGGGCCGGCGGACCTGGGATGCGATGCATGGGAACCCGTTGGCCGATCGATTCAACATCGTAATTGGCCGGGACGCCGCGGCGCTGCCCGCGGGCGTGCGTGGCGCGGCGTCTCTCGATCAAGCGTTGCTGCTCGCTGGCGGCTCGGAGCCCATCGACAAGGTTTTCGTGGTTGGCGGGAGGCAACTGTACGCAGAGGCCTTCGAGCACCTGCGCTGCGTGGGCCTTCACTACACTCGCGTCGACTTCCCGTTCGAGTGCGACGCCTTCATCCCCGATCCATCGCAGCGCTTCGAGCGTGATCTCACGATCTCGCCACTGCATCACTCCGAGGCAGGCTTCGACTATTCGATCGAGTACTGGCGCCGTGCGAGAACCTGAACGGCGCGGGCCGCGCCGGAGCGATCAAGTCTGCTAGGTTCTCCTCGATGATTGACGCCGTGCCTGACTTCGAGTGCGTCGTCGCCGCGGATCGGACCCGCGGCATCGGCAAGGACAACGATCTGCCGTGGCCCAAGCTGCCGTCGGATCTCCAGCACTTCAAGCGGATCACGTCGACCGCGGCCGAGGGCCTGCGCAACGCCGTCATCATGGGCCGGCGGACCTGGGACTCGGTCAAGCAGCGCGCGCTGCCGCGGCGGTTGAACATCGTGGTGAGCCGCAGCGCGCAGATCTTGCCGGATGGCGTGCTGGCGGCGACCTCGCTCGATGACGCGCTGGTGATCGCGGGTCAGGCGTCGGGGATCGATCGCACGTTCCTCGTCGGCGGCGGCGCGCTCTACGCGATCGGCTTCGCGCACCCGCGCTGCGCCGGGATCTACTACACGCGCATCGATGGCGACTTTGGTTGCGACACGCACATCCCGGCGATCGAGCCGACGTTCGCGATCGATCCGGACTTTCCCCCCGAGGCGCACACCGAGAACGGCGTCGCCTACGTGATCGAGCACTGGCGGCGCGCCGCCACCTGATGCTCAGACCGCGACGGCGAACTTGATGAACGGGTGGTGCTGGTAGCCCTCGAGCGCGATGTCCTCGAAGGTCATCTGCAGCACCGGCTTGTCGGCGAGCACGAGCTTCGGCAGCGGCTTCGGCTCGCGCGCGAGCTGCACCATCAGGCCCTCGACGTGGTTGAGGTACACGTGCGCGTCGCCGAGGGTGTGGATGAAGTAGCGCGGCTTCTTGCCGGTCTCCTGCGCGATCATCGCGAGCAACAGCGCGTAGCTCGCGATGTTGAACGGCACGCCGAGCGCGAGATCCGCGGATCGCTGGTAGAGCTGCAGATCGAGCCACTCGCCCGACGCGTACAGCTGGAAGAAGGCGTGGCACGGCGGCAGCTTCATCCTGGGGATGTCGGCCACGTTCCACGCGCTGACGATGTTGCGGCGGCTGGTCGGATCCTTCTTCACCAGCTCGATCGCGTCGGTGATCTGATCGATGCCGAGGCCGCCCCAGTTGCGCCACTGCGAGCCGTAGATCGGGCCGAGCTCGCCGTCGGCGTCGGCCCACGCATCCCAGATCGGCGTGTGCTGGGTGAGGTCGTCCTTGATGTTGGTCGACCCGCGCAGGAACCAGATCAACTCGCGCACGACCGCGGGGAACAGCACCTTCTTGGTCGTCACCAGCGGGAAGCCGTCGCGCAGGTCGTAGCGGGTCTGCGCGCTGAACACGGACAGCGTGCCGGTGCCGGTGCGATCGCCCCGGCGGTCACCGGTTTCGATCACGTGCTTGACCAGGTCGAGGTACGGGCGCACGCCTGTCGTATAGCACCCGCGGCTGATCATCGAGAGGGGCGATCGCCGCGCTTGCGTCGCGGGGCCGCCCGGGCGAGAACCCCGCGGTGACCCCGCCGCAACCCGCGCGCCTCGGCGCGCTGCTCGATCGCTACGACGGCGTGCTGCTCGACGCGTACGGCGTGCTCAACGACGCCCGCGGCGCGTTGCCCCACGCGCGAGAGCTTATCGCGGCGCTGAACGCACGCGGGCAGCGGTTCGCGATCGTGACCAACGATGCGTCGCGCTCGCCGGCGACGCTGGCGGCGCGGTTCGCGGGCATGGGCATGGCGATCGCGCCGGCCCAGATCGTGACCTCGGGTCAGCTCATCGCGCCGCACCTGCGCGGCCTCGGGCTCGGCGCGGACCATCGCTGCCTCGTGCTCGGCACCGATGACTCGCGCGCCTACGTCGCCGCCGCCGACATCGAGGTGGTCGACCTCGCGCACCGTGATCCGATCGACGCGATCGCGGTCTGCGACGACGCCGGCTCCCCGTTCCTCGCCGGCATCGAGGCCGCGCTGTCGGCGGCGATCCGCGCGATGGACGCGGGCCGGCCGATCGCGCTGGTGCTGCCCAACCCCGACCTCGTCTACCCCAAGGGGCCGGGCGAGTTCGGCTTCACCGCCGGCGCGATGGCGCTGCTCATCGAGACCGCCTTGCTGCGCCGCCACGCCGACGCGCCGCGCTTCGCGCACCTGGGCAAGCCGCAGCCGCTGCCGTTCGCGCTCGCCGCCGAGCGCCTCGGCACGAGGCGCCTCCTGATGATCGGCGACCAGCTCGAGACCGACATCGCCGGCGCGCGCGCCGCTGGCCTCGACGCGGCGCTGGTGGCGGGCGTGTCGCGCTGGACCCCGGAGCGCACCGGCCCGGCGCCGACCTGGCTCCTCGACTCGCTCGCGCTCTGACCGGTAGGATGCGCGCCATGGCCGACGTGACCTTCCGGGACTTCGCGGGCGCGACGATGAAGGGCGACGACGCCGCTGCGGCGCAGGTGCTCGAGCAGCTGCTCGGCCTCGCGCCGCCCGACGCGCTGGCCGCGACCGCGCACTTCCGCGCGCAGATGGCGGGCGGCGGGCCGGCGTTCATGGGCAAGGCGATGGGCCTGCGCACCGCGGTCACGACCGGCAGCGATGCCGAGATCGGCGCGCTGCTCGTCGACTGCTTCGGCCTTGCCGAGCCCGCGCCCGCGGTCGCGGCGCTGCGCCGGCGCTATCCGGCGGCCTGATCCGAGATCAGCGCCTGGGAAGCTGTCGCTCCCAGGCTCTTGTCCGATCGAGCGGCCCGCGCGAGGACGCGCAGCCCGATCTCGTCCGGACCCTGAACCGGCTCACTTCGTTCGCCTAGACCGCGAACGTCCACGCCTTGATCACGACCGCGTGATCCGGCAGCCAGCGCGTGAACACCTCGCGCACCGCGGGGCCATCGGCGAGCGCGGTCCACGCGGCGAGGTCCGCGGCGCGGATCACCAGCGACAGGTCCCAGCGCGCGGCGCTGTCGTCCGCGGGCACCCCGACGGTGACAGCGATCGCGCCGGTCTCCGTCAGCCGGGCTCGCAGGTCATCGGCGAGCGCGGCGCGGTTCGCGACGTGCTGGTCCATCAGCTTCACGAAGCAGTAGCGATCGATCATGCGGGCTCCACCGTAGCGCCGCGCAGGCTGGCGATCCAGCTCGCGAGCGGCTCGGGCAGCGCGCTCTCGAACCGCAGCGGCGCGCCGGTCGCCGGGTGCGCGAAGCCGAGGACCGCGGCGTGGAGCGCGAGCCGGGTCGGCGGGCTGGCGAACATGCGCGCGACCTCGCCGCCGTGGCGGTCGTCGCCGAGCAGCGGATGGCCGAGCCCCGCCAGGTGGATGCGGATCTGGTGGGTGCGCCCGGTCTCGAGGCGCGCGGCGATGAGCGTGGCGTCCGCGAACCGCTCCACCACGGTGACGTGGGTGACCGCGCGCTTCTTGTCGATCGGGCGGTCGATCGTCTGGGTCTCGTCCGCGATCACGCCGGCGACGACCGCGCGGTACTCGCGCTCGATGTCGTGCGCGGCGAAGCGCTCGCCCAGCACGCGGTTGGCGAGATCGGTCTTGCCGAAGACCAGGAGCCCGCTGGTCGGCCGATCGATGCGGTGGATCAGGTACACCGTGCCCCCGCCCGGCCGCCGCTGCAGCAGGTCGAGCAGGTTGCCGCGATCCGACTCGGGCGTCGGCGCGGTCACCAGGCCCGCGGGCTTGTCGACGACGATCACGTCGTCGTCCTCGAAGACGATGCGGTGGTCGGGCAGGGCGGCGGCGTCGCGATCGCGGGCCTCCTTGCCCAGGCCGCTGGCGCGATCGAGCGCGCCGCCGAGGTGAGCCTCGACCTTCTGCCCCGGGCGCAGCGGCCGCGACGCGACCTTCACGCGCGCGCCGTCGACGAAGACGCCGCCGAGATCGATCAGCACGCGCGCGCGCCGGCGCGACAGGCCGGGGATGCGCTTGCCGAGCAGCTGATCGAGCCGCAGGCCGGCGTCGTCGGGGCCGACGGTGAGGCGGTGCGTCTCGGCGGTCATCGGCGGTCCGTGGTCATGGCGACCCTGTACCAGACTTGGGCATCGCGGCGCCGCAACTTCCCGCTAGTTCGCGGTCGCGCGCGCGATCACGTCGCAGATCGCCGCGGCGATCACCTCGGGCACCTCCTCCTGCAGGAAGTGCCCGGCGCTGGTCCGCGTCACCGTCGCGCGCGGCAAGAGCGCCTGGGTCCGGGCCAGCGCGCGCCCGAGGATCGGATCGCGCTCGCCCCAGACGATCGCGCTCGGGCCGCGGAACTCCTCGGCGACGCGCGCGGCCGCGCGCAGCCCGGCGACGCTGGGATGATCGAGCGTGTCCGGGACCATGCGCGCGAGCGCCAGCGGCGCGACGCGATCGCTGACGTGGCGCAGCGGCCAGCGATACGCGCGCGCGACCTTGCCGACGATGCTGAGCTTGTTGCCCTGCGACAGCGCCATCAGGTTCTGGGGGAATCCCAGGCGGAACGCGGCCTGGGCGAGCAGCGGCAGGCGCGCGAACCGGTGGAACGCGGTCGGGGTGCTGCCCTCGCGCGGCGGGCCGAGCACGGTGTTGAGCACGACCAGGCCGCGCAGGCGGTCGAGCCGCTCGGGCCGCTCGGCGAGGGCGCCCAGGCCGATCGGCCCGCCCCAGTCCTGGACGCCGAGCACCAGCTCGGTCGGCGCGACCTGATCGAGGAGCGCGCCCAGCCAGCGCGCGTGCGCGGCGAGCGTGTGCGCCGCCGGATCGCGCGGCTTGTCGGACAGGCCGAGGCCGATCAGATCGGGGACGATCACGCGGATGCGCTGGCCCTGCGAGAGGACCTGCGCCACCACCTTCCGCCACAGGAACGACCAGCTCGGGTTGCCGTGGACCAGGACCACGGGCAGGCCCGAGCCCCACTCCCAGAAGTGCATGCGCGCCCCACCGACGTCGACGAGGCGACGGGTGTGCCCGGGCGGGAACATCGCGTCGAGCCAGGTCGGCAGCGCCGTCGCGTCCATCCGCCGACACTACAACGATGACCCGAGGCGCGCGCCGATGAGCGGCGCCTCGATCAGCGGGATCGCTCTTGCGCGATCCGCGGCGCCGACGGTGATCCGCCGGCGCGAGTCCTAGAAGTCGCCTTCGTCGTCCTCGCGGGTGCGACGCGCGCCACCGCGCTTGCCCTTGTCGCCACCGCCCTCGTCCTCGCGCTTCTTCTCCCAGTCCTTCGCGGTCTTCTTGCGCGGACCGCCAGGACCGCCGCCGTCGCTGCGCGGGGCCGCGGGCGGGCCGAAACCGCTGCGCGGAGCCGCCGGCGGACCGAAGCCGCCACCGGGTGCGCCGCCGAAGCCACCGGGACGGGGGCCGCCGAAGCCACCACCGCCACCGGGCGCGCCGCCGAAGCCACCGGGACGGGGGCCGCCGAAGCCGGGACCTCCGCCACCGCCGCCGCCGGCGTATCCGCCGCCAGGTGCGCCGCCGGCATAGCCACCGCCGCCGCCGCCACCGTAGCCGCCCGGACGCGGTCCTCCCGGCGGTCCACTGCCGGGTCCGCCGAACGTGCGCGGTCCTCGTGGGTCACGCTCTCGTGCCTCGTTGATGCGCAGCATGCGGCCTTCGAGCTCGGTGCCGTCGAGCTCCGCGAGCGCCGCTTGCGCGCCCTCGGGTGTTGCCATCTCGACGAAGGCGAAGCCACGCGAGCGACCGGTTTCTCGATCCATGATGATCGAGACGCTGGTCACCTCGCG
Organism: Deltaproteobacteria bacterium; assembly: GCA_021413675.1. Classification (GTDB taxonomy): domain Bacteria; phylum Myxococcota_A; class Polyangia; order Haliangiales; family Haliangiaceae; genus JAIOQA01. The sequence goes on along the minus strand of JAIOQA010000377.1, from coordinate 4,167 downwards.
GCCGTTTGCCGAGAACGCGATCCGCAGCGCTTCCTCGCCCGTGTTGTAATTGAGGTTGCCCACATAGAGCTTGGTACCCATGGAACTCGACGTCTCCTCGATCTCGTCGTGCTGATATCAGTGTGACGGGTTGGGGCGCCGCGCTGGATCATCCAACCTCGGCCCCGGCAGGCTACCACATGATCTGGCCCGAGCGGATCCAGTCAAGATTGGACAGGAGGTAGGCGGCGCTTCCCGCCACCGGCCATTCCCGTGCCCGGGTGGGGTTGGGTATTGTGGAGTGCGCCCGAGGACCGATGCCGCCCCAGCCCTACCCGCATCGGGTCAGCTTCTTGGCGCCCGCGATGCACGTGCCCGCTGCGGCCGCGCATCTGGCGCTGCTCTACGCGAAGGTGATCGCCGCGGCGGTCTTCGATCATCTGCTGCGCCACCCCACGGTGACGGTTGCGGATTTCGACGACGAACGGCTGTCGGACCTCGAGGATCGCCTGCTCGACGCCCGCCACCCGGAGATCGAGGACACGATCGACTGGTACTTCCGGGTCGCCCGCCGCCACGAGGTGCTCTGGCTCGACATCGGGCTCGAGCCCCAGCGCCTGCAGGCGGTCCGGCTGCGGTCGAGGCGCCCCACCGGGCCGATCGAGGAGTGGGTCGCCCCGGCCGCGGTCGATCTGGGTGCGTCGATCGGCGCGGTGCTGGGGCAGTGGCTCGAGTCGCGGCGGATGGCGCCGGTCGGGCCCCTGGCCTCGTTCGCGCTGACCGACCTCCACGTCGCGGTCGCGCAGCTCGATCGCGCGCTGGTCGAGCAGCGCGGCGGCGCGGCGCCGCTGCCGTCGGACACGCTGGTCCCGCCGCCGCGGCTCGCGGTGCCGTACCTGCGCGCGCTCGCGGATCTCGCGACCCTGACGCCGGCGGAGACCGCCAGCCTCGACGATCGCATCCTCGCGATCGCGCCCGACCACCTGGTCGCGCGCCGCAACCAGTACCTCACGCGGCTGCGCCAGAACGCCGGCGATCGCCGCGCGATCCTCGCGCTCACCGAGGCCGCGCCGATGTACGGCAAGCCGCACCTGTCGGTGTGGGGCGACGAGTTCGCGCGCGACCGCCCCGAGGAGGGCATGGGCCTGCGGCACCAGGGCATCGCGTCGAGCCTGCTGCCCTCGAACCCCTACGCCTGCCACAACTACGCGGTCCAGCTCGCCGAGCTGCAGCGGCGCGAGGAGGCCTACCGCTGGGCCGATCGCGCGACGATCGCGTCGCCGAGCTTCAACAACGCGCACCTCGATTGCGTGCGCCGCCTGCGCCAGGTGTCGCGGCCGGGGCAGGCCTTCGCCGAGGCCGCGTATCGCTGCAAGGACGTCCTCGATCGCTGGGCCGCGGGCCAGATCCCGCCGTACGACAAGGCCGCGATGCACCACGCCGAGCTGCTGCTCGCGCTGGTCCACTTCGACGTCGGCCGGCTCGACGAGGCGGTCGCGATCGCGGCGCGCGCGGTCGGCGAGCTCGGCGAGGGCGACGGCGGGGCCGAGACCTTCGGCTGGGCCCGCAAGCGGCTGCAGCAGTGGCAGCAGGACCCGACCACGCTCGCGCAGAGCTACGCGTGGGAGGGCCACCACCGCGGCGATCCGGGCCGGGTGCTGGCCGGGTTCGCGCGCGGCAAGATCGACGACGCCGACGACGCCGCGATGATGCTCGACGCGCTGTCCGCGGTCGGCCGCGAGGATCTGGGCCTCATCGCCTACGATCACTTCCTGGGCTCGGGCGCGGTCGTCGACGGCAAGGCCCGCCTGCGCGGCGCGCGGCTGCACGTCCAGCTCGGCGATCTCGATCGCGCCCTCGAGGATCTGCTGATCGCGACCTTGCGCCGCAGCCAGAGCCGGCTCGAGGCCGAGATCAACCGCACGCTGCGCCTGGCGGTTGTCCGAAAACCGGACGAGTGGAGCGGCGCGCTGGCCCGGCTCTACGACAAGGGCGCGCGTCGCCTGGCCCGGCTCGCGGCCCGCGATCTCGCCGACCACGTGCCCGGCCTCGATCCGGCGCTGCTCGAGCGCTGCCTGGGTGCGCGCCCGGCGTGGACGCTCGATCCGGCGGTGCTGGCGGCGCTGGCCGCGGCCTTGCCCGCGCTCGGCGCGAGCGCCGACGCGATCGCCACGCGGCTCGCGCTCCCCGCGCTCGCCGCCGGCGACGATCCGCTGGCCGCCGCCGACGTGCTCGCGCAGGAGTGGTGGACCGTGCTGGTGCCGCCCAACAAGGATCGCGACGCCCACGCCGCCGGCGCGCTCTACGCGCTCGGCATCGCGGTCGGCCACTACCTCGCGCTCGCGTCGGGCGAGGCCACGCCGGTCGCCGGCGCGTACCGCCACATCGCGACCGAGGCGCTGCACCTGGTGCGGCGCGCGCGCTATCAGATCGACGACGCCGGGGCGAAGGCGATCCTCGCGGTGATCGAGGCCTGCCGCGCGACGCCCGACTGGCTGCTCGATCCGTGGGTGCTGCGCATCGAGCGCGCGCTCGATCTCGACAACGAGCACGGCAGCCACCTGGCGGCGCTGATCGACGGCCTGCCGCGCGTGCGCGGACTCCTGCGCGGCGACGAGCGCATCGGCTGGGAGCTGCGCCTCGCCTGGGATCTCGCCGCCGATCCGAGCCAGGCCGAGCCGGCGAGCGCGATCTTCGAGCGCTGCCAGCGCGCGCTCGAGGCCGGCGCCGCGGCCGCCGCGTGGTCGCAGCTCGCGCGCACCGCGCCCGCCGACGAGGCCCTGGATGTCCACTGGTTCGCGGCGATCGCCAACGCCGGCGCGCGCGTCGAGCCGTGGGTCGATCTCGGCCGGGCGCTGTTCGCGCGCGGTCGCCACGTCGAGGGCTTCGACGCGATCTGCCGCGGGCTGGTCGTGCCCGGCACCGAGGCCCGCAAGGCGGCGCTGGCGGCGCTCGCGCCCCACTGGCCGGCGGCGCTCAACGTCCCGTTCGCGTTCGACGACGCGCAGGCCGCGGGCCTGGCCGCGCTCGCGTCCGGCGATCTCGCGCGCGCCACGCGCTGCATGCGCTGGTGCGAGGCCTACGATCCCAAGAACCCGGTCATCAAGAAGAACCTCGCGATCGTCCACGCCCGCGCCGGCGCGCTCCACGACGCGATCCGCGCCGCCGCCGGGTTCGATCGCATCGATCCGGCGCGCGCGGTCGGCGGCGCGTTGCTCGAGGGCCAGCACCACGCGCAGGCGCTCGCGGCGCTGCGCTACGCGTCGGTGCGGTTCGCCGGCGCCGACGACTGGCGCATGCTCGCGGTCGCGGCCTGGTACGCGCGCGACGACGAGCAGGTCGCCGCCGCCTACCAGAAGATGATCGCCGCGGGCGGCCACGCCGACGCCGCGACGCTCCACGCCTACGGCGCGGCGCTGGTCGGCTGCGGCCAGTGGATGGCGGGCGAGCAGATCGCGCGCGAGTTGATCGGCAGCGGCGCCGACGACACGCTGCGCGCCGCCGGGCTCGAGGTCCTGGCCCGCGCGCTCGCCGGTCAGGGCCGGTTCGCCGAGGGCGCGGCGGCCGCCGCCGAGGCCGTGCGGATCTCGCCGGTGCCCGAGCACCGCGCCGCATACGGCGCGACCGCCGAGCAGGTCGCGAGCGGCCGCGTGCCGCCGGTGCCGCCGCTGCACGAGCTCACCGTCGAGCGCCAGGCCTGGGACGCGCTCGCCGCCGGCGACATGGCCACCCCCGAGGCGCTCGCGGTCGCGGGCAACTCCTGGGGCCTGTTCCGCGCCGCGCTCACCGCCGCCGAGTTCCGCGCGCCCGCCGACAACGCCTCGCCGGTGCCGCCGCGCGCGCTGGCCGCCGCGACGATGGTGCTCGAGCGCACCGTCGGCAACCGCCTGCCCGACGCCGTGCTGTGCCGGCTTCGCGCGCTGCGCATCCGCGAGAACGCGTTCATCCAGATCGACCCGCCACCGCCGGTCGGCCATCGCTACACGCCCGCCGAGTTCGACGCCGAGTTCGCGCGCCGCGCGGCGGCCGCCGGCACCGCCGCGCCGTCGGCCGAGCCGATCCGCGGTGGCGGCGGCGGCGTGCCGTCGAGCGCCCACGGCGCCCGCGCGGGCGACGCGTGACTGGCGATCGCCTACCCTGCGTCGCGTGATCACGGCGCAGGCGTTGCGCGGGCGACACCCGCGGCCC
>JAIOQA010000253.1 GCA_021413675.1 Deltaproteobacteria bacterium | reverse complement strand
GCGCGCCGCCGCCGCGGCGCTCGCGCCTCGCAGCTCGCGGGTCACGCGCTCAAGCTCGGCGCGCACCGCGGCCAGCCGATCGCCGAGCGCGCGATCGAACCGCTCGCCCGCGACGGCCTCGATCGCACCCGCGAGCTCGGCGCGCACCTTGCTCGCCGCCCCGCGCGCGCCCTCGCCGAACGCGTGCTCGAGCTCGCCGAGCTGCGCGCTCAGCCGGCCCTGCACCTGCGCGCCGAACCGCGCCCACTCGTCGACGAGCGCGTCGGTGTGCGCGAGCATGCGCGCGAGGTGATCGCTCAGCTCGACGAGCTGGTCATCCGCGACCGGGACTCGGGCGCGCTCAGCCACCCGCCGCCTCCACGATCCCGGGCACGCGCGCGCGTACCGCCTGCACGAGCTGTTCGCGCAGCGCCGCCGGCAGGACCGCCTCGATCCGCAGCGCGCGCCACGTGCGCAGCGCGGCACCGTCGAGCTGATCGACGATCACGCGGCTCGCGAGCGCCTCGACCAGCGGTCCCCGCGCGCGCTCGCGCGCCAGCGGGGATGCGACCGCCCAGCGCCGCGCCAGCCACGGCCAGGGCGCCTGCGGATCGAGCTCGGCAGAGATCGACGCACCGCGCGCCGCGAGCCACGCCGCCAGCGCGCCGGCGTCGCGACAGGCCGCAGCGCCGCGCTCGATCGCCGCGCACCGCGCCGCGAGGTCCTTGCCATCGAGTGACGCGATCACCCGCCATACGCGCCGCGCGCCCTCGCGATCGCGCGCGCTCGCCAGCCACACCTGCGCGACCAGGCGATCGCGCGGCGAGGTCGGCACCGACCGCGCGCCGCCGATCGCGAACCCGACCGGCGCGGTGGGCTCGTCGAGCCAGCTGGCCAGCGACGCGATCGCGCGCGGGGTCCACGGCGCCTCGGGCACGTGCGCGGCCTCGCCGCACAGCCCCGCGGCCATCGCGGCGATCGCGTCGCGCGGCCAACCGCGCGCCTCGACAGGCGCCGCGAGGCAGCGCTCGGGATCGATCGCACGCGACCATGTCATCGCCGCGGCGGCATCCCATCGCGTGCCCTCGTCGTCGTCGAGCGCGTCCAGCAGCGACGCGCGCCCGGCCCCGCTCGCGATCGTGAGCATGGCGCCGACGTACGGGCGTCGATCGCTCGGCGCGAGCTCGGTGAACGGCACGGCCCACGCGGCGCGACCCTCGCGCAGCCCGACCCAGCGCGCCGCGCCGCGCACGCCATCGGCGGCAGCCGCGCGCAGCTCGCGATCGATCGCCTCCGGGTGCCAGTGGAAGTCGCCGTTGTCGCGGGTCGGCGTCGGGTGCTTCTGCAGCCACGCGCGCCGGAGCTCGACGCGCGTCACGGCCGCTCACCGAGCGGATCGCGCCGGCTCCAGACCTCGTCGGGAGCCGCGGCGCTCATCGAGGCGCTGGCCGACGCGCCGATCGCCCCGCTCATGCCGCTCATGCCGCTCATGCCGCCCGCACCGCTCACGCCGCTCATCGCCGCGCTCGGCATCGAAGCCGCACTCACCATCGGCGCCGCGCTCGGCGCGCTCACCGGGCTCGTCACCGGCGCCGGCTCGATCGCCGCCGCGCCCGCGCTCGTCCCCGGCCGCACCGCCAGCGCCGCCAGCCAGCGCAGGAACGCCGCGCGCGTCGCGCCCGCGAACGCTCCGGGCCCATCGTCGAAGCGATACGCGATCGCCCCGCCCTCGCCGAACTCCGCCTCGCACCGCGCCCCCGCGTCGTATCGCAGGTAGCGCACCGCGATCTCGCCCTCGCGCCCGTCCTCGGGATCCGCGCAGTGCGCGTGCACCACGCCGCGCACCACCGTCGACGCCATCGCCTCCGCGTCGCGCGCGCCGGCGGTGATCGCCACCGGCTCGTCGCGCCGACCGCCCGCGCACACCGCCTCGACCGCGCGCCAGCGGTTGATCGCGATCAGCGCCGGGCTCGCCGGATCGAGCGCCGCGAAGATCGGCAGGATGCGCCGCAGCCGCGCGTACGGGCTGTCGTCGACGTGCTCGCCCAGCGCGAGCGGGTTGCACACCAGGACCGGCGCGAACGCGTAGCCGCGGCGATCGTCGTGGCGGCGTGCGCGCACCAGCGCGTCGAGGAAGCCGTGATAGTCCGCCGCCGAATCGGCGTACACGTGCTCGCCCGCGACGTCCCAGAGCACGATCTCGACCTCGGTCCGCGCGGAGGATCGCGCCGCGAGCATCGCGCGCGCCATCGCCACGCCGCCCACGCCCGCCGCGATCGCCCCCGCGATCATCGCCGGCGCGCCAAGCCCCGCCGAGCCGGCCACCACCGCCGCGCCACCGAGCACGCCGGTGCCCGCGCCCGCGAGCCCGCGGCCGCCGACCTGCGCCGACCAGGAGCGCGCGCGCAGGAGCGACGCCAAGGGCACGCGGAACACGTAGTGCGGGACCACGCCGGGCGGCGTCGCCATCGTGCGCGGCGCGCGCGCGTTCATCACCAGGCCCATGACATCGCGGTTGAGCGCGAGCTCGGTTGGCCCGAGCTCCGGCGCGGCCGCGCACAGCGTGCGGATCGCGTGGACGATGAACTGGGTCTTGCCGTCGCCGCGCGCGCCGATCACCGCGATATCGAGGATCGCGGCGACCGATTCATCCGGCCCTGGTGCGGTCAGCGACGCGAGCCCGCGCAGGCCGGGCACCGCCTCCTGCCCGAGCACGACCACGCGCGTCACGCGCGTTCTCCCGGCGAAGGGGTCACGGGAGGCTAGAGCCGTGACCGCGCGCCGCGGCTTACATCGCCCTGGCGATCGGCCGACCGGTCACTCGCCGATCACATCCCGCGATCGAGTAACGCCGTGAATTTCACCTTGTTCTCGACCAGGGCCTGGCGCACGCGCTCGAGCGTATCCGCGGCCACGAACGGGTAGTCCTCCACCGAGGTCCACGGCCGCAGGTAGAGCTTCACGAACTCCGGGCCGATCTCGGTCAGCTCGATCTGCGGCGCCGGTGCGGTCAAGACGCGGCGATCCGACAGCGCGATGGTCTCGAGCCACTGCTTGACCTGGTGCAGGTCGGTGCCGTTGGCGACCGCGACCTGGATGTCAACGCGGCGGGTGCCGAGCACCGTGAGGTTCTCGATCGCCCCCGCCATGACCTGGCCGTTGGGCACCGTGATCTCGCGATTGTCGGAGGTGATGAGGATCGTATAGAAGACCTTGATCGCCTCGACCCGGCCCACGTACTTCTGGAACACGATCAGGTCGCCGACCTTGTACGGGCGCAGCACGATCAGCAGCACGCCCGCCGCGACGTTGGCCAGCGAGCCCTGCAGCGCCAGGCCGATCGCGAGGCCGGCGGCGCCGATGATCGCGACCACCGCCGTGGTGCGGACGCCGATCTGATCGAGCGAGGCCGTCAGGATCACCACCATCAGCGCCGCGTACATCACGTCGGTGAGGAAGCGGCGCAGCGAGATGTCGACCTTGCCGCGCTCCATCAGCGCCGACGCACCGCGGATCAGCTGGCGCGCGAGCCAGCGCCCGGCGAAGAACACGACCAGCGCGGTCAGCAGGTTGATGCCGAGTGGCTGGACGTAGCGCTCGCCGATGTCCTTCAGGTACGCGACCGAGAAGTACTCCATGGCGCGGAAGCTACCGCAGCAGCCGCGCCTAAAGCGTCATCAGGAACGCGACCAGCGCCGCGCGATCGCTGGACGACGCGCGCCGGAACCTCTCACGCGCGGCCTCCGCCTCGCCGCCGTGCCAGAGGATCGCCTCGTCGAGGGTGCGCGCGCGACCGTCGTGCAGGTAGCGCGCCCCGACGAGCACGGTCTCGGCCAGGCCGATGCCCCACAAGGGCGAGGTCCGCCACTCGCGGCCATCGGCGCCGAAGTCCGGGCGACCATCCGCGAGGCCATCGCCCATGTCGTGGACCAGCAGATCGGTGAACGGCTGGATGGTCTGGTGCGCGACCGCGGCGATCGGGCTGTCGCCGGTGACGAGGGTGGGCACGTGGCAGCCGGTGCAGCGGAACTGATCGAACAGCTGCTCGCCGCGATTCGCGGCGGCGTTCGCGGCCGCGCGCGCCGGCACCGCGAGGGTCGCGGTGTAGAACGCGGTCGCGTCGAGGCGCGCGGCGTCGATCTCGATCGCGCCGTCGTCCTCGGGAAACATCGGGTTGGTGACGCCCATGTCGTTGACGTAGGCGGCCGCCGCCTGCTGGCGCAGCGTCGGCGTGTTGGCCTTGAGCCCGAAGCGGCCGGGCATCGCGCGACCGAGCTGCGCGTCCCAGACGTAGTTGACGCGACCCGAGATGCCATCGCCGTCGCGATCGTCGGGATCGGCGAGGGCGGTCAAGGTCGGCTCGTCGATCGCCTCGAGCAGGCCGAGGCCGAACACCGGCGGCGGCTGGCGCAAGGACGTCATCACCGCGCCCTCGGGCTCCTCGCTCCACGCGATCGCGAGCTGCGGCGCGCGCAGCTGGTAGGCCGCGCCATCGCCGTACGCGCCGTCGACATCGGTCCACGACAAGGTCGGCGTGCCCTCGAGCGCCGCGCCGAAGATCGCGTGGTCCTGGAGCTGCGCGCCCACGCCCGGCACCGGCACCGCGCCGCCCGGCACCGCCGGGGTGCCCTCGGCGAGGCTGACACGCACCAGGCTCTGCGACGTCGGCCCGGTGCCGATCTGCGGCAGGCCGCGGCCATCGCGCGCGTGGCAGCCGATGCACGAGGTGTGGTTGTAGACCGGGCCGAGGCCGCCATTGACCGGCGCCGGCGCGGTGACGAACGTCGCCTCGAACGCGACGTCACCGTCGAGGTGCAGCGCCAGCGCATCCGCATCGAGGTTCGGCGCCGGCAGGCGATACGCCTGCGACGTGCGGTCCTCGATCGTGGTGTCGCCGCCGGGCGCGAGCGCGGCCTCGTCGCCGCAGGCGGCCACGATCAAGAGCGCAACAGCCGCGCGCCTCACGGCAGCACCGTGGCGGTGAGGTCGCCCTCGATCGTCTGCTGGAGCGTGCGGATCGCCGCCTGCGCCGCCTCGATCTTCGCGTACGCCGTCGGATCCTTGATCGCGTCGCGGAACGGCGCGGGGATCGCGGCGAGCGCGTCGATCGCCGTCTGGATCTCGGCGCGCACGCGCGTGTCGAGTGCCGGATCGCGCTCCGCGACCCAGGCCGCCAGCCCGCGGCCGCTGGTGCCTGCATCCGCGACCGCGCCGGTGTACGCGTTCCGGACGCTGCGCAGGTTGTCCTGGAAATCGACGAGCGAGTTGTAGCTGTACTGGCTCTCGACCAGGTTCGGATCGTGGGCGTCGTACGGGTCGGCGATCTTGCCGTTCGCGACCTCGTCGCAGATCGCGGCCATGCCGCCGAGCAGCTCCTGCACCGCGGCGGTGCGCGACGGATACGCGGTGTTGCCGGTCTCCCCGGCGGTCGCGAACACGTCGCGGTACGGCGTGCGGCCATCGACCGAGGTGGTCCAGCTCGCGGCCAGCGCGGTCGTGGTCGCGTGCAGCTCGCGCGACAGCCCGGTCAGGTACGTCAGCTCGCGCGCCGTCAGATCCTCGGCCTCGCGCGCCTGGCCTTCGCCCCACAGCAGGTACTCGATCGTGTGGAAGCCCTTCTGGCTGTCGGGCAGGTTGTGGATGTACGCGGCGGTCAGCTCGTCGGGCGCGGCCAGCACCGCCTCGAGGTCGTTGGTGTTGACCGGCCACGAGTCCATCGCGGGGTCGTAGCCGAAGCTCGACACCGGCCCGAACAGGAACGCCTCGTTCTGCTCCCACGGCGAGCGGGTCGCGACCCACGCGGCCTTGGCGGCCTCGAGCGTGGTCGCCGATGGCGCGGCCTCGAGCGCGACCGCGGCCGCCTCGAGCGCGGCGGCGCGCTGATCGAGGAGCGCGTAGGTCGGCACCGCGACCTGATCGGCGAAGTCGGCGACCAGCGCCGCGTCGTCGAAGTCGGCGACGGTGCCGCCATCGGAGCCGCACGCGGCGAGGGAGAGCGAGAGAGCGAGGGCGATCGAATAGCGCATGCAAAGACTCCTGGAGATGAGGGCGCGGGTCACAGCACGAACCCGATGCCGAGCTCGATCGAGTGCTCGTGGCGCAGCGCGTGCGACGCGAACCAGCGCACGCCACCGTCGAGCTTGAGCGTGAAGGCGTTGCGCCACGTGTACGCCACGCCGCCGCGCGCGATGTTGCGCGCGAACCGGGGGTTGTCGAACTGACCGGGCGCGACCCGGAACATCGTGTCGTAGCGCTCGAACCGCACGAACGGCTCCAGCGCGTGATCGGGGCACATGCCGAGCCACGGCGCGACGTCGACGCCGACCTCGCCGAACAGCGCGACCGCCTGGCTGGCGACCGGCGTGCGCGGCGCGCCGAGCTGATCCGAGAGCCGCGCGTTCCGCGTCGAGATGACGTCGGCGTTGGCGAGGTGGCCCCACAGCGCGAGCGCGCTGCCGCGCACCGGGCCGACCTTGGCGACGCCGTGGGCCTCGACGATCGCCAGCGGCGCGCTGACGTAGCCGCACGGCGCGACCGCGGCCGGATCCGGGTTGGCGCAGTCCGGAACGAGGTCGGCCTTCGGGCGCGTGCGGGTCGTGCCGCCGTAGTAGCCGGCGACGCCGACCTCGACGTCCTCGCGGGGGATCACGTCGACGCGCACGACGCCGGCGACATCGGCGGCGCGGATCGTCTCGAACGCGCCCTGGTGGCCCGAGGACACCCAGCGCGCCGACGAGAAACCGCTCGAATCGAGGCCGTTGACCAGCTGCGCGGTCAGCCGCAGGTTGGGCCAGCGCACGGTGGTCGAGACGCCCATCTCGTCCCACTGCCCGGGGACGACCGTGGTCTCGCCCTCGGCGCGGGTGGCGCCGAGATAGTCGGTGGGCCGGTACTGCGAGGACAGGAGGCCGATGCCGACGTAGAACTTGCCGGCGGCGACCTGGACCCGGCCCCAGGTCTTCTTGACCGCGAACTCCTCGAGCTGGACCTCGCCGCCCTTCTCGACCTCGGTCTCGAACTCGCCGAACTCGTCGTACTCGATCTCGCGGGCCGCGCCGGTGCCGCCGTGCTCGATCTCGAGCTCGGCCTCGATCTCCAGATCGTGCGGCGCGATCGCCTCGAGCTCGAGGGCGAGCCGCGTGGCATCGAGCTCGACCCGCCGGTCGCGGCGCGCGCCGCCATCGCGGCTCTGGTCGGCACCGAAATCATAGAACGCGCCGCCGAGCTCGCCGTAGCCGCCGAGCTGCCAGCGGAACAGCCCCGGCGAGGCCCGGCCATCGGCGCGCGCAGCCCCCGATCCGAGCGCGAGAACGACTGCGGCGGAGACGGACAACCGGGCGGTGCGCGACAACATCTACCCAGGACTTGAAACTCATTTTCAATTTCAAGTCAAGCGCGAGCACAGAACCAACCCCGTTGCGATCACCGCATCATGCCGACATCGCTCGGTTCTTTTCGCTTGATGTGGCGATGTGTCCCGGATCGCGGCGCGTCAGTGCGCGGCGAGGCGCTTGCCGATCGCGACGCTCGCTACCGCGCACGCCCTGCGGACGCCCCGGTCCCTGGCGGACTTCGCCTGCTCGTCCAGGAAGGCGCGCTCGTCGGCGCCGCCGAGCCGGCCCAGCGTGCGCGCGGCGGCGTGGCGCCAGCGCGCGAGGTCATCGGCGTAGCGCGCGCGACCGGCGCGCCGGTCGGCGAGGCCGGCCTTCCACGCGGCCACGAACATCACCCGACCAACGCCGCCGCCGCGCGCGGCTATTCCGCCGACGCCTTCTTCATGCGCGCGGCGCGGGCGGCGCAGTCCCACGGCACCGGGTTCATCTTCGCGACGAGGAACTCGAGGAAGGCCCGGACCTTGGGCGACAGGTTGCGGGTCGACGGGTAGACCGCGAACAGATCGCCCTCCTGCATCGCCCAGTCGGGCAGCACCGGGACCATCGTTCCCTCGACCTCCTCCTCGGCGAACACGAACTCGGGCAGCACCGCGATGCCCGCGCCGGACATGACCGCGTCGTGCACGACCTTGACGCTGTTCGAGACGATCTTGGCGCGCGGCGAGACCTCGACCGTGCCGTCGGGGCCGCGCAGCGGCCAGGTCTGCATGCGCGCGGTCGGCACGAACGCGACCAGATCGTGATCGGCGAGCTCCGAGGGGTGCGTCGGCGTGCCGCGGCGCGCGAGGTAGGTCCGGGCGGCGCACAGGCGCATGCGCACCACGCCCAGCTTGCGCGCGACCAGCGACGACTCGCTGAGCGGCCCGAACCGGATGCCGAGATCGACCGCGTCCTCGATCAGATCGACGATCCGGTCCGAGACGTCGACGTCGACGGCGATGTCGGGGTACTGCGCGACGAACTCGGCGACCAGCGGCCCGAGGTAGGTCGCGCCGAAATCGACCGGCGCGGTGACCCGCAACAGGCCGCGCGGCGCGGTCTGCATCTCGGTGACGACCTGCTCCGCCGACGCGATGTCCGAGACGATGCGCGCGCACCGCTCGTAATAGGCGGTGCCGACCTCGGTCAGGTTGAGCTTGCGGGTCGTGCGCTGCAGCAGGCGCACGCCGAGGCGCTCCTCGAGCTGGGCCACCTTGCGACTGACCGTCGACTTGGGCAGGCCGAGCTGTTGCGCCGCGGCGGTGAAGCTGCGGGTCTCGACCACGCGCGCGAAAACGACGATCTCGTTCAGGTCCATTGGCTTGCCTCGGTGCGGTGCGCGATCTTACCTTCGCACGATGCACGGCGGTACCGAGTGGGTCGTCGACGCGTTCGGGTGCGACCCCGAGCGGCTGCGCGATGCCGTCCGGATCGCCGCGCTGGGCGAGCGAGTGATCGCGACGTGCGCGCTGACCGTGATCGGCGCGCCGGCGATCCACACGTTCCCGGGGCCGGGCGGCGTGACCGCGCTGTACCTGCTGGCCGAGTCCCACCTCGCCTGCCACACGTTCCCCGAGTCGGGCGTGGCCACGCTCAACCTGTACTGCTGCCGGCCGCGGCCCGCGCCCGACTGGGTCGCGCTCGTCGGTGATGCGCTCGCCGCCGCGCGCGTGACGGTGCGCGAGCTCGAGCGAGGCGGCGCGTGATCGCCGCCTGTCCGAAGTGCGGCGCGGCGATCGAGTTCCGCTACGACGACTCGTTCGTGCGGGTCTGCGACTCGTGCAAGGCCGCGGTGGTCCGCGCCGACCGCGGCCTCGAGACCCTCGGGCAGTTCGCGGATCTGGTGCCGACCGCGTCGCCGCTCGCGCTCCTGGCCAGCGGCACCTATCGCGGCGCCGGCTTCACGCTGGTCGGCCGGGCGCAGCTGCACCACCCGATGGGCGGCACCTGGGACGAGTGGTACGCGAAGTTCGACGACGGCCGCTGGGGCTGGCTGTCCGAGGCCCAGGGCCGGTTCTACCTGCTGTTCACGATCGAGGGCGCGCAGCCCGCGCCGCTGGCCCAGCTGAAGGTCGGCGCCACCGCGCCGGTGCCGGGCGTGGCCGCGACCATGACCGTCGCCGAGATCGCCGAGGCCACGTATGCCGGCGCGGCCGGCGAGCTGCCGTTCAAGCTGGTGCCGGGCACCACGTACTACTACGCGGATCTCTCGGGGCCGGCCGGCGAGTTCGCGACGATCGACTACGGCTTCGGCGGCGGGCACGCGTCGATCTACGCCGGCGAGCAGGTCCCGCTGCTCGAGCTGCACATCCTCGGCGGGGTGACCGCGCCGCCGAGCCTCGGCAAGCAGGGCATTCGCCTGGCGTGCCCGGAGTGCGACGGCTCGCTCGAGCTGCGCGTGCCCGATCAGACCCTGCGCATCGGCTGCCCGTACTGCGGCGCGCTCTGCGACGTCAATCAAGGTGCGCTGCAGGTGCTCGCGCGCCAGCACAAGGGCAGCGAGAGCGCGATCCCGCTGGGCGCCAAGGCCGCGTTCGAGGATCGCGAGCTGACCGTCATCGGGCACATCACGCGCGCCGCGCAGATCGACGGCACCGCGTACCCGTTCGAGGAGTTCCTGCTCTACCACCCGGAGCTCGGCTTCCGCTGGCTCGTGCAGTCCGACGGCCACTGGAACTACGTCCGCCCCGTGGATGTCGGCGCGGTGTCGGCCGACGGCAGCACGGCTCGCTACGACGGCGTGAGCTTCCGGCGCTACATCCAGTGCCCGCTGCGCGTGCAGCGCGTGCGCGGCGAGTGCTACTGGAAGGTCGAGATCGGCGAGGTCGCGAACGGCACCGACTACGTCGCGCCGCCGGCGATGCTGTCGTCGGAGGACAGCCGCACGGAGGTGAACTGGAGCCTGTCGGAGTACGTGAGCGTGCGCGAGCTCGGCAAGCGCGTGCCCAAGGCCCAGGTCTCGTCACCGACGGGGATCGCGCCCAACCAGCCGCCGATCCTGCGCGGCATCGGGCTGGTCGGCGGGCTCGCGATCGGCGCGGCGATCGTCGCGGGCCTCGTGATGAGCGGCAAGGCCTCGAACACGCGGGTCGCGAGCATGGACTGCTCGCCGGGCATGAGCACCCCGCCGCCGCCGGATCCCGCGGCGCCCGCGGCGGCGCCGCCGATCGTCTGCTTCTCGCAGCCGTTCGCGCTCGTCGACGGCCAGAACATCGCGATCGATCTCAACGGCAACGCGTCGAACTCGTGGATCGCGGTCGGCGGCGACCTCGTCAACGACGAGACCGGCGAGACCCAGAGCTTCGACCGCGACGTCGAGTACTACAGCGGCTATGAAGGCGGCGAGTCGTGGAGCGAAGGCTCGAACAGTGAGCGCGTCTACCTCGAGCCGATGCCGACCGGCCGCTACGTGCTGCGCCTCGAGCTGCAGGGCAGCTCGCCGCCGACGGTGATGGCCGAGGTCAGGCAGGACGTCTTCCGGGTCGGCGGCTGGTTCACGCTGGTCGCCATCGTCGGCGGGCTCGGGCTCCTGCTCGGCCTCATCCGCTTCTCGCACGAGCGCAAGCGCTGGTCCGACAGCGACAACCCACCGCCCGGCCTGGGCTCGAACGGCGGAGGCGATGATGACGACTGACCCTGAAGCGACGAAGTCGCCGGCTCAGTGTCCGGATGAGATCGGGACCGGCGTCCTCGACGGGGCCGATCGATCGAGTGAGGACCTGTGAGCGATAGCCTCACAGGTCCCAAGGCCACGGCGGTCGATCCGCCCGGGCGCCCGAAGGTGTCGCGCGCGCCGTTCTCGTTCACCGCGCAGCTGTTCGCCGTGATCGCCGCCGGGCTCATCGGCGGCTACGTCTACCTCGGCATGGCGGGCATCGAGCTCGGCACCAGCGGCGACAAGGATGTCGTGCCGCCGACGGTGCGGACCTCGCCCGGCGGCTATCGCTCGTTCGCGTTCTGGCACAGCGGCTACGAAGGAGGAAAGTGATGAAACTCGACGGTCTCGGCGAAGCGCTCGTCACCTCGGCGGCGTTCTCCGCGCTCGGCATCGTGGTGTTCGCGGTCGCGTTCCTGATCTTCAAGAAGATCCTCCCGTTCTCGCTGCGCAAGGAGATCGAGGAAGATCAGAACACGTCGCTCGGCATCATCCTCGGCTCGGTGATCATCGGCATCTCGCTGATCATCGCCGCTGCCGTCCACGGCTGAGAATCTTGTCCTCGTCGAATCCCTCGGGGTCAGGAGGAGATCCCGACGTGGGCGCCGCTGCGCCCGACGCCGCCGCGCCCGGCGCCGCCGATCCACCGGACGGGCCCGCGCCGGCGGCCCGCCCCCTGCCCGCGCCGCTGCTCTACATCAACGTCTTCGTGGTCGCGACCTGCGGCCTGGTCTACGAGCTCCTCGCCGGCACGCTGGGCAGCTACCTGCTCGGCGACTCGGTCACGCAGTTCTCGCTGGTGATCGGCCTGTACCTGTCGGCGATGGGCGTCGGCGCGTGGCTGTCGCGCCGGGTCGACAAGCACCTCGCGCGGCGGTTCATCGAAGTCGAGCTCGCGGTCGCGCTGGTCGGCGGCGTGTCGGCGCCGATCCTGTTCGTGGGCTTCGCCGAGATCGCGCACTTCCAGCTGCTCCTCCTCGGCTTCGTGACGGTGATCGGCATCCTCGTCGGGCTCGAGCTGCCGCTGCTCATGCGGCTGTTGCAGGGTCAGGTCGAGTTCAAGGACCTGGTCTCGCGCGTGCTCACGTTCGACTACGCCGGCGCGCTGGTCGCCGCGCTCCTGTTCCCGATGCTGCTCGTGCCCGAGCTCGGGCTGGTGCGGACCTCGCTCGTGGTCGGGCTCGGCAACGCCGCGATCGGCCTGTGGGGCACGTGGCTGCTCGCGCCGCACCTCGGCAAGCGGGTCACCGGCCTGCGCGTGCGCGCGTTGATCGTGATCGCGATCCTCGTCGGCGGCCTCATCCAGGCCGATCACATGTCGACCTGGGCCGAGGACCGCATGTACGCGGACACGGTGGTCTACGCCAAGACCACCGCGTACCAGCGCATCGTGGTCACGCGCGGGCCGTCGGGCTTCAACCTGTTCCTGAACGGCAACCTCCAGTTCGCCTCGGGCGACGAGTACCGCTACCACGAGGCGCTCGTACACCCGGCGATGGTCGCGGGCGATCATCCGCCGAAGCGCGTGCTGGTGCTCGGCGGCGGCGATGGCCTCGCGCTGCGCGAGCTGCTCAAGCACCCGAGCGTCGAGGCGGTCACGCTGGTCGATCTCGATCCGGGCATGACGACGCTGTCGACGGCGTTCCCGCCGCTGGCGCAGCTCAACCGGCAGTCGTTCAGCGATCCGCGCGTGACGGTGGTGAACGACGACGCGATGGTCTGGCTCGAGAGCGCGCCCGCGAACTGGGACGTCGCGATCGTGGATTTCCCCGATCCCAACAACTTCGCCCTCGGCAAGCTCTACACCAAGCGGTTCTACCGGCTGCTCAAGTCGAAGCTGGCGCCCGGCGGGGCGGTCTCGGTGCAGGCGACCTCGCCGCTGTTCGCGCGGCGCTCGTTCTGGTGCGTGATGGAGACGATGCGCGCCGCCGGGTTCGTCGTGCACCCGTACCAGCTCGCGGTGCCGTCGTTCGGCGTGTGGGGGTTTGGCCTGGCGCGTGCCGAGGCGTTCGAACCGCCGGCCCACGCGCCCGCGGTCGCGTTGCGGTTCCTCGACGACGACGCGCTCGGCGCGATGTTCAAGTTCTCGGCCGACGAGAAGCCGGTGCCGGTCGAGATCAACCAGCTCGACAACCAGATGCTGGTTCGCTACTACGAATCGGAGTGGCGGAAGTGGCAGTAGGCGGGCCGATGGGGCCGAGCCGCCGCGAGTTCGTCGCGATGCTGCTGGGCGCACCGCTGGCGGCGGCGTGTGGCGGTGGTGGGGCGCGGACGATCGAGGGATCGCTCGTCGAGACCGGGATGGGCCGCGGGCATGCAATGCGTGATCTGCGCGCGATCCCGGCGGTACCCGACGGGCGCTGGCGGCGCACCGGCGTGATCGTCATCGGCGGCGGCGTGGCCGGGCTGTCCGCGGCGTGGTGGCTGCGGCGCAACGGCCGGACCGACGTGACCGTGGTCGAGCTCGACGACGTGGTCGGCGGGACCGCGCGCGGTGGCGCCTCGAGCGTCACGCCGTATCCCTGGGGCGCGCACTACGTGGTCGCGCCGCGCGCCGACGAGGCCGCGATGGTCGCGCTGTTCGAGGAGCAGGGCGCGATCGAGGGCCACGACGCGCACGGCGATCCGATCATCGACGAGGCGCTGCGCTGCCGCGATCCCGACGAGCGGATCTGGTACCGCGGGCGCTGGGCCGATGGCCTGTACCTGAGCGCGGGCGCGAGCGCCGAGGACCTCGCGCAGCTCGCTCGCTTCGATGCCGCGATCGATCAGTGGGCGACGTGGCGGGACGCGGCCGGGCGGCCGGCGTTCACCGTGCCGGTCAGCGCGTGCTCGACGGATCCGACCGCGACCGCGCTCGATCGCGAGTCGTTCGGCGCGTGGCTCGATCGCCAGGGGCTGACCTCGGAGCGCCTGCGCTGGATGACCGACTACGCCTGCCGCGACGACTACGATCTGCTCGCGGCCGACACCAGCGCGTGGGCCGGCATCTACTACTTCGCGGCGCGGCGACGGGCGCCGGGCTCGAGCCGCGCGGTGGTCACCTGGCCCGACGGCAACGCGCACCTCATCGCGCACCTCGCGAGCAAGGTCGGGCCGATCGAGACCAAGCTCGCGGTGGTCGACGTGCGCGCGGTGGCGGGTGGTGTGGAGGTGATCGCGCTCGCCGACGACGGGCCGGTCGGGATCCGCGCCGAGCATGCGGTGGTCGCGGTGCCGCGACATGTGGCGCGGCACATCGTGGCGACGCGGCGCGAGGCGGGCGGGGTGTTGCCCGATTGCGGTGCATGGGCGGTGGCCAACGTGCACCTGCGCGATCGCCCCCGCGAGCGGCCGGGCGACGCGCCGCCGGCGTGGGACAACGTCATCCGCGACAGCCCGAGCCTCGGGTACGTGAGCGCGACGCACCAGCGCGGCCGCGACGTCGGCCCGACGGTGTGGACCTGGTACTACCCGTTCCCCGAGGACGGCGCGGTCGTGCGCAAGCGGCTCGCGGGCGCCGGGCACGGCGAGTGGGCGGCGACGGTCGTGGCGGATCTCGCGCGCGTGCATCGCGACCTGCCGGACCTGGTGACGCGCGTCGACGTGGCGTTCTGGGGCCACGGCATGGTGCGGCCGCGGGTCGGCGCGATGTTCGATCTGACGCGCATGTCGGCGGCGGCGCCGATCGGCGCGATCCACTTCGCGCACACCGATCTGTCGGGCATGGCGCTGTTCGAGGAGGCGCTCGATCACGGCGTGCGGGCGGCGCGCGAGATCCTGGCGTCGTGAAGGCCGGCCGGTGGTTGTTCGGCGCGCCGCTCGATCTGGCGGTGTTCGTCGGGCCGGCGCTGCTCGCGCTCTTGCTGGTGGCGATGGCGCCGTTGCTCGGGGTATCGGAGGGCGAGACGCCCGAGTGGGGCTGGATCGTCGCGGTGCTGTTCGTCGATGTCGCGCACGTCTGGTCGACGATCGCGGTGACGTACCTCGATCCCGTCGAGCTGGCGCGGCGGCGGATCGTGTTCGCGATCGTGCCGGTCGCCGGGTGGATGATCGGGGTGACGCTGTACGCCGCGGGGCCGCTGGTGTTCTGGCGCGCGCTCGCGTACCTCGCGGTCTTTCACTTCGTGCGGCAGCAGTTCGGCTGGGTGATGCTGTACCGCGCGCGCTGCGGCGAGCGCGACCGGCTGGGCCGCTGGCTCGACGGCGCGCTCATCTACGCGACCACGCTGTACCCGCTGATCGCGTGGCATGCGCGGCTGCCGCGGCGGTTCTGGTGGTTCGTGCCGGGCGACTTCGCGCCGGGCGTGCCGGCGGTGTGCGCGGCGGTGGCCGGGTGGATCTATGTCGCGCTCGCGGTCGTGTATGTCGCGCGGGCGGTGCGGCGCCGGGGGCCGGTGAACTGGGGCAAGCACCTGGTGATGGCGACGACGGCGGCGTGCTGGTACGTCGGGATCGTCGCGCTCGACAGCGACTTCGCGTTCACGATCACCAACGTGCTGATCCACGGCGTGCCGTACCTGGCGCTGATCTGGATGTACGGCCGCGGGCTGGCGGCGACGGATGTGCAGAGCCGCGGCGGGGTCGGTGCGCGGTGGCTGGCGCACGGCGTGCTCGTGTTCCTCGCGACGCTGTGGGCGATCGCGTTCGTCGAGGAGCTGATCTGGGACCGCGCGGTCTGGCACGACCGCGCGTGGCTGTTCGGCGCGGGCGGCGACTGGCAGGGCTGGCACGTGGTGCTGGTGCCGCTGCTCGCGGTGCCGCAGCTCACGCACTACGTGCTGGACGGGTTCCTGTGGCGGCGCGCGTACAACCCGCGGCTTGGTGCCGCGCTCGGAGGATGATGGAGGGAATGCAGTCGGAGGGACGATCGATCGCGCTCGACCGCGATGCGCTGATGGAGGCGGCGCACGGCGTCGCGCGGCTGGTGGTGCGCGGCGGCGCGATCGGCGGCGTGGCCGGCGTGAGCGCGTTCGCGGTGCAGATGGCGCTGGGCTGGTACGGGAATGGCGGCTGGGCGCTGGCGGCGTGGCTGTTGATGCCGGTGTTCGGCGGCGTCGCGGCGGTCGTCGGGCTGTACGTCGGCGGCGTGCTCGGGGCGCGGCGCGCGGCGCACGCGCTGTTGCGCGAGAGCGGCTTGCTGGCGGCGATGGTCGAGCGCGTGGCGGACGCGCATGACACCGCGGCGGAGATCGCGGCGATGCAGCGGGACGACGGCGACCTGCGGAGCAAGTCGCCGGTGGCGCAGCGGGTCAAGCGGGTCGCGTATCCGATGCTCGCGCGGCTGGCGGGGGAGGCCGGCGGCGTGGTCGGCGAGGCGATGCCGGCGCGCGTGGACGCGATGGCGAAGGCGATGATCGATCGGTGGGGGCGGGTGTCGATCGTGGTGGCGGTGGCGGTGGCGGTGGTCGTGGTGGCGGCGCCAGCGGCGGTGGCGGCGATCGTCGGGATGATCTGAGCGCGGCGGGGTGGTGCGGCGCGGCGTGGCGGGGTGGCGAGGCGGGGTGGCGAGGCGGGGTGGCGAGAGAGGACGCGGTGGCGGGCCGGGGCCTGCCGCGCGCGAGGTGGCTCGTGCCCGCGTCCGGATCGCATGCCTCCCGGGCTCGATGGGGCGTCAGTGGTATCCCCCACCCACCGGCGCCTGAGTGATCGCTGGTGGAACTTACGTCCGCGGGCACGACCACCGTCGCGCGCGGCACCCGGCCCTGGCGCACCTCGCGGGCCACGGTGACTGTCCGGCCGCCGGACACGGCCAAGGACATGGCGGCGGTCCGGATTCATCAACCCCGGACATGCGTGAGAGCACCAGCTGTCCGGATTCATCAACCCCGGACATGCGTGAGAGCACCCATCAACCCCGGACATGCGTGAGAGCTCCGGCTGTCCGGATTCATCAACCCCGGCCTTGCGTGAGAGCACCGGCTGTCCGGATTCATCAACCCCGGACATGCGTGAGGGCCCCGCGGTCCGGATTCATCAACCCCGGTCGTGCGTGAGGGCCCCGCGGTCCGGATTCATCAACCCCGGACATGCGTGAGGGCCTCCGGTGCCGTCCGGATTCATCAACCCCGTTTGCGGTTGGTGTCCGGCGGGCGGGCGGGTTGTCCGGGCGGCGGACGAATGGACGGAGGGCGGACGGAAGGAGCAGCGGAAGGGCGCGAGATCGTGGAGCGGGGGGTGTGGCGCGCGGGTTGCTGTGGGTCGGCGCATGCGAACTGCGTTGATGGTGTCGTTGATCGTTGGAGTGAGTGGCGGTGCGGCGCGGGCGGCGCCGGAGGCGACGTGCACGCCGCCAAGGCTGCTGGTCGTGCTCGATCGATCGAGCTCGATGAATGGCGCGCTGGGAGACGGGACGAAGTGGAGCGCCGCGCGGGACGCGGTGACGGACATGATCGGTGCGTACGAGGGCTCGATCGCGTTCGGGCTCATGACGTTCCCGCAGCCCGCGGCGTGTGGGCCGGGGCGGCTCGACGTCGCGCCCGCGGTGGGGCAGCGGAACGCGATCGGCGCCGTGATGAAGGCGCCACCGCCCGAGTACGGCGCGTACACGCCGCTCGGCGAGACGCTGATGGTCGCGGCGGACCCGGCGCAGCTGCCGGTCGCCCCCGATGACGTCGTGGTGATCACCGACGGGTTCCAGTGGTGCGATCCCTACGATCCGGACCTGCGGCTGTTCCCGGTCAGCGCGGTCCGGGCGCTGCGAGGTCGAGGTACGAGGACGTTCGTCGTCGGGTTCGGGGGTGGCGTGGACCGGTCGACGCTCGCCTCGATGGCGCTGGAAGGTGGGACCGCCGGCGCGGGGTGCGATGTGCTGGGCGATGACCCGTCGAAGCCGCCCTGCTACTACCAGGCCGACGACGCGGATGCGCTGGTGGCGGCACTCATGGATGTCGCGGCGAGCGCCTCGACCGAGCGCTGCGATGGGGTCGACAACGACTGCGATGGGGTCGTCGACAACGGCGCGACGTGCGAGGCCGGCGCGGCGTGCGTGGGCGGCACCTGCGAGGTCGTGCCCGTTGTCCCCGATGCCGGCGTGGGCTCGGACGCGGGGATCGCGGGCGAGGACGATGGTCACGGGCTGCCGGGGAGCTGCGGCTGCACGGCGCCGGGCTCGTCGGGGGCCGGCCTGGCGCTGGCGCTGGCGACAGGCGCGGTGCTGATGCGGCGCCGGCGACGGTAACGGCGGTGCCGCGACGCGATACCGTCGCCTCGTGAAGCCAGCTGCACGACCGACCAAGGCGAAAGGAACGCGAGGGGCCAGGCCGCCTGCCGCGGCAACCGTGAAGGCCACGGCAACCGTGAACGCCAAGGCAACCGTGAAGGCCACGGCAACCGTGAAGGCCACGGCGACCGTGAAGGCCAAGACAACTGTGAAGGCCACGGCGAAGGGGAAGGCTGCCGTCCCCGCAAGGGCGCCCGTGTCGGCGAAGCCGGGCAAGCCAGCAGCGAAGCCACGCCCGGGGATCGTCGCAGCCGCGAGCGCTCCGAAGACGCAGCACAAGGACGACGGGCCCGAGCTGTTCGCGGTCACCGCGCAGGATCCGAAGCGGGCGTTCGCGTCGCGCAGCGGGTTGATCGATCGACAGGGCGCGGTGGTGCGGATCGCGAAGTTCGATGGCGCCGGGGAGGCGGGCGGCGGCATGTACTACGTGGCCGGCGGCAACGACCGCATCTTTCTCGACGGCAGGGGGCACAATCGCTTCCGGCGCACCGGGGTGGCGGCGCAGCTGCGCTTCGGCGCCGATGGCCTCGCGGCGTCGTGGCGGTGGGACGCGGCGCGGGCGCGCTCCCGCGCAGAGCTGGTCGATCGCGATGGCACCGCGCGCCCGATCGATGCCGACGACCTCATGACGCCGAGCGAGGGGCTGGCGGTGGCGCTGCGCGATCGTGGTGCCAGCACCGCGCCGAGCGAGATCCAGCCGTGGGGCGCGCACGACGGACCGTTCGGCGCCGTGGATCTCGAGGGCCGCTGGGTGATCGAGCCGCGGTTCGTCAGGCTGGCGCCATTCGTGGACGGGCTCGCGGCGGCCGCAGTCCGGAAGGGCGATCGGGTCGTCTGGGGTGCGATCGATCGGCGCGGCGAGCTCGTGATCGCGCCGCGGTTCGAGCGCCTGATCAGCGCCGGCCCCGGGCGATTCGCGTTCAGCGAGGACGGACGGTACGGGCTCTGCGACGAGCGCGGCGCGACGATCGCGGAGGCGATCTTCGACGCGCCGCTGGTGTTCAGCGACGGTCTGGCGCCCGCCCGAACTGCGCCGGGCGCGGCCGGCTTCCTGGATCGCGACGGCGCGTGGGCGATCGCTCCGACGTTCGCGTGGACCCGTGGATTCGCGCGCGGCGCGGCGCCGTTCTCGGTCGCGCACGGCGGACGCGAGCGCTGGGGCCTGCTCGATCGCGCCGGCA
The DNA here is from genome assembly GCA_021413675.1 of Deltaproteobacteria bacterium. GTDB lineage: Bacteria > Myxococcota_A > Polyangia > Haliangiales > Haliangiaceae > JAIOQA01. The sequence continues at coordinate 18,528 of JAIOQA010000253.1, read as the reverse complement.
AGGTGCTCCTCGCGCCGACGCACCATGACCTGCGCCCGATCGGGAGCCTGTTCGCCTGGGCCGGCGTGTATCGCCGCACGCAGCGGCAGGCGTGGGGCTACATCGACGAGCGCGGCGCGGCGATCTGGGAAGGCACGCGCTGAGGCACGCGCGGCCAGGCTCGGCCCGCGATCAATCGCGCGGCAACGCGAGGCGACCGCGCCGACGGATCCGCACCGTCGCGATGGCGAGGGTGATGAGCCAGGCGCCCAGGACGATCAGCGCCGCGCCGGTCGCGAGCATGGCCCGCGAGATCCCATCGGAGAGCGCGACCTGGCGATCGGCGGCGGCGACGTCGCTGGCGTCGTCGAAGGTCTTGACCAGGCGCGCGAGCGCGAGTGCGGTGAGCGCCGGGATCCCGACGGTCGCGAAGATCGTGGGCGCGTACAGCCAGGTCCCGAGATCGGCGCGGCGGATCAGCCACACGGTCCACGCGCCGAGGACCAGGGCGGCAGCGGTGAGCACCAGCAGCACGGGTCCACGCTAGCAGCGCGCGGCGATCCGCGCGCGCCCCCGGGTGCGACGCAAGCGCGCAGGCGCCGGAGCGCGCAGGCGCCGGAGCGCCGCGCGCGTCCTCGTCGCGCGCTACGCCATCGCCACGCGCGGCGCGATCCCGGCCTTCGCGCGGCTGCCCGCGACCGCCGCCGCGATGCCGATGATCGAGGTCTCGAGGAACGCCACCACCGCGGCGAACGCGCCGAAGAACCGGCCGAAGATCGTACCAGCCTGCACACCAGCCTCGTGGGCCTGGCCGTTGGACACGAGGTCGGCCGCCTGCGAGGTCACGGTCGAGAACACGTAGCTCACCAGCGCGTAGCAGCCGATCGCGGCGAGCAGCGCGGCGACCAGGAACGCGCCGACCGCGCCGCGGGTGCGGGCGCGGGTGCTGAACGTCGACGCGAAGCCCGCGATGCCGACGATGCCGGCGTAGACCGCGCTGGTGACCTTGGGTCCGAGGCCCTGGGTGGCGAACGAGGCCGCGACGCCGAGGGCGACGGAGCCGAACGCGAAGAGCCAGACGGTGCGCGAGTCGAACTTGTTGACGAGGTTCTGCATGGTGACGGTCCTTGAAGGTTGGTGACCGCGCCCTTGTGCAGCGCCCGTGCCGTCGGCGCGCGCCTGCGAGGTCGCAGGGTTGCGCCGGAGGTGCGCGCGCGGCGCTGCCACCGATGGCAGCCGCCTGCCGTCACTGGCAGCGCGACGCTTCGATGCAGGTCGAAGCGCAGGTGGCGTACGCCGCCGGCATGACGCACGACTACCACCTCGAGCTCGTCTGGACCGGAAACACGGGCGCCGGTACCACCGACTACGCCCGGTACAGCCGCGAGTACCGCGTGACCGCGGTCGGCAAGCCCGACCTCGTCGGCAGCGCCGACCCGGCGTTTCGCGGCGATCGCCACCGCTACAACCCGGAGGACCTGCTGGTCGCCGCGCTCGCCGCGTGCCACATGCTGTCGTACCTCGCGCTGTGCGCGCGCAACGGCATCGCGGTGCAGTCGTACACCGATGCGTGCGAGGGGCGGATGCGCCTCGCCGGCGGCGGGCAGTTCGAGTCGGTGACGCTGCGCCCGCGCGTCGGCATCTCGGCCGGCGATCGCGCGCGCGCGATCGCGCTGCACCGCGACGCGCACGACGCGTGCTTCATCGCGCGGTCGTGCAACTTCCCGATCACGTGCGAGCCCGAGGTCACGCCCGCACCCGCACCCGCACCCGCACCCGTCCGCCAGGATCTGGCGGTCCGCCTCCCGCACCGGCCCGGCGCGCTGGCCGCGATGGGCGAGGCGCTCGGCGCCGCCGGCATCAGCCTCGAGGGCGGCGGCGGCTTCGCGATCGGCGACACGTGCGTCGTGCACTTCCTCGTCGCCGAGGCCGAGCGCGCGGCCGAGATCCTGCGCGCCGCCGGCTTCGAGGTGCTCGGCGTGCGCGACGTGATCGCGCAGCGCCTCGATCAGGGCACGCCCGGGCAGCTCGGCCAGCTCGCGCGCGCGCTCGCCGATGCCGGCGTCAACATCGCGAGCGTGTACAGCGATCACGACCACGCGCTGATCCTCGGCGTCGATGATCGCGAGGCCGCGCAGCGCGCCGCGGCCCGCTGGGCGCGCGGCGCGTGAGCGTTGTCGGTACGCTGCCGCCATGCCGCGCCGCGCATCGCCGCCCTCGCAGCCCGATCCCGACCTCGCCACGGTCGCGGCCGCGCTGGCCGATCGATCGCGCGTCGCGATGCTCGACACGCTCCTCGACGGCCGCGGCCATCCGATCGGCCGGCTGGCGCGGCTCGCCGGCGTGTCGCCAGCGACCGCGTCGTCGCACCTGCGGCAGCTCGTGGCCAGCCGGCTGGTCGCGGTGACCGCGGTCGGACGCGAGCGCCACGTGCGCCTGGCCTCGCCCGAGGTCGCCGAGGTGCTCGAGCGCCTCGCCGCGCTGGCCGCGCCCGCGGAGCGCCTCACGTCACCTTCCCAGCTCCGCGCCCGCGAGCTGCGCTTCGCGCGCACCTGCTACGACCACCTCGCCGGCAAGCTCGCGATCGCGGTCGCGCGCGCGCTGATCGATCGCGGCTGGCTCGTCGAGGACCCGCCGTTCTCCGCGACCCCGGCGCTGGTCGCGTGGCTCGCCGCGCACGGCCACACGCTCGACATCGCGACGCGCCGCCCGCAATGCCGACCGTGCCTCGACTGGAGCGAGCGCGTGCCGCACGTCGCCGGCCAGATCGGCGCCGCGATCGCCGAGGTCGCGCTCGCCGACGGCTGGGTCGTGCGGGTCCGCAACACCCGCGCGCTGCGGGTCACCGAGCGCGGCGCGCGCGCCCTGCAACGCGAGCTCGGGGTCGCCGTGCCACGCGCCTGAACCGGGCGCGCTGATCACGGAACCCGTCCCGCGTCGCGCGCTTCGCGATACCCTCGCCGCATGACCACCGCCCGGGAGCTGCGGACCGCGTCGACGAGGTTGTTGCGCCAGCACATCGTCGACGGATACCCCGTCGACCCACAGGCGCTCGAGGGCTGGGTCTATCGCGGCACCAGCCTCGGGCTGCCGCGGATCGTCGAGAAGCTCACGTGGAAGAACTTCCAGAAGACGTTCTACCGCGAGCCCGGCACCGGCAAGCTGATCGGCTGGAACGTGCGGCTCGAGCAGGATGGCATCGACGCGCCGAGCCGGCCCAAGCTGCGGCGCGGCCAGCCGGTGACCGAGTGGCACTACGAGGTCATCGAGCCGGCCGGCGTGCCGATGCCGAAGGGCTTCGATCGCGGCCTCGTCATCGACTACGGGCGCGGCCGCGTGCCCGATCTGTCGATGCGGTTCGTGAAGGACCCGCTGGTCTCGCTGTCGCCGAACTCCGCCGACGAGCTGATCGGCGTCAGCTACGTCGCGCTCGGCGGTGTGTGCGTCGAGACCCCGACCTACTTCACGCTCGTGCGCGAGCAGCGCATCACCGACGTGCCGTACGAGCGGCGCGCGCCGACGATCGCCGCGCTGCGCCTGACCTCGGTCGAGCGCGAGTGGGCCGAGATGCTGTTCGCGGCGATCGTCGCCACCACCGGTGACAGCGGGCTGCCGCCGTTCGCGTCGACGGACCGCAGCGGATTCTGGCTGAGCTTCGACGGCGCGGCCGCGCCGCTGGTGCGCGCGGGCCTGCGCCCGATGCTGCACACGCTGGTGTTCCTGCCGGTCGTCAGCGGCTTTCGCCGCCCGTTCTTCCGGCTCTCGCCCGACGAGCAGGTCCGCTTCCTGACCGCCGCGGCGAGCGATCAGCGCTACTTCGTGCGCCAGGCGATGACCACGCTCAAGACGCTGGCGTGCTTCGCGTACTTCGATGATCCCACGGTGCGCGCGCGGTTCGCGCCGGGCTCCGCACCATGACGTTGGTCGCCCTCGACGGACGCCACGTCCACGCGCGCCACCACGCGCGCGCCGAGGTCGTGATCGTCGGCAGCGGCCCGGCCGGCGCGACCGTCGCAGCCGACCTCGCGCGCGCCGGCGCCAGCGTCATCGTCGTCGAGGAGGGCCACCACGTCGCGCCCGAGGCGTTCGCTGCCAGCGGCGTGCGCGCGATGGCCGCGCTCTACCGCGACATGGGCACGTCGCTGGCGTTCGGCAACGCCTCGATGCCGTACCTGCAGGGCGTGGCGGTCGGCGGCACGTCGGTCATCAACGGCGCGATCAGCTGGCGCCTGCCGCCGGAGATCCTCGCGGCCTGGGCCGCCGATGATCCGGTGCTCGGCGATGCGCTGCCGTACGAGGTGATCGCGGCGCACGAGGCGCGGCTCGAGGCGCGGCTGCACGTGCACCCGACCGAGCCCGCGATCGCCGGCGCGAAGAACCTCCTGATGGCCCGCGGCGCCGAGGCGACGGGCGCCGCGCATCGCCCGATCCGCCGCAACACCGACGGCTGCGTCGGCGCGGGCCGCTGCCTGCAGGGCTGCCCGCACGGCGCCAAGCTGTCGATGGATCGCAGCCTCCTGCCCGACGCGGTCGCCCGCGGCGCGCGCATCTTCGCGGGCGTGCGCGCCCTGCGCGTGCTGGTCGAGCGCGGCCGCGCGGTCGGCGTGCGCGGCGTGACCGCGGCCGGCGCGCGCGTCGACATCCGCGCGAACACCGTCGTGCTCGCGGCCAGCGCGATCCAGACGCCGTGCCTCCTGCGCCGCAGCGGCCTCACCCACGGCCCGGTCGGCGATGGCCTCGCCGCGCACCCCGGCGTGTCGGTCACCGGCCGGTTCGCCGAGCCGGTGCGCTCGTGGCAGGGCGCGACCCAGGGCCACGAGATCACGGGCTACCGCGGCGAGGGCATCAAGCTCGAGGTGCTCGGCTTCGATCTGTCGATCCTCGCGTCGCGCGTCCCTGGCGTCGGCGCCGAGCTCGCGCGGCGGATCGCCGAGCTCGATCGCTACGCGGTGTGGGGCGCGGCGATCCGCGCGAGCGCGCGCGGCCGCGTCCGCCCCGGCCGATCGCGCCCGCTGGTGACCTACTCGCTCACGCCCGACGACACCCGCCGCGTGCGCCGCGCGGTCCGCATCCTCGGCGAGACGCTGCTGGCCGCCGGCGCGGTCGAGGTCTACCCCGGCGTGCCCGGGTTCGAGTCGGTGGTGCGCGATCGCGCGACGATGGCGCGCTTCGAGGCCGCGGGCTCGCTCACGCCGAGCGACTACGCGATGTCGATGACCCACCTGTTCGGCACCGCGCGCATGGGCGGCGATGCGGCGACCAGCGTCGTGCGCCCCGACTTTCGCCATCACACGACCGCGCACCTCTATGTCGCGGACTCCAGCGTGTTCCCGACCAACCTCGGCGTGAACCCGCAGATCCCGATCATGGCGATGGCGGCGCGCTGCGCGGAGGCGATCGCGGCCTCCGCGTGATGGCTCAGCGCCAGCCGCGGGCCGGTGACCAGCGCAGGAGATCGGTGTAGAGCCCGGTGAAGACCTCGCCGCGCCCGTCAACGAGGGTGCCGGATCCCGGTGGCGCCGACGCCACGATGTGGCGTGACGTGCGGTCGCTCGCGACCAGGAAGCAGACGTTCGGCATCGACTGGGTGCACACGATCTCGTGGTGCGTCCGCGCCTCACCCTCGATGATGTCGGGCGCCACCGTCGCGGCCCAGCGGAGGTCCTGCTCGCTCGGGTTCTCCGCGCAAGCCGTGTACCCGTCCGCCGAGCGAGGGCACGGCACGCCGAGGTCCCAGCCATCCGGCCCGGCGATCGCGGAGATCCGCCCGTCGGTCCCCGCGGTGTGCACGCGCACTCGCACCGCGGTCCGTTCGCCCGTGTCTGGCGAGAGCCGCTCGAAGCACAGGGTGTCGGGCACGCACTCCGCCTGCCGCGCGAACAGCGCGTGCTGCGTCGCGACGAGCGCGACCTGGTAGCGATCGTAGGCGGGGCCGAGATCGCGCCAGGTCGCACCGCCGTCGTGACTCGCGACCATCTCGCCTCCGGCGCTCCACACGACCCACGGTCCGACGGTCGTCATCCAGCGCTTGTCCCACGCCTCGCGCGCAGCGGGCTCGTCGAGCGGAAAGCCCTGCCAGCGCTCGGTGCCATCGGCATCGCGGACCCCGAGCGCATTGCCGCTGACCGCGTAGAGCCGACCGGCGCAATCGAGCGCGATGTCGGTGAACACGCCGGAGTCCATGTCGGCGGTGTACCGCAGCACCGGCGCGTAACGACGCCCGTTGTCCTGGCTCAGGAAGACGGTCGCGTTCCCCGAGTCGCCGCGGCTGATGGCGTAGGCCAGCTCCGGTCGACCTTCGGCGCTGGCCATGCCGCCGAGCAGTTCGCTGAAGTGATCGAACATCGGCTCGGTGTTCGCGAGCTCGGCGATCTGCCTCGCGCTCAGCCGCGGCGCTGCCGGCGGCGCCGGGACCGTCGGCGCCTTGGGGCACGGCACGATCGCAGACACGATCGGCGTGGGCGCGCTGACACGCACCACGATCGGCGGGCCCGGGATCATCACCGGCTGCGGCACGCGCTCGACCCGGGTCGCGACCACGATTCGCGGCAGCGGCTCGTCGACGGGGCGCACCGCGGTCCAGATCAGCCCCGAGGCGGCCAGCAGCGCCGCGATCGCCCATCGCCTCGTGAGTGCGTCGTGCATGGCGGCGCGTAGTGCAACGCGTGCGCCAGCCAGTGCGTCAGAGGACGAACGCGAACGCCGACAGCAGGTCCATCGGGAATGACGACTCCGGCGGCGTATTCCACGTGCCCGCATCGTTCGGGTCCGGCTCGCGATACGGACGCGTCAGCGGCCGATCCGGCATCAGCCAGCTCCACGGATCGAAGCCACCCTCGGGCTCCGCGACCGGATCCGGCGCTGGCGCTGGCGCCGGCGTGGGCGCCGGATCCGGCGTGTTCCAGGTCCCGGGATCGTTTGGATCGGGGGCGCGGTGGTGTCGGCTCATGGCGGTGTGCACCGCGCCGAGATCCGATGTGACGCGGCGACGAGCGATTTCGCTCAGCCCGCGGCAGGCGGCGCCGGCAACGCCTTCGTCACGCCCTCGGGCAACACCAGGCTCCCGCGAACGAACCCGCGCTTCACGCCGGCCATCGTGCGGATCATCAGGCCGCGCACCGGCGGCAGCGCGTTGCCCAGCGGGAACAGCCAGTCGCGCGCCCAGCCCAGGACGCGCGAGTCGGACTGGAAGAACGGCGTCAACCACCGTGTCATGCGCTGGTAGTACGCGAGGTGGCGCCGGCGCGCCGACGCATACGCCACCAGCGCCGCGGCCACGCCATCGCTCGACGCGATCGCCTCGGCGAGCGCGGCCGCATCGCACAGCGCGAGGTTCGCGCCCTGGCCGAGCTGCGGGCTGGTCGCGTGGGCCGCGTCGCCGATGAACACGACCGCGTCGTCGTGCCAGCGGCGCATGACGATGTCGCGGTAGCGCGCGAACAGCACCTGCGCCGGATCGCGGATCTGGTCGAGCAGCGGCGCCATGCGCGGGTCGAGCGCGGCGACCTCGGCCTTCCACGGCGCGAGCCCCGCAGCGCGCCACGCATCGATGCGATCGGCGCGCAGGCTCCAGAACAGGCTCACCACCGGACCCGATCGCCCCGGCGCGATGCCGGTCGGCAGCGCGCCGTAGAGGCGCCGCGCGCGCACCCCGACCTGGTACAGCTCCCCTGAAAAGATCCGATCGGGATCGTCGGCGACGAACCACAGCGCGCCCCAGGGATACGGCCGATCGCGCGCGGTGAGCCCCGCCGCGCCGCGCAGCTCCGAGACCGCGCCGTCGGCGACGACCAGCAGCTCGAACGGGCCGCGCTCGCTGCCGTCGGCGATCGTCGCGAACACGCGCGCGCCATCGCGGCGCAGGCCGCGCACGTCGCAGCCGGTCTCGATCGCGACGCCGGGCTCGACCTGCGCCGCGCGATACAGGGTCTCGAACAGCGCGCCGCGGTGCAGGCCGATCCCGTACCAGCTCGCGTCGATCGCGGCGTAGCGCAGCTCGACCAGCGTGCGCCCGCCGCCGGTGCGGCACCACAGGCGATCGAGGCGCGCGCCAGCGGCGGCGATCGGCGCGAGCAAGCCGAGGCGGGCGAGCACCGCCTGGCCGGTGGGCTGCACCACGATGCCCGCGCCGACCGGTCCGGGCGCGGCGACCCGCTCGAGGACCGTGACCTCACAGCCGGCGCGCGCGAGGAACAGGGCGGCGGCCGCACCCGCGGTCCCCGCGCCGACGATCCCGACCTTCACGGCCGCCACCGCCGGCGGCGCACGTCGCCCGGCACGTAGAGCGGGTGGCGCGGCGAGCCGTCGTCGTTGATCGCGAGGCAGTGCAGCGTCCGCCCCGCGGCGAGCTCGAGCACGCGCGCGGCGCGATCGGCGCGGCCGTGGCGGCCCCACGCGACCACCGGCACCGCCGCGGTCGCGATCGCCTCGGCGAGGATCGCGTCGTTGCGCGGCCCGACCGGCGCGCGATGGCGCAGGAGGTCGCGCGGATCGGTGGCGCGCAGCGCGTAGAGGTTGACGACCTCGACGCCGCCGCAGCGCCAGCGCCGCGCGAACGCGATGCACCGCCGGATCGTGGGATCATCCTCCATCGCATCGGCGGTCGACGGGTTGAGCATGATGAACAGCGCGCTCGGCGCCGCGCCCCAGCGCCGCCACAGCCGGTAGCGGTACGGGCCCTGCGCGACGATGCCGCCGGTCATCTGACCGACGGTAACGCGAGCGGGGGCGCGAACGCGAGCGGTGCTACGCTCGGTCGATGTCGCGCTACCGCGAGCTCACTGGCAAGGTCGATGGCTTCTTCGCGCGCGTCATGGCGCGCCACGGCGGCGACATGCAGTGCGGCGCCGGCTGCGACGACTGCTGCCGCACGCGCCTGACGATCACCGGCGTCGAGGCGGCGACCGTGCGCGCGCACGTCGCGACCCTCGAGCCGGCCGCCCGCGCCCACCTCGCCGAGATCGCGCGCCGCCCGTTCGACGCCACCGATCCGCGCTGCGCCGCGCTCGACGCCGACGGGCGCTGCCTGATCTACGACGGCCGCCCGGTGGTCTGCCGGTCGCACGGCGTGCCGATCCGCTTCCACGGCATCGACGACGCGCCGGTGGTCGACGCGTGCCCGAAGAACTTCACCGCGCGCGGCCCGGCCGCCGCGGATCCCGACTGCATCCTCGATCAGACCACGCTGTCGACGGCGCTGTACGCGATCGAGCGCGACGACGCCCAGCGCACCGGCCGCGCGCCGGAGCGCGTCGAGCTGGCCGAGCTCCTGATCGCGCTCACGGAATCCTGATCCGCCCTACTCGTCCCAGCGCTTGCTCACCGAGGCGGTCTGGCCCGAGACGATCTCGATCTCGTCGGTCTCGTCCTTCGCGAGGGCATCGTTGGTGACGCGCACGGTGTAGCGACCCGGCGGCAGCTTGAGATCCAGCGGCGTGTCGCGCTGGGGCTTGCCGTCGAGAAACACGTGGGCCCACGGCTTCACGCGCACCGTGAGCGTGCCCGGCGCGACCGGCGCCGGCGCGGCATCGGGCGGCAGCGCGACCGCCGGCGCGGCGTCGGGCGGCGCGGGCGTGACCGGCGCGACATCGGGCGGCGCCGACCGCGCATCGCCATGGCGTCCGCGATCGCGCGCGCCCGCGTCGACCGCGATGCCGGCGTCGGGCAGCGAGGTCACCGTCGGCACCACCGCCGCGTTCACCGCGCCGGCGTCGATCGCCGCGCCGGGCGGCGCAGCCGCAGCCGCGTCGCTCGCGACGCCCGCATCGATCGTCACGATCGCGATCTGCGGCTTCCCGCCGCGCCGCGCGACCGCCGCGCTCACGATCACCGCCGCGATCGCGCCGATCACCGCGAGCGCGATCCACAGCGGTCGCCGGCTCGCCCCGTTCCTCACCGCCGATTGCGCCTGCGCCCGCGTCCGCGTGTCCGCCGCCATCATCGCGCTGGCGCCCGGCGTCGCCGGGATCGTGTCCGCGAGGTGCGGCATCGGGCCGTGCGGCGTGGCCACGAACGCGGGCTGGCTCTCACCGCGCCGGCGCGGCGCCTCGGGGAACCGCCGGCGCAAGAGCTCGCGCAGATCGATCTGCGCCCGCGGATCGATCGCGCTGGTCGCGAGCAGCGCCTCGTGCGCGGCCTGCGCGCTGGGAAAGCGCCGGTCGCGATCGCGCTCGACCATCCGCATGATCACCGCCTCGAGATCCGGCGGGATGTCCTGGCGCAGCGTGCGCGGCCACGCGATCGGCTGGGTCAGGAGCCGCGCCAGCACCTCGGCCTCGGTCTGGCCGCCGAACAGCTTCTGCCCGGTCGCCAGCTCGTAGGCCATCACGCCGACCGCGAACACGTCGCTGCGCCCGTCGAGATCGACGCCGTGAGCCTGCTCCGGGCTCATGTACGCCATCTTGCCCTTGAGCGAGTTCGATCGCGACGCGCCGGTCGCCGCCACCGCCTTCGCGATCCCGAAGTCGACGACCTTGGCCGAGCCGTCCCACGAGATCATCACGTTGTGCGGCGAGACGTCGCGATGCACGATGCCCAGCGGTCGACCGTTGCGCTCGAGCTCGTGCGCGTAGCCGAGGCCGTCGAGCACCTCGCCGAGGATCAGCGCGATCACGCTCCACGGCAGCGGCCCCGACGCCGCGAGCCGGCGCAGGTCGATGCCGCGCACCAGCTCCATCACCAGGAAGTAGCGGCCCTCGGCGTCGCGATCGAAGTCGAGGACCGAGACCACGTGCTCGTGGTGCAGCAGCGAGGCGATGCGTGCCTCGTTGACGAACATCTGGCCGAACGCCGGATCGAGCGACAAGGTCGGCAGCATCCGCTTGATCGCGACCGGCCGCGCGAAGCCCTCGGCGCCGTGCGCGGTGGCCTCGAACACCTCGGCCATCCCGCCACCCCCGATCAGCCGCCCGAGGCTGTACCGACCCGTCGCCGCGCTCATGGGGCGCCGAAAGGCCGTTCAGTCTTCACCGCGCGAGTCACCGCGTCCGAGGATGCCAAGTTCCGGGGCGCCTGGCTATGCTCGGGTATGGGCAGCGCACCCGACCTCGGCCTGGTCCTCGACGAGGACGCCGCCGCCCGCCGCGCGCACGCCCTGCGCCGCGACCTGGCCGCCGCAGGCGTGAGACCGGGCGATCGCATCGCCTCGGTCGCGGGCAACGGCTGGGGCGCGATCGCCGCGCGCGACGCGGCCGCCGCCGATGACCTGATCCTCGCGCCGATCAACCCGCGGCTCGCGCCCGCGGAGATCGCCTGGCTCGCGCGCCACGCCCGGCCGCGCGCGATCGCCGTCGAACCCGCGTACCTCGAGGCGGTGCACGCCGCAGCCCCTCACCTTCCCCTCATCGCGCTCGACGATCGCGAGCTCGCGGGCCCGCCGCTCGATCTCGGCCGCATCGGCGGCACGCTGCTCTACACCAGCGGCACCACCGGTCGGCCCAAGGGCTGCTGGCGCACCGCCGCGCAGGAGCGCGCCCGCACCGACGAGCTGCGCGCCAGCTACGCGCTCGCCGCGACCGACGTGCACCTGATCGTCTGCCCGCTCGCGCACTCCGCGCCCGGCATCTTCCTGCGCGCGGCCCGCGCCGTCGGCGCGCGCACGGTGGTGCTTGCGCGCTTCGATCCGGCGGGCCTGCTCGCCGCGATCGCGCACCACCGCGCGACCGTGATCTTCCTGGTGCCCACGCAGATCCATCGCCTGCTCGCGCTACCCGATGACCTCCGTGCATCCTTCGATCTGTCGAGCCTGCGCGCGGTGATCGTCGCCGGCGCGCCCTTCCCGCCCGCGACCAAGCGCGCCGCGCAGGCCTGGCTCGGCGCGGCCATCCTCTACGAGTTCTACGGCTCGTCGGAGACCGGCACGGTCAGCGTGATCGGCCCCGGCGACCACGATCGCCACCCCGGCTCGGTCGGCCGCGCGCCTGCCGGCGTCGACGTGCAGGTGCGCGACGTCGATGGCGCGCCGGTCGCGCCCGGGGAGGTCGGCGAGCTGTTCGTCGCCTCGCCCGCGGTGATGGCCGGCTATCTCGATGACGATGGCGCGAACCTCGTGCCGCGATCGTCCTCCCTCGTCTCGGTCGGCGATCTCGGTCGCATCGACGACGGCTGGATCACGCTGGTCGATCGCAAGCACGACACGATCATCAGCGGCGGCCAGAACGTCTATCCCGCCGAGGTCGAGCGCGCGCTCGCCGCGCACCCTGCGATCGCCGGCGCCGTCGTCTTCGGCGTCGACGACCCCGACTGGGGCCAGATCGTGGCCGCGGTCCTGGTCGCGCGCGATCAGCCGCTCGACGGCCACGCGCTCCGCGATCACCTGCGCGCCGACCTCGCCGCCTACAAGCTGCCGCGCGCGGTCGCGTGGTGCGCGATCGACGAGCTGCCGATCGGCTCGTCGGGCAAGGCCCTGCGCCGCGCCGCGCGCGCCGCGTTCGCCGCGCGGCTCGTGCCGATCACCTGATCCGGAACACCGGTCACGCCTCGCGCGTTGATCCGCGCCTATGCCCCGTGCGCCGCTCGCCGCGCTCCTCGCGGCGCTCACCCTCGCCATCCCTGCGCGCGCCCGCGCCTCCTGCGATGGCTGCTGCGACGCGCGCCGCACGCTCGTCGGCTGGTCCGACGACGCGCGGACCTTCGCGACCATCGAGGCGGTCGATGGCGAGGAGCGCCTCGTGGTCGAGCGCGACGACGGCCGCGGCGGCACCACGACGCTCGCCGCCTGGTCGTCCTATCGCGACGCCGATCCTGCCGCCCCCGACGACATCCGCCCGGTCTGCGTCGATCCGGCGCCGCGCATCGCCCGGGATCGCGGCCCGGGCACGCTCGCGCGCCTCGACGTCGCCACCGCGCCCGAGCTCCGCGCGTTCCAGCTGCGCCCGGTGGCGCGCGCCTGGCGCGACGCGTTCGATCTCGCGATCACGCCCGCGGGTAGCCGCCGCTTCGTCGATCCGCACCGCCTGCCCTATCCGTTCGTCGGCTCCGACGACGGCGTCGCGTGCTCCACCTGGGCCCTCACGCCGCCCGGCGCCACTCGCCCCCGCTCGTGGCTACCGCGCAGCTGCGACCCGGATGGGACCGACACCCCTGCCATCGACGTTCGCGGCGGCTACCGTCACCCGACCCGCCCGATCTACCTCGTCAAGCTCCGCCTCGATCACATCGGCCTGGCGACCAGCGATCAGTTCGTGCTGGTCGCCGCCCACCAGTAACGTCACTCCGGCGGCGGCGCCGTCAGCGTCACGCCGGGGTTCACGTACAGCGTGATCGGATCGCCGACGCCGATGCCGGCCTCGGCCACGTCGAACGCGCACACGACCTTCTCGCCGCACTGATCGTAGTGATGATCGCCGGGCTCGACCTTCACCGTCGCGGTGTGGCCGTAGCTCTTGAGCAGCGCCTTCGCCTGATCCGGCGACTTTCCGATCAGCGCGAGCAGCTGCCGGCGCACGACCATGCCGGTCAGATGTTGCTCGTGATAGACATTGACCTGCACCAGCGCGTACGGCTTCACGGTCGCGCCGGGCTCGGGATCCTGGCAGTTGATCTCGCCCTCGACGTGCGCCGCGTTCTCGCACTCGAGCGGTCGCGACTGCTCCATGTCCTGGGTGAAGCCGGCCTTCTTGACCGCGGCCGCGGCCTGCTCCTCGGTGAGCCCGAGCAGGCTCGGCATCGTGATGTCGCCGCCGCTCGACGCGACCGCGCCGCCGCCGCCACCGCCGCCACCACCACCGCCGCTCGGGCTGGTGCCGTGGCCGATGCTGGTCGAGGTCTTGATGAGCGAGCAGCTCGCGAGCGCGAGCGAGATCGCGATCCCGGAGAACACCTTCTTCATCGTCATCATCACTTCACCGCCGCGCCGAGCAGCCAGCTCGGGGTCACCGCAGACTTGTTGGGCCAGATCGCGACCACGTCCATGCCGCGCTTCGGGTCATCGCTGTTCACCGCCGAGAATTTCACGCCCTTCTTGAGCAGCGGGGCGTAGGCCTTGTTGATCTTGAAGTCGGCCCATTGCTCGTCGTGGGTCACCATCTCGGTCTTGTCGCAGATCTGCTCGTACTCGAGCGTGCCGTCGGCGCGGATGCGCGCGAGCCGGTTGGTCGAGTGGCGCTGGGTGCACTCCTCGGTCTTGACCAGCAGCCGCTCGAGCTGGACCGTGGCGATGTCACCCTCGATCGTCACCTTCGCGACCACGCCGCCCGAGCTCATGTTCGAGCCACCGCTGCGGCTCCAGTTGCGATCGCTGTCGGGCCACAGCAGGCGCTCGTTGACGTCGTCGAGCTGGAACTTCTCGAGCAGGAGCCGCGACAGCACGGTCGTGCGCGGGCCGCGAAAACCGGGCGTGGCCCCGATCGCGTTGAGCAGGAAGCCCGAGGTGCCCGTGGTCGGGCGGCACAGCACGTACGGGATCGCGGCGAGGCTGACCTCGGGGATCGTGGCGAGCACCGGGCCGGCGCTGGCGGTGAAGCCACCGAACGGATCGAAGCGCACGTCCTTCATGCCCTTCCACGTCGAGGCCGGGACCTTGGCGACCGCCGTGGCCAGCGCCGCGGCGGTGGTCTCCTCGCAGCCCTCGAACAGCCGGCGCGAGCCCGCGAACGACGCGGCCTCGACCTTGAGCGCGAGCCCGATCAGCTCGCTGTTGGTCCCCAGGCCCGCCGCCCATTCCCCGCGCGTCTTCGACGCGATCTCGAACATCTTCGCGTAGACCGGATCCACGCCCTTGGCCTTCTCGACCGCCGCCGCGTGCTCCTTGAGCGCGCTCTTCAGGCTGAAGGTCTGGAAGCGCAGCACCATCTTCACGTCGCCGGTGTGGCCGGTGTCGGCGCGCAGCTCGCTCTGGAACTTCGCCAGATCGAACTTCTCCATGTCGCCCTGGCACACCGCCCACTCGGCGGCGGGCGGCGCGTTCGAGGTCACGCTCGCCGAGTCCGAGCGCAGGCACTCCTTGATGTAGCCGTAGCGCCCGACCTCCGACAGCTGCGCGTCGCACATGTCGGTGACGTAGATCGGCTCCTTGTACGGGCCGTAGCCATCGGGCCGCGGGAAGCCCTCGGTGATCGCGATGAACTGATCGATCGGCGTGAACTTGGTCGCGTCCTTGGTCGACAGGTTCAGGCGCGTGTTGCGGCCCTCGTTGGCGTTGACGTAGGCGACCACGTCGCCCCAGTCGCTCTCGACCATGCCGAGGCGCTTGCCCCAGGCGGCGCGGTTCTGCTCGATCTCCGCCTTGTGAGTCTCGACCTCGGGGGTCGGCGCGCACGCGGCGTGGGCGAACGTGATGATGACCTTCTCCGGATCCTTGTCGGTCAGATCCTTCAGATCGACGTCGCCATCGAACGCGGCGTCCTTGCACCACGATGGGGCGGCGGCGGCGGTGCGCGCGGCACCGAGGGCGCCGAGCGCGATGGCGATTGCGATGTGCTGCTTCACGGGAAACCTCCGGCCCCCGCTCATCGCAACTCCGGCGCCAGATCGATCGGCGTGCGATGTCGGTGGCTTGGCCGACCTGCACCGGAACGGGACACTGGACCAGGTCCACCCTGGTCCAGGGCGTGGACCTGCCGGGCATGACCTGATCGTGAGCGGTGACGCGCCGCGCGTTCTCGGCTAGGTTCGCGCCGTGTCGAAGTACGTCGCGATCGATCATCCGAAGTTCCAGCGTGTGGAGCGCGCCATCTTCACGTCGCGCGTCGTCGCCGACTGCATGAGCCACGCGTGCCGCACGCGCAGCCCGGATCGCGAGAAGCTCGAGGCCTGCTGCCAGTACGGCGCCGACACCGACCTCGGCGAGCGCGACCGGATCCTGGCCCGCGCCGACGAGATCCGCGCGCTGCTCCTGCCGCACGCGCAGACCGCGCCGTGGTTCACCGAGGACCAGGAGCTCGATCCCGACTTCCCGTCGGGCGCCGCGGTCCGCACCCGCACGCTCGGCGACGGCTGCGTGTTCCTCGCCCACGACAAGCGCGGCTGCGCGATCCACCGCGCGTCGATCGAGAACGGCTGGGACTTTCGCGGCACCAAGCCGCACGTGTGCCGGCTGTTCCCGCTGACCTACGACGACGAGGCGATCGTCATCTCCGACGACTACAGCGACTACTCGTGCGCCTACGAGCCGGGCGCGCCAACGCTCTACCAGGTCGCGCGCGACACGCTCGCCGACGTCTTCGGCCCGGAGCTGGTCGCGGTGCTCGACACGGCCGAGCGCCAGTACGCGATCCCCGAGCCGCACCGGTTGCCGATCGCCCCGTGAGTCGAAGCCGGTGAGCGCGGACGATCCCACCTCGCGGTTCGCGGTCCACGCCGACGCCTACGCGCGCGGCCGCCCGGGCTACGCACCGGCGCTGGTGCCGCTGCTCCAGGGCCTGGGGTTCGGTCGAGGCTCGGTGGTCGCGGATCTCGGCGCCGGCACCGGCGCGTCGTGCGCGGTGATCCTCGCGACCGGCGCGCGCGTGATCGCGGTCGAGCCCGAGGCCGGGATGCGCGGCCACGCGCTCGCGCGCTTCGCCGACGAGTCGCGCTTCACCGCGGTCGAGGGCCGGGCCGAGGCCACAACCTTGCCCGATGGCTCGGTCGATCACGTCACCGCGATGCAGGCGATGCACTGGTTCGCGATCGAGCCGCTGCGCGCCGAGCTCACCCGCATCCTGCGCCCCGGCGGGCGGGTCGTGCTGATCTGGAACACGCGCCAGGCGACGACGCCGGCGGGTCGCGACCTCGAGGCGATCTACCGCCGGTTCGCGCCCGACTACGATCGCCTCGGGCACGTGGGCGAGAGCCGCGCCGCGCACATCGCCGCGCTGTTCACCCGCGGCCATGACCATCACGTGCTGCCGCACCAGCAGGTGCTCGATCGCGCGGGGCTGTTCGACCTGATCGGCTCGATCTCCTACCTGCCGCGCCCGGGTACGCCGGAGCATCCCGCACTGCTCGCCGCGACCGCGGCCCTGGCCGATGCCCACGCGACGCTCGCGATCGACTACACCACCGACGTGTACGTCGGCTTCCTCTGATGTGAACGCGGTTGCGGCGCCGCTGCCGCCGACGAGGGTGAACAGTCTGTGCCACCGCGGGCGCGTTGCCGCGGCGGCGCGCCCGCGTATCCTGCGGGCAGCGTGACCGCTGACCTGTACCGGGCGACCCCCGCGCGCCCGGCGATGGGCTTCGTCGAGCTGGTCGCGTTCCTCGCGATCACGATGGCGCTCAACGCGCTCGCGATCGACGTCGTGCTGCCCGGCCTGCCTGCGCTCGGCGCCGACCTCGGCGTCCACGAGGACAACCGCCGGCAGCTGGTGATCGTCGCGTACTTGATCGGCATGGGCGCGTCGCAGCTGGTGCACGGCCCGCTCGCCGATCGCATCGGCCGGAGGCCGACCCTGCTCGCCGGACTCGCGATCTACAGCGTCGCCGGACTGGCGAGCGCGCTCGCGCCTAGCTTCGGCGTGCTGATCGCCGCGCGCGTGGTGCAGGGCCTCGGCGCCGGCGCGCCGCGCGTGGTGGCGATCTCGATCGCGCGCGATCGCTACCGCGGCCCCGAGATGGCGCGCGTGATGTCGCTCGTCATGATGGTGTTCATGGTCGTGCCGATCCTCGCGCCGACCGTCGGCCAGGGCATCCTCCTGATCGCGCCGTGGCGCTGGATCTTCGGCGTGCTCGCGGTCGCCGGCATCGCGGTCGGCGCGTGGACGATGGCGCGCCTCGGCGAGACGCTGGCGCCCGAGCATCGCCGGCCGCTGTCGGCGCGCATGGTCGCGCGCGGGTTCGTCGAGGTCGCGCGCACGCGGGCGACGCTGGTGCCGACGATCGCGATGACCTTCACGGGCGGCGCGCTGATGGCGTTCGTGACGTCGGCGCAGCAGATCTTCCAGGACACGTTCGGCGCGGGCAAAGGCTTCACGCTCCTGTTCGCGCTGATCGCGGTGACGATGTCGGTCGGCTCGTTCGCGAACTCGAAGATGGTGCAGGTCATCGGCCCGGCGCGGCTCGCGCGGCGCGCGCTGCACGTGCAGATGTCGGCCGCCGCGACGCTGGTCGCGCTCGCGCTCACCGGCCACCTGTCCTTGCCGGTGTTCGAGGCGCTGCAGGCCGTGGTGATGCTGTGCTTCGGCTTCACCGGCTCCAACCTCAACGCGATCGCGATGGAGCCGATGGGCCACCTCGCGGGCACCGCGTCGTCGGTGATCGGCGCGGTCACCACGATCGGCGGCGCGCTCATCGGCGGTGCAGTCGGCGGGCTGTACGACGGCACCGCGCGGCCGCTGGTGATCGGCACGCTGGTGCTCGGCGCGAGCGCCCGGCTGGTGCTGATGCTGTCGCCGAAGGCCTGACGTCAGCGCAGGTCGAGCATGCTGTCGTGGAGCCCGCAGGCGGTGCAGCGCAGCTCGAGCCGATAGGCGAGCCCGCCACCACCACCGGCGATGCTCACGGAGTGCTGGAAGGTCTCGCCGCCTTCGATCGGCGAGGCGCCGCAGCGCGGACAAACGCGCGTGGACAGCGCGGTCTGGAAGCGCGCTCGCTCGCGGGCGTGCTCGGCGCGGGCCGCGGCGCGCTCGGCGG
>JAIOQA010000252.1 GCA_021413675.1 Deltaproteobacteria bacterium | reverse complement strand
GGTCGCGCGCTCGTGCGCGCCGGCGCGCAGCGCGGCCGCGGTCGCGCGCGCCTCCGCGAGCAGCTGATCGAGGCGGGCCTCGGTCTCGACCACCGCCGCGAGCTCGGTGCGCTCCGGCGTCGCACCGGTCGGGCGCGCGGTCACCGGACACCTCGCGCCGCGACAAGCGATGAACGTTTTGCACGTGTCCGGGCCCCGGACGCGATTCCTGCGCTCGGAACTCGTGAGGAAGCGTGCACCATCGACCGCACGAGGTCGTGCGGTGCAGCCGACGTGCCACAGGCCCCGCGGGGCCGGTTTTCGTCAGAGCGCGAGCGTCAGATCCGGCCACGCGGGCAGCCCGCCGGCGCGCTCGATCTGCGCGACCACCTCGCCGGCGCCGGCGGTGTGCGGTAGCCGCAGGAAGCGCTCCGGGACGTCGACGCCGACCAGGCCGAGCGCGGACGGCGACGCGTCGTCCTTGTAGAAGTGGCGGCGCGCGCTCTTGTTGAAGTTGCCGGCCGAGCCGAGCTGCTGCGCGATCGCGTTCAGGCCGAACGTGATGCGCGTGAAGAACAGCAGGTCCGGCGGCAGGTTCATGTCCTTGGTGTTGCGCGGCGCCATCACCTCGCGACCGCGCGCGAGGTACTCGGGCGAGAACGCGAACTCGCCCGACCAGTACGGCTCGAGGTGGTAGCGCCAGGCGCGCCACATCAGGTCCTTGTCCCAGTCGCGGCCGTTGCGGACCAGGCCGATCTTCAGGATGAAGCTGTCGAAGGTGTCGCGGTCGCCCTCGATCGTCGCGCGGAAGAACGCCTTGAGGTCGGTCATCGCCGCCGGCGTGAACCGCTTCACGCAGCCGAAGTCGATGAACGTGACCGCGCCCTCCTCGTGGAACAGGTAGTTCCCCGGGTGCGGATCGCCGTTGTAGACCAGGTGGCAGAACATCGAGTCGAAGACGAAGTCGGCGATCGTCGCCGAGGCGATGCGCTTCTCGCGGGCGTTGGCGGCGCCGAGGTAGTCGTAGAAGCCGAAGCCGCGCACGAACTCGGTGCACAGCACGCGCCGCGTCGTGTGCTCGGCGTACACGCGCGGCACGCGGATGAGCGGGTGGCCGTCCCACAGGCGGCGGAACAGCGCCTGGTTGCGGGCCTCGAGCCGGTAGTCGAGCTCGTCGGTGATCCGGGCGCGCAGCTCGGCCAGCACCGCGACGACATCGAGCGCGGGGTTGACCGCGCCAATCACGCCGCCCATCTTGCCGAGCGCGGCGAGGTCACCGGCGATCGCGGTGTCGACGCCCGGGTACTGCACCTTCACGACGACGTCGGTGCCGTCGCGCAGCGTGCCGCGGTGGACCTGGCCGATCGAGGCGGCGGCCAGGGGCTCCTCGTCGAGGTGCTTGAAGGTCTTGCCGAGATCGCCGCCGAGCTCCTGCTCGATCACGCCGCGGACCAGCGCGAACGCCATCGGCGGCGCGTCCTTCTGCAGGCCCTGCAGCGCGCCCTTGGCCTGATCGGGCAGGGCGTCGTGCGCGAACGACACGATCTGCCCGAGCTTCATGAACACGCCCTTCATCCCGCCGAGCAGCGCGGCGGCCTCCTGCGCGGTCTCGACGTGCGAGGCGTGCGCGAGCTGCTTCTTGCGCTCGTGCGAGGCCCACAGCATCCGCACCCGCAGCCACGCGCGGCGCACCAGGCGGCGCCCGATGAAGCTGCCGAACACCAGGCCGCGGCCCGAGGTCTGGATGCCCGCGGCGTTGCGCTGGCGCGAGCTGCGCCAGACCCAGAGCTTGAACAGCAGCGCGATCGCGACCAGGGAACCGACGATCACGAACAGCCAGGTCATGCGCCCGGCAGGGTAGCAGCAACCTTGCGATCGCGATGACCGTCAGGCGTGCGTGTTGACGTGCGTGCCCTGACCCTGGAGGCCAGGCGGGACCTTGGTGTCCTCGATCAGCGCGACCGCCGCCTCGCCCTCGGCGCGCGCGGCCTGCTGGGCGAGCTTGGTGACCCGGACTCCATAGGCGAGCCCACCCGCAGAGTCGACCGAACCGGCGCCTGGGACTGTCATGGTCGCTGGGTCGACCGGTTCGCCCAGATGTGAAGGGCGCGCGGATCCTGCGCGCCGCGGGCCCTGCGGCGCACGATCCGTTCGCGGCCGGCGAGGGGCGGCGGGGCACGCCTCGGGCGGGTGCGGCGCGCGGCTTGCAGCCACCCACGGTGTGAGCGATCGGCCCGATCGAGTGTTTCTCGCCATCTTCCTCGGCCTCGCGGTCAGCGCGCTGCTGCTGGGGCGGTGCGCGAAGGACGCGCCCGTACGGGAGATCGCGTACTCCGCGCTGCGCGCCGAGGCGGCGGCCGGCGGGCTCGAGCGGGTCACGATCACGCCCACCGAGATCCGCGCCACCCGGCGCGCCGAGCGCACCCGGTGGTCGCAGCCGCGCGACGTGCGCGCCGAGCGCGTCGACGATCCCCAGCTCGTGCCCGAGCTGCGCGCCGCCGGCGTCGAGGTGTGGGGCGCGCACGAGCGCGACAGCGCGGTGACGTCGCTGCTGTCGTCGCTGATCATCCCGCTGCTCATGGTCGCGGTGGTGCTGTGGTTCGTGCGCGGAGCGCGGCGCGCGGGCCCGATGGCCGCCCAGGCCGGGCGCAGCGGCGCGCGGCTCTACGCGGAGACCGCCACCCGCGCGACCTTCGCCGACGTCGCGGGCGTCGACGAGGCCAAGCAGGAGCTGGTCGAGGTGATCGAGTACCTGCGCACGCCCGAGAAGTTCGCGCGGCTCGGCGGCACGCTGCCCAAGGGCATCCTGCTGGTCGGGCCGCCGGGCACCGGCAAGACGCTCCTGGCGCGCGCGGTCGCGGGCGAGGCCGGCGTCGCGTTCTTCTCGATCAGCGGCTCGGAGTTCGTCGAGCTGTTCGTCGGGGTCGGCGCGGCGCGCGTCCGCGATCTGTTCGCGCACGCGCGCGAGCGCGCGCCGTGCATCGTCTTCATCGACGAGCTCGACGCGATCGGCAAGGCGCGCGGCGCGAGCCTCAACGCTCACGAGGAGCGCGAGCAGACCCTCAACCAGCTGCTGGTCGAGCTCGACGGCTTCGATCCGCGCGTCGGCGTGGTGCTGATGGCGGCGACCAACCGGCCCGAGATCCTCGATCCGGCGCTCTTGCGGCCGGGGCGCTTCGACCGGCACGTGCTGGTCGATCGCCCCGACAAGGCCGGGCGCCTCGCGATCCTCCAGGTCCACAGCCGCAAGACCGCGCTCGCCGCCGACGCCGATCTCGACGCGATCGCCAGCATGACCGCCGGCATGGTCGGCGCCGATCTCGCCAACATCGTCAACGAGGCGGCGCTGCTCGCGGTCCGCCGCGACAAGGACGCGGTCGGCACCGCGGAGCTGCAGGAGGCGATCGCGCGCGTGATCGCGGGCCTCGAGAAGCGCAACCGCGTGCTCAGCCCCGCCGAGAAGGAGCGCGTCGCGTACCACGAGCTCGGCCACGCCCTGGTCGCGCTCGCGCTGCCCGGCCAGGCCGAGCTGCGCAAGATCTCGATCGTGCCCCGCGGCATCGCCGCGCTGGGCTACACGCTGCAGCTTCCGACCGAGGATCGGTTCCTGCTCACCCGGCGCGAGCTCGAGGACAAGCTCGCGGTGCTGCTCGCCGGGCGCGCCGCCGAGGAGCTGATCTACGGCGATGTCTCGACCGGCGCGCAGGACGATCTGCAGAAGGCGACCAATATCGCGCGCAGCATGGTCCGCGCGTACGCGATGGGCGAGGGGCTGGGGCCGCTGTCCTTCGAGCGCGATCGGGCGGCGACGATGCTCGACGCGGTCGGTGGCCCGGGGCGCGGCGAGTACGGCGACGACGTCGCGCGCGCGATCGACGCCGAGATGAAGCGGATCTGCCTGGCCCAGCACGCGCGCGCCCTGGCGCTGCTGACCGACCGCCGGGCGTTGCTGGAGCGCGCGGCCGTGGCGCTCCTGGCGAGCGAGACCCTGACCGGCGACGAGCTGCGCGCGCTGTGCGATGCGCCGCCGGTGGCGCCGGTCGCGCCGGTGGCGCCGGTCGCGCCGGTCGCGCGCTCCGCGTGACGCCGGGCTACGCGCGCGGCGGCGGCGGATCGGCCCAGCCCTCGGCGCCGATCAGCGGCACGAACAGCACGTCGCCGAGCGGCTCCTCGCGGACGCGGTCGGCGGCGGTGCGGGTCACGCGCACCAGCTCCTGCGCGTCGCGGCTCCCGACCGGCATGACCAGGCGGCCGCCGATCGCGAGCTGCCCGAGCAGCGCGGCGGGCCAGGACCGCGGCCCCGTAGCCGGAGCCGGTGCCGATCTCGAGCACCCGGTCCTCGGGGCGCAGGCGCAGCGCCTCGGTCATGAGCGCGACGATGTAAGGCTGCGAGATCGTCTGCCCGGCGGCGATCGGCAGCGGCCGATCGTCGTAGGCCGCGGCCGCGAACCCGGGGGCGACGAACGCCTCGCGGGGCACCGCCGCCATCGCCGCGAGCACGCGCGGGTCGGTCACGCCCCGGGCCCGGATGTGGCGGTCGACCATGCGCTGACGCTTCGCGGCGACGTCCATGCGCTCGATGCGATGCATCCGCTGCGCCAGCTAGAACACCGAATGGTTTGATCGCCGTCGCAGTAGGCGATTCAACCGTTCGGTGTTCTACGGGGCGCGGCGCGCGCGCCAGCGCTTGCGGGCCCAGTCCGCGCCGAACACTAGCGGCGCGCCGAGCGCGGCCAGCGCGACCAGCCCGGTCGGCGGTGGCCCGGTGCCGAGCGCGCCGGCCAGCGGCGCCCAGTACAGCACCGCGAACGCGAAGCCGAGCTCGAGCGCGATCCCGAGCAGCACCAGGTGGTTGGCGAACAGCCGGCGATCGAGCCCGGAGCCGCGCTCGTAGCGCCGGCCGATCAGGTTGCCGACCTGCGCGAAGATGACCGAGACCAGCGTGATGCCGGTGGCTGCGCGGTACAGCGGATCGCCCGCCGCCAGCGCGTCGCCGTAGCGCCAGCCGCCGAGCGCGAGCGTGGTGAAGAACATCGCCATCGCCCAGACCGCCTGCAGCGCGCCCAGGAACAGGTAGCTGCGGATCATCAGGCCGCGATCGAGCAGGCGGCCGTGCTGGCCGCGCGGCGGGCGGGTCATCGCCTCGCCGTCGGGCGGCTCCTGGCCCAGGCCGATCGCCGGCACCATGTCGGTGCCCAGATCGATCGAGAGGATCTGGATGACGGTGAGCGCGAGCGGCACGGGCAGGGCGACGTAGGCCAGGAACGGCACCATCTCGGGCACGTTGGAGGCCAGCACGTAGCTCGTGAACTTGCGGATGTTGGCGAAGACCGTGCGGCCCTCCTCGACGCCCGCGACGATGCTCGCGAAGTTGTCGTCGAGGAGCACGATCTGCGCGGCCTCGCGCGCGACGTCGGTGCCGGTCGCGCCCATCGCGATCCCGACGTCGGCGGCGCGCAGCGCCGGCGCGTCGTTGACGCCGTCGCCGGTCATCGCGACCACCAGCCCGAGCTGCTTGAGCGCGCTCACGATCTTGAGCTTCTGCTCGGGCGTGGTGCGCGCGAACACGCACGCGCCCGCCCGCAGGCGCTGGGCCAGCTCCGCCTCGCGCATCGCCTCGAGCTCGTCGCCGGTGATCAGCGCGTCGTCGGACGCGGCGTCGGTGAGGATGCCGGCCTGGCGCGCGATCGCGCGGGCGGTGTCGGGGTGATCGCCGGTGACGAGGATGACGCGCAGCCCGGCCTGATGGCAGGCCGCGAGCGCCGCCGGGACCTCGTCGCGCAGCGGATCCGAGAGGCACAGGAAGCCGTGCAGCGTGAGCCCCTGCTCGAGCGCGGCCTCGGGCGCGGCGCGCTCCTCGGGCGCGATCGCGCGCGACGCGACCGCGATGATGCGCAGCCCGTGCGAGGCGAGGCGCCGCACGGTGGCGTCGGCCGCGGCGCGATCGGCGTCGGCGATCGCGACCCGCGCGCGCACGACCTCCCACGCGCCCTTGATCGCGAAGCGCAGCGCGCCGTCGCGCTCGACCACGCCGGCGGCGCGCCGGCGCTGGACGTCGAATGCGAGGTGGCGGACCACGCCGGCGGCCTCCGCCACCGGATCGCCGCCGCGCGCCCGCAGCGCCAGCGCGATCGCGACGTCGAGCGGATCGCCGGTGAAGCCGGCGTCGCGCGGGTGGATGACCGAGGCGCCGATCGCGGCCTCGAGCAGCCCGCGCGCGCGATCCTCGGCGAGCGGCTCGCCGGTGACCGGATCGACGAGCGCGGTCACCGCGAGCTGGTTGCGGGTGAGCGTGCCGGTCTTGTCGGTGCAGATCACCTCGACCGCGCCCAGCGCCTCGACCGCGCCGAGGCTCTTGACCAGCACCTGCTTGCGCGCGAGCCGGACGCCGCCCATCGCCAGCGCGAGCGTCAGGGTCGGCAACAGGCCCTCGGGTACGTTGGCCACGATGATGCCGAGCATGAACACCACGTTGACCCACAGCGGGCGGCCGCTCGCGAGGCCGTAGGCGAAGAACGCCACCCCCATCACGACCGCGACGATCGTCAGGATCCGCACCATGCGCGAGACCTCGCGCTCGAGCGGCGTCGGCGGCCGGCGGACCTCGACGCTCAGCGCCGCGACCTTGCCGAACTCGGTGCGCCGGCCGGTGGCGTAGACCACGGCCTGGCCGGTGCCGCGGACCACCGCGCAGCCCGCGAAGACCAGGTTGGGCGCGTCGACGAGGCGGCCGGCCGCGACCGCGGCGGCGGTGACGCTGGTGTGGCGCGACTCGCCGGTGAGCGGCGCGTTGTTGACCAGCAGATCGTTGCTCGCGATCACCCGCGCGTCGGCGGGCACCCGATCGCCCTCGGCCAGCGCCAGCACGTCGCCCGGCACCAGCCCGCCGATCGCGACGGTCTGCTCGACGCCGTCGCGCCAGACCGTGACCTGCTGGGGCAGGAACTGTCGCAGCGCCTGCATCGCGCGCTCGGCGCGGATCGTCTGCGCGAACGTGAAGGCCGCGTTGAGCACCGCGACGCCGGCGAGCGCGATGCCGAGCACCAGCATGCCCTCGCCGGGCTGCATGCGATCGGCGATCACGCACAGCGCGGCCGACGCGTAGAGCAGGACGCTGAACAGCCCGGTGATCTGCGCGAGCAGCACGCGGACCCAGCCCCAGCGCGGCGGCGCGTCGAGGATGTTGCCGCCGAGCTCGGCGAGGCGCTGCGCGACCTCGGCCGCGGTCAGCCCGGCGGGCCGCGATCGCAGGAACGCCCAGACGTCGGCGAGCTCGAGGTTGTGGATCTGGCGCTGGGTCACGACAGGCCCCGGTAGATCGCGACGTCGGCGGGCGCGAGCCGCAGCAGCTGCTCGAGCGGGGCGCGGCGCGGCCAGCGCGCGCCGATGCCGAGCGTCGCGTCGACGCCGATGAGACGGGTGTGGTGGCGCGCCGCCGTGAGCGCGACCTCGCGCGCGCGATCGGTGGTGACGACCATGCTCCCGTCGAGGTGCGGGTGGAGCGGGGCGAGGCCGCGGCGCAGCGCCTCCTCGACCGCGGCGAGGTGAGCCGCGTCGTGGACCCACACGCGCTGGCGGGCGTCGGCGGACGACAGCCAGGTGCGCAGCGCCGAGCGCTCGCGGATCAGCGCGACGTGGACCCGGTCGAGATCGGTGCCCAGCAGGTGCAAGAGCGGCAGCGCGCGGGCGGCGGCTGCGTCGTCATCGGCGATCGGCAGGAGCACGCGGTTGGGCTGGCCGAGCACGCCCGGGTGGACGATGCGCATCGCGATCACGCCGATCCGCCCCGCGGCCATCAGCCGGGCCGTGGCGGTGCCGACCAGGAACGAGCGCGCCCGCGGCCGCGCCCGGGTGCCGGTGACGACGATCGCGCCGGGCGGCGCGAGCGCGAGCAGGCGATCGGTGACGTCGGCATCACGGCCGGCGACGACCTCGCTGTCGAGCGCGACGCCCAGCACCTCGCACTCGGCGGCGATCCGCGCCAGCCGGGCGTCGAGCTGCGGCACCGGCGGGTCGCCCTGGACGTGGATGAGCCGGAGCCGCCGCGGGTCGCGGCTGGCGGCGAACCGGATCGCGTAGTGCGCGACCCAGTCGCCGTGCAACGAGGCGTCGTAGGCGAAGATCAGCGCGGGCGGTGGCCGTGGCTCGGGCATGCACCCTCGGTGGAGCATCTGCCGTGCCGACCCTGGATCTCGAGGGGCGCAGGGGCGCCGCGCTGCCGGGCGTGCAAGTCCTGCGCGGCGGCCCGACGCGCTGCGGCGCCGTTCGCGCGATGCCGACGGCGGCGAACGGCCGTCAGACCAGGCCGAGGTCCCGCGCGCGCAGCGCGGCCTGGGTGCGATCGTCGACCTCGAGCTTCGCGAGGATGCTCGTGACGTGGTTCTTGATCGTCCCCTCGGTGACGAACAGCGCGGCGGCGATCTCCTTGTTCGATGCGCCGCGCGCGATCAGCCGCAGCACCTCGCGCTCGCGATCCGACAGCCGCGCGAGCGGCGAGGCATCGGGCGCGGGCGCGCTCGCCAGGCGCGACAGCTCGGCCAGCACCTTCGATGCCACCGAGGGCTGGAGCACCGACTCGCGCCGCGCCGCGGCCCGGATCGCCTCGACCAGCCGCTCGACCGGCGCGTCCTTGAGCAGGTAGCCGACCGCGCCGGCGCGCAGCACCTCGAAGACCAGCGCGTCGTCCTCGAACGTGGTCAGCGCGACCACCTGGCAGTCGGGCAGCTGCACGCGCAGCCGGCGCGTGGTCGCGACGCCGTCGAGCACGGGCATCTTGAGATCCATCAGCACCACATCCGGCCGCAGCTCGCCGGCGAGCCGCAGCGCCTGCTGGCCATCGCCGGCCTCGCCGACCACGAGGACCTCGTCGCGCGTCGACAGGAGCGTCCGCAGCCCGGCGCGGAACAGCGTCTGGTCGTCGACGAGGAGCACCCGGATCGCGGTCACGTCGGCACGCGCACGTCCAGGGTCAGGCCGCGGCCCGGTGCGGTCGCGACCGTGACCGTGCCGCCCAGCGAGCCGATGCGCTCGCGCATGCCGGTCAGGCCGAACCCACCGCGGACCTCCAGCTCGTCGGCGCCCACGCCGTCGTCCTCGACGCGCAGCGTGACCTCGTCCGCCCCGTACGTGAGCGTGCCGCGGGCGTGGGCCGCGCGGGCGTGGCGCGCGATGTTGGTGAGCGCCTCCTGCGCGGCGCAGTACAGCGCGAACTCGACCGCCGGCCCGATCGCGCGCGGCTCGCCGACCACGTCGAGCCGTGCGTCGAGGCCCGCCTGGCGCGCCTCCGCGATCAGCTGCGCGAGCGAGGTCGTGAACGGGCGCTCGCCGGGCGACCGCAGCATCGCCACGGACCGGCGCAGCTCGGCGAGGCCGTCGCGCGCCAGATCCTGGGCGCGGCCGAGGCACTCGTCGGCGGCCGCCGGATCGCGGGCGACGATCGCGCGCGCGGCGACGACCTGCACGTGCACCACGGTCAGATAGTGCCCGACGCTGTCGTGGATGTCGCGCGCGATGCGGTTGCGCTCGCGGACCCGCGCCAGCTCGGCGAGCTCGGACTGCGCACGGCGCTCGCGCAGGAGCACCGTCGCGAACGCGACGCCCAGGATCGCGCCGGGCACGAAGCCGGTCGAGCGGGCGTAGATCTCGACAGCCGAGGCGCCGAGGCGCGCATGCCAGACCGCGGCGAACCCGACCAGCGCCACGATCTCGGCGATCGCCCAGCCCACGCCGATGTGGAGGACGGTCAGGAGCAACGGCGGCATCACCAGGAGGAACGCCGCCAGGTCCGAGACCCAGAGCAGCGCGACCGCCAGCGCGAACTGGACCGCGACGACGCCGCGGACCGCGACGACGCCGCGCTGCTCGCCCCAGCGCCAGCCGAGCGTGCTGACGGCGAGGTAGGGCGCGCCCAGCACGGCGATCGGCAACGCGTGATCCGCGGCGCTGAACAGCGCGTTGCCAGCGAGGGTCGCGGCGATCATCACGGCGAACGCCGCCACCGTCAGCGGCCGGGCGAAGCGGCGGTCGATCAAGTCAGCGGACACAGGGCCCCTGGTCGGATCCGAGGAGGAGGGCGCAGACCAGCACGACGAGGAACAGCCAGGCTAGCGCAGGAACGGTGGGCCGTGGACGGAGCGTGGACATGCGCCCACCCTGCGGCGTCGCGGGCGCCGGCTCCATCCGCCGAAGGTCACGTCCTCGGGTCATGCCCCGACCATGACCACCCGCCCGGGCGGGATGGCCACCGGCGATCACCCGTCGACGACCCCGCCGATATCGTGGAATCGTGCGCGGTGGTACGCTCGACGTTCGTGCGGGTCAGCTTTCCACCGGACTCACCCCTCCACGCCTTCACCGATGCCGAGGTCGACGCGATCCTGGCCTCGGGCACGGTGCGCAGGTGCGCCGCCGGCGAGCGCATCATCACCGAGGGCGAGCCCGGTGACTCGATGTACTTCCTGATCGAGGGCCAGGCCGAGGCCACCCTCGATACCGGGAAGATCGTGCGGACCTACGGGCCGGGCAGCTACTTCGGCGAGCTGTCGTTCATCAACCCCGGGCACCGCCGCAGCACGTCGATCCTCGCGCGCACCGCGTGCAGCCTGCACGTGCTCGATCAGCGCAGCATCCAGGCGCTCATCGCCTCGCACCCGACCGCGATCTTCACGCTGCTGCGCCGGACCTGCGCGTTCCTCGTCGACGCCGAGCGCAACCTCATCGCCGATCTGCGGCGCCGCAACGCCGAGCTGCAGGACACGATCAAGCACCTCGAGTTCACGCGCCGGCGGCTCAGCCAGGAAGAGGAGACCGCGCGCACGGACGGCCTGACCGGCCTCTACAACCGGCGCGGCTTCGACGCCGAGCTGGCCGCGTTCATGGAGCGCGCGCGCGCGACCGCGGGCGGCCTCGCGCTGATCGCGATGGATCTCGATCACTTCAAGCCGGTCAACGACACGCTCGGCCACGCCGCCGGAGACTTCGTGCTGCGCGAGGTCGGCAAGATCCTCGCCGAGGGCGTGCGCAAGACCGACCTGCCGTGCCGGGTCGGCGGCGACGAGTTCATCATCCTGCTCGCCGATCTCGCCGAGTCCGAGGCCCAGACGCGCGCCGAGGCGCTGCGCGCGGCGATCGGCGCGTTCCCGCACCCCGGCAACGATCGCGGCATCCGCATCACCTCGACGATGGGCGGCACGCTGTACCGCCCGGGCGAGACCGCGGCGGAGCTCATGCATCGCGCCGACGAGGCGCTCTACGCCGCCAAGCGCGCCGGGCGCAATCGCGTGGGGTGGGCGTGAGCGCGGTCGACTTCCATGTCTGGGGCTGCCGCGGCGGTCGCAACACCCACGGCTCGCGGATCGGCGACCTGACCTCGTGCTACGGGCTGCGCGCCGGCGCGGACCTGTATGTGTTCGACGCCGGGCGCGGGCTGGGCGCGCTCGCCGACGCGGTGATCCGCGGCGGTCGCATGGTCGGGCTCGCGCAGGTCCACGTGCTGGTGACCCACGCCCACGTCGATCACTGGGAGGGCCTCAAGGACGCGGCCTGGATGTGGGCGCCGGGCAACGGCATCGCGCTGACGGTCTACGGGCCGCGCGAGGCGCTCACCGCGATCCAGCGCGGCTATGCGCAGCCGGCGTTCGTGCCGCTCGAGGTGCTGGCGCAGGGCACGCTCGCGTCGTTCTCGTACGTCGAGGTCGCCGCCGGCGCGACGCTCGCGCTGCCCGGGGCGTCGCTCGCCGCGGTCGCGCTGCACCACTACAGCGGCATGAGCCCGGATCGCCGCTACCTCGACACGCTCGGCTACGATCTCGCGATCGCGAATGGCCCGCGGGTCGCATACCTCTGCGATCACGAGCCGACCGCGGCGACCCGCGCCGTCGAGGATCAGCTGTGCACGACCGCGGACCTCGCGCTGGTCGACGCCAACTACGGCGAGCTCCACGAGCACGCGTTCGGCCACGGCTCGCTGGCGTACGCCGGCCTTGTCGCGGCGCGCCACCCGAAGACCTGGGTCATGGCGACCCACCACGGCCCGGCGCGCACCGACGAGGCGATCGAGGAGGGCCAGCGCCGGCACGGCGCGGGGCGGCCGAACCTCGCGGTCGCGCGCGAGGGCTTCCAGGCCCGCTGGGACATCGCGGCGCGGCGCTTCGATCGCTAGCGCGCCGGTCGGGGCGCGGTCGGCCCGCGACCGGTGATCGCGAAGCCGGGCCTCTCGAGGTCCGGGGCGCAGGCGTCGGGTGGTGGCGCGTGCTCGACCTCGAGCGAGAACCAGACCGGCTCGTCCCAGCCGGCGACGCGCAGCTCGACCGGCGTGACCCCGGGGGCGCGGCCGAGCAGCACGACGGTGGCGGGATCGGGGCCGAGGGCCGCGAGCGCGGTCGCGGTGTCGCCGGTGCGCGCGGCGCTGACCTCTGCCGGATGCAAGCCGGTGTCGTCCCCGTAGTCGATCTCGATCGTGACGGGCGTGCCGACCGCGATCCGCGGCGCGCACAGGCCGATGGCCCACGGATCGTCGCAGCCCGGGCCGCCGTAGCCACAGAGGCATCCCGATGACAGGGCGCTGGCGATCGCGAGCGTCAGGGTGATGCGAGCGTTCATGCCCTGACTGTCGCCGGTGCGCGAGGCGCCTTGTCGAGCGCGTTACTGACAGGCGCGCGCATCGCGAGACCCGCGCGACGCGATGGCTGTCGCAGCGCCAGCGGTGCGTCGCTCAGCTGCGCTCGGCCAGCTCGCTCGAGCGCTGGCTCTCGACGGGCGCGACCTGCGCGGCGATCGCGCGCGCGACCGCCGGTGGCACCGCGGTGAAGCGCAGGCGCTGGGCGGCGCCACTGCCGATGACCTTGGCGTAGAGGTCGCCGTCGAGAAGGGCGCTATCGATCAGGACCCGTAGCTTGAGGTTCGAGAAGGGCTCGAGCACGCCGTCCGCGGTCATCGCCGCGCCCAGCTCGGACAGCGCGGTGAACCGGCCGACCTGCTCGTCGCCTTCCTCGTTCTTGCCCTTCATCACGCGGAAGCGCACCTCGAGTGGCGTGGCCAGGTCGACCAGCCCGAGGTCGAGCTCGTCGAGGTCGAGCTTGTACTCGCCGCCGATGCCCTTGATCTCGAACGCCGGGATGGGCTCGGGGAAGCCCTTCGCGACGATGAGCTGCTTCTCGCCGACCTTCACGTCGGGGCCGGCGAGGTCGAGGGTCGTGCCCGCGATCAGCACCTGGCCGCCGACGGTGTTCGACTCGATGCGCGCGGTCAGGTTCACGTGGCTGCCGACCACGCCGTACTTCACGTGCTTGTCCGAGCCGATGTTGCCGACGATGACCTCGCCGGTGTTGAGCGCGATGCCCATCTCGAGCTTGGGCAGCCCGAGTTTCGCGTTGTGCGCGTTGATCGGGCCCATCGCGCGCTGCATCGCGATCGCGCAGGCGACCGCGCGGCGCGCGTCGTCCGGTGCCTCGATCGGCGCGCCGAAGATCACGAGGATCGCGTCGCCGATGAACTCGTCGATCGTGCCGCCGTACTCGACGATGATGTCAGCCATCGCGCCGAGGTAGTGGTTGAGCACGCCGAGGACCTCGTGCGGCTTCATGCGCTCGGCCATCGCGGTGAAGCCGCGCAGGTCCGACATCATGATCGTGAGCCGGCGGGTCTCGCCGCCGAGCCGCATCTTCGACGGATCGCGCAGCATCTGGTCGACGACCGTCGGCGCCAGGTACTTGGAGAACGTGCTGCGGATGAAGCGCTTGCCGCGCTCTTCGACCACGTACTTCACCGCGACCGTCGCGACGAAGATCGTGGCCAGCTCGGCGAGCAGGAACACCGAGCGCAGGTCGACGTCGAGCTGGCCGAACAGCCAGTAGATGTCGAGGAGCGCGAGCACGCCGATGATGCCGATCGAGGTCAGCATCGCGGGCAGGGCGGGGAGCCGCAGCATCAGGAGGCCAAAGGCCGCGCCGCCAACGGTCATGAGCAGGAGCATCGCGACCGTGCCCAGGCCGGGCGCGGTGGTGGTGAGCGGATCGCCGGCCAGGATGTTGTCGAGGATCGTGGCCAGGCCCTCGGTGCCGGGGATGTTGCTGCCGAACGGGAAGTGCTTCAGGTCGCGGGCGCCCGCGGCGGTCACGCCGATGAGCACGTACGCGTCCTTGAACAGCTCGGCGGGCGCGCGCTGAGTGATCGCGCCGTCCTGCTGCACCGGCACGGTCTCTTCGCCGGCGATCAGGTCGTAGGCGCTGACGAACGCGAAGTGGTAGCCCGCGCCGCGGAAGTTGATCGCGAGCGCGCCCGACGCGTCGACCGGCAGCTCGCGCTTCGACCGCGCGAAGGCGACGCGGTCGACGAAGCCGTCGCCATCGAGCGCGAGCTCGAGGTCCTCGCCCAGCCCGATGCGCGCCATCTCGAGCGGCAAGGACGGGTGCGGG
This sequence comes from Deltaproteobacteria bacterium, assembly GCA_021413675.1. GTDB lineage: Bacteria > Myxococcota_A > Polyangia > Haliangiales > Haliangiaceae > JAIOQA01. Next base: position 7,548 of record JAIOQA010000252.1, on the reverse strand, counting down.
CGTCCGCCGACCATCATCACGACCTGCGCGCGGCGCACGACGTCGTCGGGATCATCGGTGGCGTTGACCAGGAAGCCGGCGTGGGTCGCGGACTCGGTGTACCCGGGCAGGTTGCCGACCAGCCCCGGCGCCGAGACCAGCGGGCTGGCGGCGGCGTCGAACGCGCCGGCCGGCGTGAAGACCTGCAGCGCGAACTTCGCGAAGCCGGCGGGCAGCGCCGCGAGCGCATCCTTGCCGGCCACGTCGCAGGTCTTCGTGTCCTCGTACGCCGGGCGGCACCACTCGTCGGTCATCCAGCCCAGGACCAGGCGGTCCTTGTAGACGTCGATGATCCGCTGGAGCATCAGATCGGTCTCGAACGACGGGATCTGGTCGCCGAGGTTGTTGGCGGTGAGCAGCTCGGCGACGCCGTCGGGCACGCGCTGATCGGCCTCGGGGAACACGATGTCGAGCCCGACCACCTTGGCGCCGGCGTCCGCGGCGGTGAGGATCAAGGCGGCGATCGCGTCGCGGTGCCACGGCCAGCGCGCGAACTTCGAGACCGCGTCGTCATCGATGGCAACGATCACGATCTTGTTCGCGACCGGCGCGGCGCCGCGGGCGTGGAACTTGAGATCCGTGTACGTGCCCTCCATCCGGCGCAGGGTCGGGTAGATCGACGTGCGCAGGAAGTCGTTGCCGAGGGTGCCCTCGTCGCCGCAGCGCGCGATCAGGAACGCGCAGGTCCACAGCGCGATGAGCGGCAGCTGGACCAGGAGCAGGCGTCGGTAGCGGGTCATCGATGGCGTGGCGCGCTCAGCGCACCCAGATCTCGACGCGGCGGTTGCGCAGCTCGACGGTGCGGCGGCTGCGGCGCTTGACCGCCGGCTCGCTCGAGCCCTTCGAGGTGACGTGGACGCGATCGGCGGGGATGCCGGCGGCGATCAGGCGATCCGCGATCACCTGCGCGCGCTGCTTGCCGATCTTGACGTTGGCGCGCTCCGAGCCGGTCTGATCGGTGTGGCCGATCACGTCGATGTCGTAGGTGCCCTTGGCCTTGACCTCGGCGACCAGGTTGTCGAGGGGGCCGGTGAGATCGCGGACCGGCGCGCTGCCGGCGGTGAAGTACAGGATGATGCGGGCGCCCGCGGGCCGCGCCGCCAGCGCCGCGGCGTAGCGCGCCGAGACCTCGGTCGCGTCGCCGGGCATCGCGTGGGTCTTGCCGTCGGTCCCGATCTCGGCCGACGCGTACTCCTTGTCGAGGAGCGTCACGGGCGAGCCGTCGATCGGTTGCACCTCGACCGCGCCGACCGCGCCGTTCTCGTCGGGCAGCACGACCACCTGCTCGACGGTGCGCGGGCAGCCGTTGCGGGGCGCCGGACCGGCGAGGCCCGCGCGATCGGGACAGGCATCCTCACCATCGGCGACGCCGTCGTCATCACGATCGGAGATCGGCATCGCCTTGCCGATCGCGGTGGTCGCGCGCACGAGCGCGACCGGCGTGGCCGCGGGCAGGAGCGCCACCTTGCCGCCGCTGACCTCGGTGGACGCGTACGCGACGTCGAGCACGACCGTGGTCCCGTCGCTCGCTTGCACCTCGACGCCACCCACGTGACCGTCGGCGTCGGGCAGGATGACGACCTTCTCCTCCGCGGGCGGGCAGCCGTCGCGCAGCGCATCGGTCGACGCGACGCCGGCGCGCTCGGGGCAGGCGTCGCGCTCGTCGCGCACGCCGTCGCCGTCGCTGTCGACGATCGGCATCGCGCGGGCCAGCGCGGCGACCGCGCGATCGACCGAGCGCACCTGCGTGGTCGGCGCGACCGAGGTGGTCACGCCATCGGCGGCGGTCTCGGCGGCGGCATAGGCGTGGTCGAGCACGGTCACGCCGTGGCCGTCGTCGACTTCGACCCCGCCGACATGGCCATCGAAGTCGGGCAGCACGACGACGCGCTCCGCCGACGCCGGGCAGCCGTTGCGCAGTGGATCGGAGGACGCGGCGCCGGCGCGCTCGGGGCACGCGTCGTCGAGATCGTGGATGCCGTCGTCGTCGGCGTCGGGCGCGGGCAGGGCGCGCGCGACCGGCGCGATCGAGCGATCGACCACCTTCTGGGTCGCGGGCGGCGCGGTCGCGACGCGGCCATCGGTGCCGACCTCGGTCGACGCGTACGCGTGATCGAGCACGGTGACGCCGTGGCCGTCGTCGACCTCGACGCCGCCGACGTGGCCGTCCTCGTCGGGCAGGACCACGACCTTCTCGACCGACGCCGGGCAGCCGGTGCGGATCGGATCCGGCGACGCGACGCCGGCGCGATCCGGACACGCGTCGCTCGCGTCGGGCACGCCATCGGCGTCGCCGTCCTTCGGCGGCAGCGACTGCGCGAGCGCGGCGGCCGCGGGCGGCAGCGCCTCGGGCGAGCTCTGCACCGGGCGCACCGCGGTGACCTTGCGCGAGACCTCGCTCGACGCGTAGGCCTTGTCGAGCAGCGTCCGGGTCTTGCCGTCGTTCGATTGCACCTCGACCGCGCCGACGTGGCCGTCCTCGTCGGGCAGCACGATCACGCGCTCGAAGCGCGAGCCGCGCGGCGCGGATGGCGCGTACGCGAACGAGAGGAACAGCCGGGCATCCGGCGCCGGGCCACCGGCCAGGGTCGTGCCCGCGCCGAGGCCGAGCGCGAAGCGATCATCGATCTGGTAGCGCGCGCTGCCGACGAGCTCGATGGTCGTGCGGTCCTGGGGCGCGGGCAGATCGGCGACGCCGATCGAGGCGATCAGCTCCGGGCCCAGGCTCAGGCGCTGATCGAGCGCGAGGTAGCTCGCCGCCGCCGCGACCTGGACCTCGCTGCCGACGGTGATCCCGACGGGCGCGGTCAGGGTCGAGAGCACCGCGGTCTTGCGCGCGAGGAACGACGCGTTGACCGCCCAGCGCAGTGACGCGCTCGTGCCGCTCGCGGTGAGCCGCGCCATGCCGCGGGCGCTGGCGTCGCCGGCGTAGGAGCCCTCCGCGCCGACCGGGATCCATCCATAGATCGAGGCGTCGAGCGCCGCGCCCGACCCGCCGAGGAGCCGGGCGCGCGCGCCGAGGCGCGGATCGCCGGCGGCGGTGCCGCTCGGGCCGACGCCCGCGAACGCGGTGCCCTGCTGATCGAGGAGCAGCGGCACGGTGGCAGACAGCGCGATGCGCGCGCCGATCGCGATCGCGACATCCAGGTGGGCGGTGCCGGCGTGGGCGATCGGCGAAGGCTGATCGATCGGCAGGCCGTTGGGATCGCGGCCCTGCGCCGCGACCAGATCGTGGGCGTAGTCGAGCGTCAGCCCGGCGGCCCAGCCGCGGGTCGGCGCGTACCACGGCGCCTCGACGATCAGGAACGGATCGCCGGCGGGCGTCGGCTCGTAGTGATCGAGCTGGTAGCCGCCGTCATCCGCGCGCGCGCGCGCGGCGGCACCGCCGTACACGAGGCCGGCGGCCACGACCCAGCCGAGTTCGCGAGCGCGCAACCGGGCCTACTCGTCGACGGAGACGACGAAGGTCGTGCCGCGCACGCCGAGCACGGTGCGCGGGGTCTTGATCTTGACCGAGCCGGGCTGCTGCCGCGTGAGCTCGCCGGTGCGCACCATCATGGTGCCCTTGCGGAGCTGGGCGAGCATGTTGCCCTTCAGGTTCTTGGGATCGAAGAAGTAGGTGTCGATCGCGACCTTGCTGTTGGGCCCGATCGAGAACGACGTGTTGTCGGTGAAGGTGATCCCGAGGCTGCCATCCGCGCTGGTCTCGAACACGTCGTGCTCGTTGAGAGGATCTCCGACCTTCACGGGCGTCTTCGCGCTGCCGCGGACCACCATCACGGTGCCGCTCACGATCTTCGCCTTGCCGATCGCAACGGTCTCGGCGGCGGCCGGCACGGCCAGCCCCACCACGATCATCGGCACAAGCAGCGCGCGCATGCGATCGGCCATCGAACTCCCCCGGGTAGTCGACTCCCTTTGTAACACGTCTTTGTTCTAGACTGGAGCTGGTGAGAACGTGGGGACTCATTCTCGCCTGCGCGCTGCTCGGTTGCGGGCAGCCGGCGCTCCTGACCTGTCCGCTCGACGAGGTGCCGTGCGCCGACGGCTGCGTCGACCCGCTGACCTCGAACGAGAACTGCGGCATGTGCGGGCACGCCTGCGACGCGGGCACGACGTGCACGCTCGGCCAGTGCGTGCCCGATCAGCAGGGCGTGTGCGCGACCAACAACGGCGGCTGTAGCCCCGACGCGATGTGCGTCGACATGAACGGCACCGCGGTCTGCGCGTGCAAGCCCGGCTTCACGGGGGACGGCCTGACCTGCGGCGCGTGCGCGGTGTGCGATGCCGCGTCGTTCGCGACCGCGCCGTGCACGCCGACGATGGACACGGTGTGCGCGGCCTGCGCGGCGGCGTGCACCGCCGAGGACTACGAGGCCCAGCCGTGCGGGCCGTTCACCGATCGCGTGTGCGCGGCGTGCTCGGTGTGCGGGATCGATACGTTCGAGGCCCAGCCGTGCGGGCCGTTCAGCGATCGCGTGTGCCTGACCTGCGCGACGTGCGCGCCCAACCAGTTCGTCCTCACGCCGTGCGGCCCGACGAACGACACCGGCTGCGCGCCGTGCGATGTCGGCTGCGCGACCTGCGACGGGCCGGGCGCGCTGTGCACCAGCTGCGAGCCGGGCTTCACGCTGATCGACGGCACCTGTCAGAGCTCGTGCGGCAACGGCATCATCGAGCCCGGCGAGCTGTGCGACGACGGCAACCTCGCGGGCGGCGATGGTTGCGCGCCGACCTGCATGGTCGAGTCGGGCGCGTACTGCTTCGGCTCGCCGAGCTTCTGCCGCGCGGGCTCGTGCGCGGTCGACGCGCTGACCTCGCTGCCCCAGGGCGCGTTCGCGCTCGACGGCGGCGGCACCGCCTCGGTGGCGGGCGTGCACCTGACCCAGCGCTCCACGATCCACACCACCTTCGATGTGGCCTATCCGATCATGGTCGAGGCCGACGTCACCTACTCGGCGCCGGACATCAGCTACCTCGGCGCGCGCGGCACCGGCCTGCGCGACATCGGCGCCGCTGACGAGCCCGACAACTCGCTGCGCGCGCGCCTGTCCGCGACCGCGATCGAGTTCGCCGCCGGCGATGTCGTGATCGACAGCCTGCCGACGCCGTTCACGCCGAGCTTCGGCGTGACCTATCACGTGCGCCTGGTCGACGATGGCAGCACCGCCTCGGTCGAGTGGTTCGATCCCGCGATCCCGACGAGCGGCGTGCTGTTCACCACCGGCTCGTTCTTCCACGGCAACGGCGACAAGGCGTTCGTCGGCGGCGGCGACATGGGCGGCGCGACCTTCGCGAACCTGCGCGTGTGCAGCGCGCCGACCCTGCCGGTGACCGCCGGGCTGGTCGCGCGCTACAGCGGCATTCCGTCGTGGACCTCGTCGCCCGATCCCATGGGCAACGTCAGCACCTGGCGCGACCAGAGCGGCCTCGGCCACGATCTCGACGTCAACGGACCGAATCCCGCCTACGTGCAGGGCCTGGTCAACGGCCACGGCGCGCTCGACTTCAATGGCGGCGCGGGCCTGGTCTCGCAGCCGTTCGCGCTCACCACCGACGTGACCGTGTTCGCGGTGATCGTGAACCACGTGCCGCAGCCGTGGGGCGCGATCGCGCACCACGGCGACCGCGACCTCGACTGGTCACTCGAGCAGAGCTTCGACAGCGGCTCGACCGACACCCTCCACTGGCAGACCAACAACGACAACGCGAACGTGGATCTGACGCTGGTGCAGGAGCAGCCGTACGTGCTCACCGGCCGGATCGCGGGCCTCGAGCGCTACTTCTCCGCGACGACGCTCGACGGTGCGCCGCCGAGCGAGGTGGCGTTCACCGATGCGAGCGCGTCGATCACCAGCGGCACCAAGGCGATGTACGTGGGCGCGTCGAGCCTCGGCGAGACCTCGAACGCGACCATCGCCGACCTCGTCTACTTCGATCGCGCGCTCAGCGATGGCGAGCGCGATCAGGTCATCGATTACCTGCGCCGCCTCTGGCGGCCCTGAGCAGTCTTGCGCGCACCAGGAGAGAACGGCACGATGAGCAACGACAGCCTGAACCTGACGGTCGCGGTCCGCCTGCCGACCGCGGCCGCGTCGTCCGACGAGCGCGAGACCATCCCGTGGTTCGACGGCCCGCTCGAGGAGGACGCGGCCCCGACCACCAAGCCGCCGCCACCGCCGATCGCGCGGGCGCCGCGGCCGCGCACCGGCGTGCGGCTGCGCGACGAGGGCGAGATCGCGCGCGGCGGGATGGGCTCGATCCGGCGCATCTACGACACCGAGCTGCGGCGCTACCTGGCGCGCAAGGTCATCGAGCCCACGCTCGGCGCCGATCCGGCGTCGGCGCAGCGCTTCATCGACGAGGCGCGCATCACCGGCATGCTCGATCACCCGAACATCGTCCCGGTCCACGACCTGGTCACCGACGATCGCTCGGCCGCGTCGTACACGATGAAGCTGGTCGAGGGGCAGACCCTGACCGCGCTGATCGCCGCGCAGAAGACCCGGCGCGACCTCGAGCACATCCTGACGTGCCTCATCAAGGTGTGCGACGCGCTGTCGTTCGCGCACAGCCGCGGCGTGATCCACCGCGACCTCAAGCCCGACAACATCATGATCGGCAGCTACGGCCAGGTCTACGTCATGGACTGGGGCCTCGCGCAGGTGCTCGGCGATCGCTCGCTCATCGACGGTGAGGGCGAGCCCGATGGCATGGTCGTGGGCACGATCCAGTTCATGGCGCCCGAGCAGGCGCGCGGCCTGGTCAGCCAGATCGACGCACGCACCGACGTCTTCGCGCTCGGGGCGGTGCTCTACAAGGTGCTGACCGGCGTGTGTCCGTATCCCGGACCGATCACGGTGGCGCTGCCCGCCGCGCAGCGCGCCGAGTTCCGCCCGCCCGATCAGGCCTGGGGCGTGCGCATCAAGCCGCCGCCGCACCTGAGCGAGATCGTGATGAAGGCGATGGCGCGCGAGCCCGCGGATCGCTACCAGAGCGCCGAGGAGTTCGCCGAGGCGCTGCGGCAGTTCCTGCGCGGCGGCAACTGGTTCCCGATGCACACGTTCGCGGCCGGCTCGGTCATCGTGCAGGAGGGCGATCGCGCCGACGCCGCGTACATCATCGTCGCGGGCCGGTGCGAGGTCCGGAAGCGCGATCCGCAGGATCCGACCCGCAGCCAGACGCTGCGCGTGCTCGAGGCCGGCGAGGTCTTCGGCGAGACCGCGATCTTCGCCGACGCGCCGCGCTCGGCGACCGTGGTCGCGCTCGAGGACGTGCGCGCGGTGGTGGTCGAGCGCACCGCCCTCGAGGGCCTGGTCGCGAGCTCGTGGCTCGGGCAGTTCGTGAAGGCGCTCGCCGATCGCTTCCTCGACGTCGACGCGCGGCTCGCGCGCGCGACCAGCCGCGAGTCCTAGTCGCGCGGGTCAGGGGGGCGCGGGCGAGAGCACCGCGGCCGCGTCGATCGCGGGCGCGGCGCTGCGCAGCCGGATCGCCCCGACGCCGCCACCG
>JAIOQA010000251.1 GCA_021413675.1 Deltaproteobacteria bacterium | reverse complement strand
CCGGTGGTCGCGGCGGTGATCGCGGTCTCGGCCGCGGCGCGGGCGCGCGCCATCGCGACCTGCCACTCCCATTCGTCGGTGTCGCCGGGCTCGCTGTCCGCAGCGACCGCAGGCGCGGGCGGGGCCGGGATCGGTGCGGCGATCGGCGCCGCGACGATCGGCGGCGCGGCGATCGGCATCGCGATCGGCGCGCGCGCCGGCTGCGGGGCCACGAGCGGCGGCATCGGGATGGTCGGCGCGAAGCCGATGCCCTCGGCGCGGGCGGACGCGACCGGTCCGGCCGCGCCGCGGGGGACCAGCTCGAGCGGCGTCAGCTCGAGCGGCGCGGTGTCCTCGGGCCGCCAGCCGACGATCCGGCCGCCGAAGCCGTCATCGAGGACCCGCGGGTTGACCATCGCGATCCGGCCCTCCGGGGTCTGGATCAACCCGTAGGCGCCGAGCTTGGTGTAGCCCATCCGACCGAGTAGCGATGCCAGGATCCCCATGGCCTCACGCAAAGCACGGATCGGGCCAGGCGCACCGAGGTTCGCAGCCCACAAGGGGCGATGCGCCGCATCGGGCAACCCTGCGGATGATCGATCGACCGCGGCGCGGGCGGATGTGGTGAAGCCGCGCCCTGGTTAGCTGTCTCCACTGGATCCCGGGGATCATGGGGTGCCGGCTCCCAGGATCGGCGCCGCCACCACGGTGACCTTGCCGTGGTCGACCACGTCGACGTCGACGTGGTCGTGATCATTGACGGCGCCGGCGACGGCGACGCCAAACCTTGACCTTGACCTTGACCTCGGCGGGGCCGCGGCGCGCCGCACCCAGAAAGCTACCGATGCCCCGCGCCTGCGCGGCTCAGCGGCCGGTGTACTTCGGCGGCCGCTTCTCGGCGAAGGCGCGGAGGCCCTCGTCCCGATCCTCGCTGACCAGGGTCACGTCGTAGCACTGCCGCTCGATGCGCAGGCCCTCGTCGATGCCGACGTCGCTGCCGCGCTCGATGGCGGCCTTGGCCATCGCCACGCTCTTCGGCGCGCATCCCGCGAGCTCGGCGAGCATGCCGTCGACGGCGGCGCGCAGCTCGCCGCGCGGCGCGATCGCGGTCACCAGGCCGAGGGCGAGGGCGCGCTCGGCGGTGATGCGGCGGCCGAGCATGATCAGCTCCTTGGCCGCGGCGACGCCGATGAGCCGCGGCAGGCGCTGGGTACCGCCCGCGCCCGGCATGATGCCGAGGCGAACCTCGGTGAGGCCGAGCTCCGCGCCGGCCACCAGCACGCGGAAGTCGCACGACAGCGCGAGCTCGAGGCCGCCGCCGTAGGCCGAGCCGTTCATCGCCGCGATCACCGGCTTGCCGATGCGCGACACCGCGTCGATCGCGCCGCTGATCGCGTCGATGTACGGGCGCGCGGCGCTCGCCGGCACGCCCTTGCGCTCCTTGAGATCGGCGCCGGCGCAGAACGCCTGATCGCCCGCGCCGGTGATCACGACCGCGCGCACGGCCTCGTCGGTCGCGAGCGCGCGCGCCAGTCGCAGGAGCTCGCGGTTCACCGCCAGCGACAGCGCGTTGCGCGCGTCGGGGCGATCGATCGTGATCCACACCGCGCCGTCGACATGGTCGACGCGGACATGCTCGAGCTCGGAGGTGATCATCGCGCGCCTTTCTCGTCGGCGTGCTCGGCGCGGCGCCGCGCGCGCGCCTGCTTGCCGATGTACGCCTTGAGGTACTTCGACGGCAGATCGTGGCCGACGAACGCGGCGGCGAGCCGCGAGGCCTCGATCAGCTTGTCGAGATCGATGCCGGTCTCGATGCCCATCGCGTGCAGCATGCCGACCAGATCATCCGTGGCGAGGTTGCCGGCCGCGCCCGGCGCGTACGGGCAGCCGCCGAGGCCACCGACCGACGAGTCGATCGTCGTGATGCCCTTGGTCAGCGCGACGTAGCAGTTCGCGAGCGCGGTGCCCTGGGTGTCGTGGAAGTGGACCGCGACGGTCTCGATCGGGTGCTCGGCGAGCACGAGGTCGAGCACGTGATCGACCTGGCGCGGGTTGGCGACGCCGATCGTGTCGCCGAGCGAGACCTGATACACGCCCATCGCGGTCAGCGCGCGGGTCAGATCGACCGCGCGCTGCGGATCGACCTCGCCCTCGTACGGGCAGCCGAACACCGTCGAGACGTAGGCGCGGACCCGCACGCCCGCGGCCAGCGCTGGCGGCACGACATCCTCGAACGCGGTCAGGGTCTCGGCGATGGTCTTGTTGACGTTCTTCTTGTTGTGCGTCTCGGACGCCGACAGGAAGACCGCGATCTCGCGCATGCCCGCGGCGAGCGCGGCGTCGAGGCCGCGGCGGTTGGGCACCAGCGCCGACATCGTCACGCCGTCCTTGCGGGTCACGCCGCGCGCGACCTCGACGGCGTCGGCGAGCTGCGGGATCCAGCGCGGGCTGACGAAGCTGGTGATCTCGATGTTCTTGAGGCCGGCCTCGACCAGCGCATCGATGAAGCGGATCTTGTCGGCGGTGGGGACCTGCCGCGCCTCGTTCTGCAGGCCGTCGCGCGGCCCGACCTCGTACACCGTGACCCTCTCGGGCAAGGCGGTCATCGGGGCGCACCATAGTCTGCGCGCGCCCGCGCCGCCACCTCGGCGGCCAGCTCCGCGGTCAGCTCGTCCAGGGTGTCGATCACCCGGTGGGCCTGCGACTGATCCTGGCCGTGGAAGTTGCCGGCGCGGACCGCGACCACCGCGCAGCCGGCGGCGCGACCGGCGGCGATGCCCGCGGTCGAGTCCTCGATCACCAGGCAGTGATCCGCGGGCACGCCGAGCGCCGCGATCGCCGCCAGGTAGCCGTCGGGCGCGGGCTTCGAGCGGGTGACGTCCTCCGCGCAGATCATCGGCGCGAACGCCTCGGTCACGCCGAGGGCGCGCAGCGCCTGGGCGGCCTCCTCGCGCGAGCTGCCGGTGACCAGCGCGCGCGGCAGGTTCGCGAACCGCGCGACCGCGTCGATCGCGCCGGGCAGGATCGTGATGCCGACCTCCTCGAAGACCTCGACCCGCGCGGCGGTGGTCGCGGCGATGGTCTCGGCGCGCGACCAGGTCAGCGGGTAGCGCGCGGCGAGGCGCTCGTAGATCGCGATCCACGACCGGCCGATGATGAAGTCGCGATCCTCCTGGGTGATCGTCACGCCCTGGCCGCGGGCGAGCGCGCGCGCCATCGCCTCGGCGGTCTCGCGCTCGCTGTCGACCAGGGTCCCGTCGAGATCGAACAGCACGGCGTGCAGCACGGGCCGGTTCTACCATCGTCGGCGGATCCCGCGTAACCGCCGCGGCGCCCCTCGCCACTGTCCAGAGGTGCCGGCGCCACTGCCGTGCCACACTGCGCAGGAGGCCGTATGCGTTCGATCCCCACCGTCGCGTTGTCCCTGGCCGTCGCCCTCGCGGCGTGCGGCCCATCCACCGCCGCGAAGCACGCGCAGGCGCTCTACGATCGCGGCGACTACCAGGGCGCGGTCCAGGCCGCGCCGGCGACCTCGAGCGACGCCGCGCTGGTCCGGGTCGGGCTGCGCGCCCGGCTCGCCGCCGGTGACGCGCGCGGCGCGGTCCAGGCCTACGCCGCGTGGCGCGCCGGCCGCGACGACGATCGGGTCGCGCTGCGGTTGCTCGCCGAGGACACCCTCGCGCAGGCGCTGACCTCGCCGTCGACCGCGGTCAAGGTCCAGGCGATCGAGGCGATCGCCGCGCGCGAGATCGAGGCGCTCGCCGACGACGTCACGCTGCGGCTCGGCGATCGCGAGGAGCAGGTGCTCGCCGCCGCCGCGGTCGCGGTGCTGCGCGGCCACCCGCAGGCGCCCGACATCCTCGCGTCGATGCTCAACGCCGAGGATCCGATCGCCCGCGCGATCGCGGTGCGCGGCATGGCGACCAAGGTCGGTGCCCACGCCGCCGACGATCTGCGCAACGCGCTCCGCGATCCCGACCCGCGCGTCCGGCGCGCGGCGATCGTCGGGCTCGCGCCGCTCGCCGACGCGAACACGACCAGCGCGCTGATCGTCATCGCGGCCAAGGATCCGGACGGCCAGACCCGCGCCGCCGCGCTGACGGCGCTCGGCCGCGGCAAGCGCGGTCGCATCGATCCGGTCGCCCACGCCGCGCTCGGCGACGCGTTCCTCGGCGCGCGCCTGGCCGCGATCGATCTCGTCGCCGCGCAGGGCGATCACGCGGCGATCGACAAGCTGCTCACCGATGCCGACGCGATCGTCGCGATCCACGCGGCGCGCGCGGCGCACGCCTGGAACCCGACCGGCGCGGCCGCGGCGATCGATCGCGGCCTCGCCGACGCCGACGCCGCGACCCGCAGCGGCGCGCTCAACCTCGCGGTCGCCGCGCTGGGCAAGGCCGCCGCCGGCGAGCGCGCGGCGCGCGTCACCGCCGACGCCGACGTCGGCGTGCGGCTCAGCGCCGCGCGGGTGCTGGCCTCGGTCGGGCAGCGCGATCAGGCGATCGCGATCTGGACCGCGACCCTCGATGCGCGCGACGGCGTGGCGGTCGAGGCGCAGATCGCCGCCGCCGCCGATCTCGCGCGGGCCGGCGAGCCACGCGGCGATCAGGCGCTCGCGGGCTTCGCGACCAGCGGTGAGCCGGCGCAGCGCCAGAGCGCGGTCGCGAGCCACGCGATCTCCGGCCACATCACGCCCGGGCTGGTCGCGGCGCTCGCCGACAGCGCGCCCCAGGTCCGCGTCGAGGCGGCGGCCACGCTGTGGTCCCTCGTGCGCAACGCCGATCGCGCCGCCGACTGATCGCCGACGCGCCGCGGGACTCCGCGCCGCCGGTCACGGCTGCTGCTGGCGGTACGGCGGGTGCGGGAAGTGCAGCCGGTGATCGCACGAATCCGACGCGACCGTCGCGTCGACGTCGATGCGCCCGATCAGGTGCCAGTCCTTGCTGCCCAGGCGGCTGCCCTTGTCCGCTGCCCAGATCTCGAAGGCCAGGCCGTCGGGGTAGTTGGCGAGCTGCAGCTCGTCGCGGAAGTCGTCGCGGTCGACGCGCGCGACGTCCGCGGCACCGGTGATCTTCAGCCAGGTCGGCGTCACCGCCTGGCGCGGATCGCTCACGCCCAGAGTCGAGACCGGATACAGCTGCCGGATCAGGGTCTGGGTGACGTCGAGCGTCTGATCGGCGATCAGGAACGAGCGCACCACCGCGGTCGCCAGCGGGCCCTGGAACACGCTGCTCGGGTGGATCGTGATGTGGATGATGTCGTTCGTGAGCGGCGCGTCGAGGAAGTGATCGGTGAGCGTGCCGCCGAGATCGTCGATCGCGAAGAAGTTGCCGGTCGTGACCGGCGCGTCGGGATCGAGCGTGGGGAAGATCTTGCCGGCGAAGCCGAACGCGCGGTACTCGCCGCGCCGCACCGGCGTCAGCGCGGTCGACGCGCGGCCGATGAACAGCCCGCGTGAGCCGGTCGCGAAGTAGCCGGTGTACGGCGTGGTCGCGTCGATGTGCCAGGTGCCCCGCAGGCAGATGCCGTTGGGGTGGAGCAGCTTGTCGAAGCGCGGCAGGAGGTCGTCGGTCACCGCGAGCGTGCGCTTGGCTGCGTCGGTGAGGTGGTCGTGCCAGTTCTGGTAGAACGCGTCGAGCGTCACCGGGATGTGCGGCAGCGCGACGTAGGGATCGGACGCGATCTGGTCCCAGACCTCGTCGAAGCTCGAGGTGCCGGCGCGCGCGGGCGCGGCGAGCGCGAGGGTGGTGATGGCGGCGGCCATGAACGTGGGTGCGTGCCTCATGGGGTTTCTGGTAGCCCCGAGACCGGCTCGTCTCCAGCGCGGAATGCCGCTTCAGCGCGCGGTCGGCGACAACGTCGTTCAACGCGTCGGCGCGCTCACCGTCGGCGGCGCGAGCGACGCCAGCGCCGCCGAAAACACCACGGCCCTCGTCGCTCGACGAGGGCCGGGTCGATCCGCGCGGATCGATCGAGTGTCTAGTGACGGTGATCGCGCGGGTTGCGCGGGGCGGCCTGCCAGCTGCCCTCGACCCAGAAGTACTGGTTGCCGCGAAGCTCCCAGCGACCCGCGACCCAGATCATGTTCGCGCGCTCGCGCTCCCAGTGACCCGGCACCCACTGATAGCCGCCACCCTGCCACTGGTAGTACCCGGTGACCCAGATGTAGCCGCCGCGCGAGCCCGGGTTCTCGACCTGGACGGGCGGGGGCGGGGCGGTCGGGTAGGCCGGCGGCGGGGGCGGCTGCGGCACCGGCACCGGCTGCTGCGGCGGCGGGACGCGGTGGTCGACGGAGCCGCCGTTGCGGTCCATCACCGGGCCGGTGTTGCCACCGGTCACGACCACGCCGCCGTTGACCCAGATGCCGGCGACCCAGTGCCACTGGTTGCCGCGGCGCTCCCAGTGGCCCTGCTGCCACTGCGAGTTCGCGCGCTCGCGCTCCCAGTGACCGCCGACCCACTGCCACTGGCCACCCTGGTTGGCCCACTGCCCGTCGACGTAGACGTAGCCCGAGCGGACCATCGGCTGGGGCGGCGGCGGCTCCTCGTACACGACGAGAGCGCCGCCGGTGCCGAAGCGCGCAGAGCCCTGCGCGCGCAGCACGCACGCGGGCACGGTGGACGCGATCAACAGCCCGATGCCGAGCGCCCTGAGAAATCGTCCCGTTCGATTCATTGGAGTCTCCTTAGTTACGCCCGGCGCGACGCGCCTGGGCCATGCGACTTGGACGGCCACGTCCCCCAGATCAGTCAATCGAATATTCACGGCCGCGGGGACCAAAGTCAACGCGGCCGGTTTCGCATGCTTACGCAGCCATGCGATCGGCCGCGTGTGCGCGATGCCGCAGCGGCATGCCGCCGCGGGGATCGGACCCGCCGCGCGCGCCGAGGTTAGCCCGCGACGCCTACGGCTCGCCCAGCGCCTCGACGTCCCTGGCGGTCGCGGTCTGCATCCACGCCAGCCAGGTCGCGATCGCGGCGCGGTCGCTCTCGGTCGTGTCGGCGGCGAACGCCGGCATCTCGTTGTGCGCGCCGTACATCGTGGGCGCGGCCGGGTTGGCGATCAGCGATGCGCGGTGCGCCAGGGACCCCATGCCGAACAGGTTCGGCCCGGGATCGCTGTCCTTGCCGGCCTCGCGCTCGTGGCAGTCGCTGCACACGCTGTCGAACAGCCCGACGCCGATCTCGACCTTCTTCGCGTCGACGTCCTTCGCGCCCGACTGGGCGTAGACCATCTCGACCAGGGCATCGAGCTCGGCGCCGGTCTGCTCGACCGCCTTCATCGCCTTGTCGGTCTTGGCCAGCTTGGTGCGCCCGAAATACGCGTCGCCCGACGGATCGGTGAGGAAGCCGCGGATCCACGCGCGCGAGCCGTAGCCGACGGTGATGAGCGGCCCCTTGCGATCGTCGCCCTCGTGGCAGCTGGCGCAGGCCTTCTGCCAGATCACGCGCGCCTGCCAGTGCGGCGCGGTCGAGAACACCGCGGTGCCCCCGGTCGGCGGCACGCCGTTGGCGAGGGCGAGCGAGCGCGCCTGCGCCGCGCGCTTCTCGGACCACGCCACGCGCTTCGCGAGATCCTCGTCGTTGGCGTCGTCGCGGAACGACAGGCCGACCAGCGCGAGCACGACCACGCCGCCGAGCGCGAGCGCCGCCATCACCAGCGGCCGGCGCCGCGGGCTGCGATCCGGCGAGCGATCGACGAAGGGCAGGCCGATGAGGAAGCCGCCGACCACGACCGGCGCGCCCAGCGCGGCGAGGTGCTCGAGCGGGCCGGCGTACTTGCGGAGCTGGAACAGCGGGCGGATGAACCACTCGGGCCGCGCGTCGAACGGCACCGTCGAGTCCGCCGGCGCGGCCAGCGGCGCGCCGCCCTGGTAGACCGTGTAGGCGATCAGCGCGGCGACCGCGAGCGCGATGGCGATCGCGTCGCGGAACGCCTGGTCGGGGAAGTAGCCGACCGCGGTGTCGGGCGCGTTCCACTTCGGCGTGAGGCCGTGGTGGCGGATGAGCGCGCGGCGCACCAGCCACAGGATCAGCACCAGCGCCGGCAACAGCAGCGCGTGGATCGCGTAGAGCCGGGTCAGCGTGAGGTTGCCCATGTCGTTGCCGCCCTGGGCGAGCTGCACGATGTACGCGCCGCCGGGCGCCGAGGCGGTGATGCCGAGCTCGACCTTGGTCGCCCAGTAGCCCTGCTGATCCCACGGCAGGCCGTGGCCGGTCAGCGGGAACAGCATCAGCACGCCGAGGATCACGACCTGGAGGATCCACACCAGCTCGCGCGGCTTCTTGTAGCCGCCCCACACCGCGCTCTGCAGCAGGTAGAGGCCCGCGACGATCACCATCGCCGACGAGCCGTAGAGGTGCATGCCGCGGATGAACCAGCCGAGCGCGACCTGATCCTCGATGTACGCGACCGAGGCCCACGCCGCGCTCACCGACGGGCTGTAGCTCATCGCCAGCAGGATCCCGGTGACCGCCTGGATGACGAGGATGCTGCCGAGCACGGCGCCGAACACGTGCGCGAACGACGGGCCGCCGGCGATCTTCGTGTCGAGCGCGGCGCCCACGTTGGACCGCCAGCCGGTGCGCTCCTCGAGCCAGGAGCCGATCGACATCAGGCCTTCTCCCGATCGGGGCCGCCGAGGCGATAGCGCACCCACGCGATGCGCAGGCGGCCCTCGACGACCTCGAACGGCAGCGGATCGAGGCCGCGCTTCGACGGGCCGGCCTGGACCGCGCCGTCGAGCGCGAAGGTGCTGTCGTGGCACGGGCAGACGTACTGCTTGCCGTCGAAGCCGACCGCGCAGCCGAGGTGCGGGCACACCGCCGACAGCGCCGTCAGCGTGCCGCCGGTGTCGCGGCGGATCCAGGCCGCGCCGAGCGGCACGTTCTTGACCGCGGCCCAGCCGTCGCGCTGGACCGGCGCGACCAGCGTGACCTGGAGCGGCGGCGCGCCCGGCTTCACCTGCTCGAGCGGCAGCGCGTCGATCGGATCGTCAGCGGCGCTGACGGTCTTCTCGCCGATCGGAGTGATCGCGTAGCGGATCGCCGGGATGGCGACGGCCGCGCCCACGCCGCCGCCGAGCGCGCAGGTCGCGAGCTTGAGGAACCGGCGGCGCGACGCGCCGTTCGAAGCAGAATCGTCAGCCAAGGGGGACTCCTTGCCGACGAGGCTACGCTGGAACCGGGGGGCTTCGCCACGCGGCGCGGCGCCGCCCACGCGGCGCTCACGGACGCCCGTGATGCGCAGCGCGAAGTGTCCGCGAACTGCGCGGCGCGTTGTCCGCGACGTGCACAGCGCGCGCGCCGATCGATCGAACCCGCGCGTCGTCAGCGACACGACGCCGCGCGATCCGGGCTTGCGCTCGACGCAAAACGAGCCTGCGCTCTCACGAACGCAGGCTCGTTCCGGATCGGTGGCCCGATCTGCGGCGAACCGCGGATCGGATGCGATCGCTCGTCAGCCGAACTCGCGCTCGTCGCGCTCCTGGTCTTCCTTGCACCGGATGCAGAGGCTGGTCTCGGGCCGCGCCTCGAGGCGCTTCTTGCCGATCGGCTCCTCGCAGATGTCGCAGATGCCGAACCGACCGTCCTCGATCTTGCGCAGGGCGCTGTCGAGCTTGGTCAGCAGGCTCTTCTCACGGCCGCGGAGGCGGAACTCGAACGACTGGATGTACTCACTCGCCGCGAGATCCATCTCGTCGGGCAGGTCGTTGGTGTCGAGGGTCATGTCCTCGGACAGGGTCTTGCGGGCGCGGTCGAGTACCGCCCGCCGCTTTTCCTCGAGCATCTCCTGGAACTTCTTCAGTTCCTTCTTGGTGAGTGACTTCGAGACGGTGGTGGACACGGGCTAGCTCCCCCAGGCTCCGGCGGGTACCCCCGCCATTGAAAGGCCGGGTAAGATAGTGGCGAACGGTAGCGGAGACAACCCGAAATACCCCCAACCGGGATCCTCCCTGCACATCGCCGCCAAACCTCCGGACATTTCAGGTTCATACATAGGCCGACGTCTTGACACAGTGTATGCGCGCCCTCGAAACTAGCCCCCGTATGGCCGGCTCCGACAAGCGCAAGCAGTCACTCTACTTCCCTGAGGACATGTTGAAGGAGATCCAGGAAGAGGCGGCCCGCCAGGACCGCTCGCTCTCCTGGATCGTCCAGAAGGCCTGGAAGATCGCGCGCAAGGAGATCATGAAGTACCCCTCCGTGAACGAGTTCCCGGGGGAGGAGGACACGAAGGAGATCTCCTGATCGAGGACAGCAGCCGCGCGACCCGTCGGTCGCGCTGGGGCTACGCCATCGCGCCGAGTGATGGGACCCCGCTGTTCTACGAGCTGGAGACAGGCGAGGGGGGAGTGCCGGTGGCGCTCCTCGACGGGATCGGCTGCGATGGCTACGCGTGGCGACACCTTCGTCGCGCGCTGGGCACGCGCGCGGTCGTCCACGGTCACTATCGCGGTCACGGTCGATCATCGGCGCCGCGCGATCGCGCACGCGTGGCGATCGCCGATCTCGCCGACGATCTGATCGCGATCCTCGACGATGCCGGGATCCAGCAGGCGGTGCTCATCGGTCACTCGATGGGCGTGCAGGTGGCGCTCGAGACCTTCCGCCGGCATCGCGATCGCGTCGCCGGGCTGGTGCTCGCCAACGGCGCGCCCTCGCATCCGCTGCGCACGTTCCGCGGCACCGCGACGCTGGAGCGCCTGCTGCCCGAGGTCCGCAAGTGGCTCGGGCGCGCGCCCGGCGCGATCAACCGCGTGCTCCGCGCCGTCGTGCCGACGAAGCTTTCGTTCGAGCTCGCGAAGCGGCTCGAGATCAACGGCGCGCTCGTCGATCCAGCCGACTTCATGCCGTACCTCGAGGGGCTCGCGCGCATGGACTCGACCTTGTTCGGCGCGATGCTGGCCGCCGCGGGCGGCCACAGCGCCGAGGACGTGCTCCCGACGATCGACGTGCCGACGCTGGTGATCGCCGGCGGTCGCGATGGCTTCACGCCACCCGAGCGCAGCCGGCAGATGGTGGCCTCCATCCCCCAGGCGGACCTGCTCTGGATCGATGATGGCTCCCATACGACCCCCATCGAGCGCCCCCAGGAGATCAATGAGGGCGTGACCGCGCTGCTGGCGCGGATCGATGCGGCGGCCGCGGCTCCGGCCTGATCGCGGCGGCGCTCGCTGCCCCGCCCGCGGATCGCGTTTCTCGACGGAGAATCGCCTCGCATCGGGTGCGCCCAGGCACGAGATCCAGTGCCGGGATCGTGCCCGAAACCGCTCGACGATGGCGGTGGTATGGCGGTCCTGCGACAGCCGACCGCACGCATTCTGATCTTGACGAATCCGGCCTAGTAGTTCCGAGTGGTTGCATACGTGATCCGATGCACTCCGGACAGCACGGTTTGCGACCGATGTGCCCGAAAACATTCCGCGATGCGAAGAAAATTCCAGGCGTGATTTTGAGCCGATTTTCCTCGCAAATCGCTAGCGGATGAGGCAACGTCCAGTTCCCCAACGCCCCAAGCCCTTTCGCGGGCTTAGGTCAACCTGGGGCCCCGACTCACCAACGGAAAGCCATGGAAACCGACAAGCAGATGACGCGACCCGCCCTCCGGCGGACCGAAGACGACAACGACGGTCTTGTCGCTCTCCCGCCAGTCAACCTGGTCCGGCAGCGCCTCCGCCAGACGGTCAAGGAGTTCGCCCTCTCGCAGCCTGGTCGCCGAGCGGCGGCCCTGGCTGCGGTGTGGATCGCGGCGACCGGCTGCGAGGCAGACCTCAACCTCTACGACCCGGAGGAGGCGCTGCGCACCTACCGGCTGATCGAGTCGGAGCTTCGCGCGGAGCTCCGGATCGGTCTCGGTCGTGGCATCACCAACGAGCCCCATCCTCCCACCCGTAACACCATGATCCAGATGCTCGAGCACCTCGAGGAGCTGGAGGCCGCGGCGGTTGCGCCGCGTCCGACGCGTCGCCGCCGTCGCCGCTAGGCCACGGTCTACAGGCGACACTCTCGGCGCATCGATCTGTGATCGGCGCGCCGCGGTCGACGGCCCCCATGCGGGGCCGTCTTGCGTTTCGGGGCGGTATGCGATGTTCTCCGAGATCACGTGCGTCGCCATCCCCTCGGTAGCCTCCTCCTGATCCTCGCGGCCTGCGGCGGCGGGTCTTCGACCTCGATCGACTCCTCCACGATCGACTCCGCACCCGGATCGCCGGACGCGCCGACCGACGGGCGCGCACCGCCCGACGCCGACGTCTCGTGCCCGACGCCCGGCGTGCTGCCGGCGATGAAGCTCGCGGTGTTCGCCTCCGGGTTCACGCAGCCGGTCACGGTCGTCACGCCGCCCAACGATCCTGGATCGCTCTACGTGGTGGAGAAGGGCGGCCGCATCAAGATCCGCCGCGGCGGCCAGACCCTGGCCACGCCGTTCCTCGACATCAGCGCCCGGGTCAACATCCCCAACGCGACCGCCGAGGGCGGGCTCCTGGGCCTGGCGTTCGCGCCCGACTACGCCGCGTCGGGCCGCTTCTACATCTACTTCAGCGAGAAGGCGACCCAGACCAACGGCGAGCGCGCCGTGGTCCAGGTCTACAACCGCTCGGCCGGCAACCCCGACGTCGCCAACCCGACGCCCGTCGCCGATCTCGTCGACGCCCAGCAGTTCGCCTACAACCACCTCGGCGGCTCGCTCGCGTTCGGGCCCGACGGCTACCTCTACCTGTCGAGCGGCGACACCGCGGCGATGCCCTCGCCGGCGCCCGACAAGCACGACCGCCACGGCAAGATCCTGCGCATGGACGCGACCCACCCGGGCACCGCGCCCCCGAACAACGCGCCCGACGCCGACCCGTTCGTCTGGGACTGGGGCCTGCGCAACCCCTGGCGCATGACCTTCGACCGCGCGACCGGCGACATGTACATCGGCGACGTCGGCGAGGCGCAGCGCGAGGAGATCGACGTCGAGCCCGCGGGCATGGGCCACCGCGACTACGGCTGGGACACGATGGAGGGCTCGGTCTGCAAGGTCGCCGGTTGCACGCCCATCGGCGTCCCGCCGGTCGTCGATCATCCCCGTTCGGAGGCGTCCACCATCGTCGGCGGCTACGTCTACCGGGGCGCGGCGATGCCGTGCCTGCGCGGGCGGTACATCTACACCGACTACGCGACCGGCCGGTTCTTCAGCTTCATCTTCGACGGGGTCGGCGCCACCGACAAGCGCGAGCTCACCAACGATCTCGACGGTGGCCTCACCGGCCTGGTCGCGTTCGGCGAGGACGCGGACGGCGAGCTGTACGCGGTCGGCCTGGTCGACGGCAACGTCTACAAGCTCGTCCCGCAGTGACGCGCTGACGGCCGGCCGCGCGCCGGTGGGCCAGCTCGCACACCCGCGGCCGCCAAAAGATTGCGCCGGGTCGCGATCGCGGCCGATGATCTATCCGTGACCGCCGATCGCCAGTTCCCGCGCTACGCCCTCGAGGCGGAGCTGGTGATCAACACGCGCGGAGCGGGCGCGGCCCGGCGTGGCCGGACCTCGAACCTGTCGCGCGGCGGGCTGTGCGCGCTGATCGACGAGCCGGTCGACGCCGGCCGCAGCGTCGACATCGAGATCGCGCTGGTGTTCGACCAGGGCAACACCTCCGAGTCGCTGACGCTGCCGGCGCGCGTGGTCTGGTGTACCGCGCTCGGTAGCCGCTACCAGATCGGCGTCGCGTTTCACGGCCTGCTGGCCGGGCAGCGCGAGTACCTCGAGCTGTTCCTGCGCTTCCTCGCCGAGGGCGCGCAGCGGCAGCGGCCCGACGCGCCCGTCGCCGACGACGATCCGTTCGCCTGACCGAGCGGCGAGCGGCGAGCGGCGAGCGCGTGCGCTGACCGACGCGCGGTCGGCTGCCATCGCACACCGGGCTGACCGACATCGATCCCGTGTCGAACGCACGGTGTGCCGATCACCCGCTTTACCCGCGTGCGCCGCTTCCCGTACGATACGCGTGAGGGAGCGCAGCCCCGCGCCAACGGGGGCCGTGCATCCGCTCTGCCACGGAGGGCCCACGCATGCGCATCGTTCGAAGCGTTCTCGTTCTCATCGGAGTGCTGCTGCCGATCGCGGCCAGCGCGCAGCCGGTGAAGAACCGCATCTCGGTCCTCGTGGACTCGTCGGGCTCGATGCTGCTCACCCCGGACATCGTGACGATGCCGGAGACCTGCGTCGCGCAGGGCTGGAACGGCTGCACGAGCAGCGGCAACCCGACCGCGGCGCAGGAGACCTGCAACGCCTGTGTGGCCGACACGATCCACTTCCGCGCGACGTGCGCGAGCAGCTGGACCGCGACCTGTCGCAGCGACTACCAGACCTGTTACCAGTCGCTGACCGGGCAGACGGGCTGCGCGCAGAGCCTCAACATCGTCGAGGGTGTGTCGACCCGCGGTGACGGCTCGCTCGAGACCCCGGGCTGCGATCTGAACGGCGACGGCCTGCCCAACGACAGCCGCATGTACCAGGCGAAGACGGCGCTCTCGAACGTCATCGCGACCTTTGGCGAGGTCGAGTTCGCGCTGTGGCGCTACGCCCAGACCGACGGCGGCCAGGCCTGCGCGACCAACGCGACCTGCCCCAAGACCCCCGGCGGTCTCACGATCATGTCGTGCGACAGCATCGGCGGCACCACGCGCTGCAACCTCAACGCGACCATGCTCGACAGCACCGGCGCCACCACCGCCGGCCAGTGCGACCCGTACACCTGGAACGGCGCGAGCAACACCTGGGACTGCTCGCTCTGCGACTTCAACAACACGTTCGAGCGCGCGGTCTGCGAGGCCTACGCGCTCAACCGCGTGCGCACCGGCGGCATCTCGCCGCTCGACGGCACCAGCACCGTCAACTGCGCGCTGCCGAGCTCCGACCACAAGTTCATCAAGTCGGCCGGCGCGTTCATCAACAACAACGCCTGCGACCCCAACGGCGGCCAGCGCCTCGTCGACTTCCCGGCCACCGGCTACGACGACAACTACGACACGATGATGCAGTGGATCGACGGCACGCAGACCAACTTCGCGACCGACGTCGAGATCAAGCCGCAGGGCGGCACGCCGATCGCCGCGTCGTTGCGCGACATGAAGACCACGATCCTCGCGAACCTCGCCGCTGACGCCAAGACCCCGTGCCGCAAGTACCAGGTCATCATCCTCACCGACGGTGGTGAGAGCTGCGAGACCGTCGCCGCCGCCAAGACCGCGGCGGCCTCGTTCCAGAACCTGAGCTTCACCAACTCGGCCGGGGTGAACGTCACCGGCTACAACGTGCCGGTCTACGTCATCGGCTTCGCGATCTGTCCGGGCGGCGCGACCAACTGCCAGACCGCCCTCGACCTCAACGGCATCGCCAGCTCCGGCGGCACCTCGAGCGCGTTCCTCGTGAAGAACCAGCTCGAGCTCCAGGCCGCGCTCGCGCAGATCGTCGCGTCGTCGGTCGTCACCGAGAAGTGCAACGGCCTCGATGACAACTGCAACGGCCTGGTCGACGAGGACTTCCCCGGCAAGAACTCGGCCTGCTCGGCCGGCGTCGGCGAGTGTCTGCGCACCGGGCAGCTGGTCTGCACCGCCGATCAGCTCGGCCTCGCGTGCAACGCCACCGCCGGCACGCCGGCCGCCGAGATCTGCAACGGCAAGGACGACAACTGCAATGGCCTCGTCGACGACGGCATCAACTGCCAGGGCTGCGTCGCGATCTGCTCGAACGCCGCGCACTGCGACACCTGCAACAACATCGACGAGGACTGCGACGGCAAGATCGACGAGGACTTCGCGCCGGTGGCGTGCGGCCCGGCGACCGGCGAGTGCGATCCCGGCACCACCACCTGCGTCAACGGCGTGACCGGATGCAGCGGCGGCGTCGGCCCGGCGACCGAGGTCTGTGACAACAAGGACAACGACTGCGACACGATCGTCGATGGCATGACCTCGCCGTGCTACCCGCCGGCGACCGCGGGCTGCAACACCACCACCGGCGTGTGCCTCGGCATCTGCAAGTTCGGCACGTCGACGTGCACCGCCGGCGTCAACGGCACGTGCTCCGGTGCGATCACGCCGGTC
This sequence comes from Deltaproteobacteria bacterium, assembly GCA_021413675.1. Lineage (GTDB taxonomy): Bacteria > Myxococcota_A > Polyangia > Haliangiales > Haliangiaceae > JAIOQA01. The sequence continues at coordinate 11,649 of JAIOQA010000251.1, read as the reverse complement.
ACCGAGATCGCGTGCAACGGCCTCGACGACAACTGCAACGGCGTGGTCGACGAGGGCTCGGGCACCGAGCAGTGCAACGGCAAGGACGACGACTGCGACGGCAAGATCGACGAGGGCGTGGCCACGACCGACCCCGACATCGGGGCGGCGTGCGGCACGCCGCCGTTCGTCGGCGAGTGCAAGGCCGGCGTCGTCCAGTGCGTCGGTGGCGCCGAGACCTGCGTGGGCGAGGTCAACCCGACGACCGAGGCCTGCGACAACAAGGACAACAACTGCGATGGCGTCGTCGACAACAACGTCCCCGGCTTCGGCGGCGCGTGCGGCACCTCGGTCGGCGAGTGCGATCCGGGCACGCTCCAGTGCGTGGGCGGGGCGCCCGATTGCGTCGGCGACACCGGCCCGTTCACCGAGGTCTGCGATAACAAGGACAACAACTGCAACGGCCTCACCGACGAGGCCGACCCGCAGCTCGGCGACACCTGCAACACGCTGCCGAACGGCACCGTGGTCGCGACCGAGGACGGCGAGTGCCGCTTCGGCGTGCTGGCCTGCACCGCCGGCGGCCTGACCTGCGTCGGCACGGTCGGCCCCATCGCCGAGAAGTGCAACGTCCTCGACGACGACTGCGACACGAAGATCGACGAGGACTTCCCGCAGCTCGGGATGGCCTGCGACAACGGCCGCCCGGGCGTGTGCCACCAGACCGGCGTCTACGTCTGCGCCGCCAACGGCCTCGGCGTGACCTGCACCGCGCCCCAGGGCGTGGCCGGCACCGAGACCTGCAACGGCCTCGACGACGACTGCGATGGCCAGACCGACGAGCTGCCGCTGCCGGTCGTCGGCACGGTGTGCGCCCCGGCCGCTGGCAATTGCCAGCCCGGCCTGTGGGCGTGCACCAACGGCGCGCTGGTCTGCGGCAACCCCGGCTCGGGCACGACCGAGGTCTGCAACGGCGTCGATGACGACTGCGATCAGCTGATCGACGAGAGCCCGCTGCCCGGCGAGGGCAACCAGTGCACCGACCCGGGCTTCGAGCAGATCGGCGACACCGGCGAGTGCGAGTTCGGCGCCACCGCGTGCGTCAGCGGCTCGATCGGCTGCGTCGGCTACAAGGGGCCGACCGCCGAGATCTGCGATGGCAAGGACAACGACTGCGACGGCATCGTCGACGACAGCGCGGCGTGCCCGACCGGCAACGTCTGCCAGGGCGGCGAGTGCGTCGCGCCGTGCGGCTCGGGTGAGTTCCCGTGCTCGGCCGGCTACCTCTGCGAGAACCTGCCGACCGCCGATCCGCCCGGCTCGTACTGCGTCCACAACCCGTGCGAGGGCGTGACCTGCGGCGCCAACGAGGTCTGCGACGAGGCGACCGGCCAGTGCAAGAACCTGTGCGATGGCGTGACGTGCCCGTCGGGCACCGAGTGCCGCCAGGGCTTCTGCCTCGACTGCTTCCACCTGCCCGAGCTCTGCACCCCCGGCCAGCTGTGCATCGCCGAGCCCGGTGGCCTCGGCCAGTGCCAGGACAACCTGTGCGATCCGAACCCGTGCCAGGCCGGTGAGACCTGCACCAACGGCGTGTGCTCCGACGCGTGCGGCGGCGGCTGCGCCGACGGCACGGTGTGCGTCGGTGGTCAGTGCGTCAACGACGCCTGCGCGGGCGCGAACTGCACCGCCGGCCAGGTCTGCGACCCGTCGAACGGCAGCTGCGTCAACCCGATGTGCGAGGGCATCTCGTGCCGCACCGGCGAGGTCTGCGTCCCGACCACCGGCGCGTGCGAGCCGGATCCGTGCATCACCACCGAGTGCCCGACCGGCCAGACCTGCTCGATCGACGGCGACGGCCGCGCGGTCTGCAAGGTCCCGACCGGCCCGACCCACGAGCGCGTGACCGCGGCCGGCGGCGGCTGCAACGCCGGCGACAGCGGCGCGGCGCCGTGGCTGTTCCTGCTCGGGTTCGCCCCGCTGTTCCGACGCCGGCGCCGCGCGGCGGGAGGTCGGTCGTGATCCTTTCGGGTACCCGCATGCTGACCCGCCTCGCGCGCCACGTCGCTCCGCTGGCGCTCGCCGCCCTCGCGGCCTGCAACGTCAATCCCTACGACCTCGGCGGCTCGGGCTCTGGCTCCGACTCCGGCACGCCGACCATCGACAGCAACTCGAACGGCGACGGCAACGGCTCGGGCATCGACGCGCCGCCGCCCGACGGCACGCCGCCCGACGCGTGCCTGCCGTCGCCCGAGGTCTGCAACAACGCCGACGACGACTGCGACGGCGTGCCCGACAACGGCTTCGACACGACCCAGGATCCCAACAACTGCGGCACGTGCGGCCACAAGTGCGCCTACGTCAACGCGTTCGGCACGTGCACCGCGAGCACCTGCGCGCGCGGCGCGTGCAAGCCCGGCTACTACGATCTCGATAGCAACCCCGCCGACTGCGAGTACTTCTGCATCCAGACCAACGGCGGCGTCGAGACCTGCGACAACGTCGACAACGACTGCGATGGCACGGTCGACAACGGCTTCAACACGCAGTCGGACCTCAACAACTGCGGCACCTGCGGCCACCAGTGCAACACGCTCAACGCCACGCCGGTCTGCGACACCGGCACGTGCAAGGTCGACAGCTGCAACCCCGGCTTCGTCGATCTGAACGGCAGCCCCAACGACGGCTGCGAGTACCAGTGCACGCCGTCGAACGGCGGCGTCGAGCTGTGCGACGGCATCGACAACAACTGCGACGGGTTCGTCGATGACGGCAACCCCGGCGGCGGCGCGACCTGCGGCACCGACACCGGCGAGTGCACCGCGGGCACCACGGTGTGCTCGTTCGGCGTGCTGTTCTGCGTCGGCTCGATCGGCGGCGGCAGCGAGGTCTGTAACAACCTCGACGACGACTGCAACGGCGTGGTCGACAACGGCTTCAACAAGCAGACCGATCCGCAGCACTGCGGCAGCTGCAGCCCGTGCGTGCTCGATCACGCGACCCCGGGCTGCTCGAACGGCGGCTGCACCGTGGCGTCGTGCGCCTTCGGCTACGTCAACCTCGACAACGTGGCCGGCAACGGCTGCGAGTACTCGTGCATCGCGACCGGCGCCGAGACCTGCGACAACGCCGACAACGACTGCGACGGCGTCGTCGACGACGGCTTCAACGTGATGACCGACAAGAACAACTGCGGCAGCTGCGGCAACCAGTGCAGCTTCACCAACGCCGCCGCGAGCTGCGTCATGGGTGGCTGCGTGATGGGCACCTGCGCCGCCAACTTCTACGATCTCGACAACAACCCGGCGACCGGCTGCGAGTACGGCTGCGTCAAGACCAACGGCGGCGTCGAGATCTGCGATGGCCAGGACAACAACTGCGACGGCGTGATCGACAACGGCAACCCGGGCGGTGGCGGCAGCTGCGGCACCAACACCGGCGAGTGCACCGCGGGCACGCTCAACTGCGTCGGCGGCGCGCTGGTCTGCCAGGGCCAGGTCACCGGCAACAGCGAGACCTGCAACAACCTCGACGACGACTGCAACGGCGTCGTCGACAACGGCTTCGACAAGCTCAACGACCCGCGGTTCTGCAACAACTGCGCGGGTTGCAGCCTGCCGCACGCGATCGCCGGCTGCTCGGCCGGTGGCTGCACCGTCGCCGCGTGCCTCTCGGGCTACGTCAACGCCAACGGCACGATCGGCGACGGCTGCGAGTACGCGTGCACGTTCACCGGCGCCGAGGTCTGCGACGGCATCGACAACGACTGCGACGGCCTGATCGACGCGGCCGATCCGTCGATGACCGCGCCCGCGAACTTCTGCAAGACCGCGGGCGAGTGCGCGGGCACGACCCCGTCGTGCACCGGCGCCGGCGGCTGGGACTGCCTCTACACCGACCCCGACGTCGAGAAGGACGCGGGCGGCGACGTCGTGCTGCAGGAGACCCGCTGCGACGGCAAGGACAACGACTGCGATGGCCTCGCCGACGATCCGTTCCCGCTCAAGAACACGGCGTGCGCCGAGGACGGCACCAACGGCACGACCCGCAAGCTCGGCACCTGCCGCGGCTCGGGCACGCTGGTCTGCAACGGCGCGCAGACCGGGCTGACCTGCAGCATCACGACCCCGGGCGCGACGCCGGTGGCCGAGAGCTGCGACAACAAGGACAACGACTGCGACGGCCACACCGACGAGCCCTACGACTCGAACGGCTTCGCCGGCGTGCGCGACGCGACCGTCGGGCCGCTGACGATCAACGGCAAGAGCGTGGTCATGTACAAGTACGAGGCGTCGCGGCCCGATGCGACCGGGGCCAACCCGGGCTTCGTCGAGACCCGCGCGTGCTCGTCGGCGACCAAGCTGCCGTGGGCCAACCCGACCCTCGCGAAGGTCCAGGCCGCGTGCTCGGCGGCGGGCATGCGCCTCTGCAAGGTCACGCGCAACGGCTCGGGCGTGATCACCAGCGACGAGTGGGGCCGGTTCTGCGAGGGCGCGTCGAACCGCACGTTCCCGTACGGCAACACCTTCGCGGGCACGACCTGCAACGGCAGCGTCTACGATCCGGTCGCGGGCGGCGTGAACGAGGACCAGGCGGTCGCGACCGGCTCGCTCGCCGGCTGCGTCTCGCAGGATCTCGCGTTCGACATGTCCGGCAACCTGAAGGAGTGGACCGACGACGCCCGCGTCGCCGGCGCGCAGACGGTCTACACGCTGCGCGGCGGCTCGTTCGACAACCAGCAGAACGGCCTGACCTGCGACTTCGATCTGACCGTCGTGCCGACGACGTACTCGTTCGCGAACACCGGCTTCCGGTGCTGCGGCCTGTCGTGCCCGGCCGGCCAGAGCGAGTGCTCGGGCGCGTGCACGGATCTCTCGACCAACGTCAACAGCTGCGGCGCCTGCGGCCGCACGTGCGGCGCCGGCGAGGGCTGCTTCAACGGCTACTGCTGCCCGTCGGGCACGGTGCTGTGCCCGGGCACGGATCAGTGCAAGCCCGCGGGGCAGTGCTGATCCAGCGGTAGGGCGTGGCGCGCTGTTGCCGCTCGGCAACGCGCGCGTCCCCAGGCATCGCCCGCCGCGCGGGCGCGGCTCCGGAACGCACGCGACCCGCGCGGGACAGGATCCCGCACGGGTCGTCGAGCGCCTGGTCGCGCGCCGTCGTCAGCGCTCGTTGAGCGCCGGCGAGAAGCAGGTCGCGCCGCCCTCGAGCGCGGGGTTGAAGCACGTGGCGCCGCCGCCACCGAGGACGGTCTCGAGGAGCGCGTCGATGAGCTCCTCGCGCTCGCGCGGGCTGGGCGTGGACGGGGCGGGCGGGGTCGGGATCTGCTTCTTCATGATGGTGTTCCTTCGTGGGGCGTCGTCGTCGTGACGACGGTCGATCGCTTGTTCACGTCGCGTGCCACGCGCATCGCGCGCGCTGTTGCCGCCGGGCAACGCCGCGACTTCGGTGCGTCGCGCGCGCCGGGCACGCGGGCTGCAGCGTGCGGCGCCATGATCGCTGCACGCTCCTTCGCAACCCCTCACACGTTCGTCGATCAGCCGCGCCCGCTCGCCGAGGTCCTCGCGTTCCGCGAGCCCGCGGTCATCGCCGCGTTCCGCGCCCGCTGGGATGTCAGCGCCGCCGACGCGGACGAGCTGTGGCTCGATCTGCTGCGCTGGCTCTGGCTGTGCGCGCACGATCGCGGGCAGTCGCGCGCGATCACCGCGTCGATGACGCTCGTCGACGAGCTGTGGCACGCGTTCATCCTGTCGACGCGCGCGTACGCGTGGTTCTGCGCCGACTACCTCGGCGGCTACGTCCATCACCAGCCGGGCGACGCGCACGCCGACGCCTCGCCCGAAGCGGCGCGCCTGGCGATGCGCGCGCAGATCGCGGACGTCCACGATCTGCTCGGCGCCGAGGTCGCGATCCGCTGGTACCAGGGCTACGCGCAGCGCTACCCGAGCGCGGCGCTCGATGGGCTCGTCCGCGCGCGAGGGGCGCGATGAGCGCGCCGGTGATGAGCCTGGACGCCGCCGACGCGCTGGGCCTTGCGCGCGCGCACCTCGCCGCCGCGGGCGTGGTCCACGTGCGCGACGCGCGCAGCGCCGCGCGCGCGCTCGCGTTCTGCAACCAGCTCGGCACCGTGTGGTCCGAGACCCGGGTGTTCGTCGACGCGCGCGCCCGACGCTTCGTGCTCAGCCCCGCGGCGGTGCCGTTCCACACCGACAGCGTCCGCGCCAGCCTGTGCGCCTGGTACTGCGTGACGCCGTGCCCGACCGCGGGCGCGAGCCGCTACCTCGACGCGCGCGCCGCGCTCGACCAGCTCGGCGCCGAGGAGCGGGCGATCGCGGCGCGCCTCTGCTGCGCCGATCTCATGGACGGGCTCGCGGCCGCCGATCGGCCGCTCGTCCCGGTGATCGAGCCGCGACCGGACGGGCGGACGCGGGTGTTCTGGCTCCCACCGCGGCTGCAGGTGCCCACCGATCCGCGCGAGCGCGCGGTCGCCGCGCGGTTGATCGCGCTCTGGCGCGGCGACGATCCGGCGACCCCGGTCGTCGAGGTCGCGCTCGCGGCGCGCGAGCTGGTCATCGTCGACAACCATCGGATGCTGCACGGCCGCGGCGCGGTGCCGGTGGACAGCCCGCGCGAGCTCTACCGGATGTGGATCGACACCTATGGCTGGCCGGACGCGGCCGCGCGCCGCGTGCGCGTCGTGGCGGCGCTCGCCGGCGCGTGATCACGACCGGCCGCGGTCAGGATTGGATCGACGGCGCCGGGCTTCGGCCCTACGCTTGGGACGATGGTCCCGCGCGTCCTCCCGCTCGTCTGCCTGATGGCATGCGCGCCGCCGAGCGTCGTGGTCACGGTCGAGGCCCGGCCGACGGTTGCGCCGCTGGACCAGCTCGACGTGCGCGTCCAGGACATGCAGGGCGTGGTGACCACGAAGACCTTTCCGCTGACCGACGTCCGGTTGCCGGCGACGTTCGTGGTCGACACCGAGGGTCGAGACGGATCGATCACGATCAGCGCGACCGGGATCGACGTGATCGGGCTCGACGAGCGCTCCGTGCCGGTGGCGAACGGCGCCGTCGATGCCGACGCCGGCGTCCAGGACGCGGTGACGCTCGTGCTCGAGCCCGCGGACCAGCCGATCAACTCGACGATCCGCGGCGACCAGTGGCCGGTCGATGCCTTGCACGGCGCGGTCGCGGGGGCGGCGCTCGCGGCGGGCGAGGATGGCGGCGTGATCGCGGTGTTCGAGAGCCCGCGCGAGCTCCGCGCGCGTCGCCTCGACAAGGCCGGCCGGCCCGCGATGAACGGCACCACCCGGACCGAGCTCGACTTCCCGATCGGGAGCGATGCCCTCTTCCTGATCGGGCGGCCGGTGATCAGCGCCGGGCCCGATGGCGCGTACCTCGCGGCGTGGGAGCAGCCGTACACAGCCGCGGACGGCGTGTCCAGCTCGCAGGTGTGGCTCGCGGGGCTCGACGCCACCGGCGCGGCCCGCAGCCCGCAGGTGCTCTACCGCAGCGCGCAGGTCGCGCGGTTGCGGCCGCGCCTCACGCCGGTCGCGGGCGGATGGCTGGCGGTGTGGCAGGAGCCCGCCGACCCTCTCGACGACTACGGCGGCGAGATCCGCCTGGCGCGCATCGACGCGACGACCGTCACGCCTGGCGCGCCGACCGTGGTCGCGGCCGGGGGGATCGGGCATCAGGGGGCGCAGGTCGCCGTCAGCGGCGACGAGGTGCTGGTCGTGTGGGAGGACTCGACGACCGCGTCGCCGCAGCTCTGGGCGCGTCGGTTCGACGCGGCGCTCGCCCCGCGCGGCGCGGCGGTCGCCATCACCACGGCACCGGCGCGCGTGGCGCGCCTCACCGGCGACGCCAGTGGCTACGTGCTGGTCTACTGGGACGACACGCTGCTCGGGGACGCGCACGCGTGGTGGCTGCAGCGGCTCGAGCCCGCGGGCGCGCCGGTCGGCGCGCCGGTCGAGATCGCGCGCACGACCCGCTACTCGCCTGATGGCGACGTGGAGCCGACGTCGCTCGCGATCCGCGCCGATGGTGTGATCGCCGTGGTCTGGGCGGACGGCGATGCCACGACCGGCGACACCGACGTCTTCCTGCGCGCGTTCCGGCGCGACGGCACGCCGTGCGGCGCGGCGCAGCGAGTCAACACCACGATGGGCGGCGCGCAGGGGCTCGCGAGCGTCGCGCCGTTCGGCGCCGACGCGTTCGCGGTGGCGTGGGGCGACACCTCGGCGTCGATCGACGACCCCGACGGCAGCGCGATCCGCGGGCGCATCGTCTACGTCGCCTGTCGCTGAGGCGCTACGGCCGTCGCAGCCCGAGGCGGTTCATGATCTTGTAGATCGACACGCGATCGAGCCCGGCGGCGCGCGCCGCGTCGGCGATGCTGGCGTGGCGCGCGAGCAGCGCCTCGATGAAGCGCCGATCGAACGCGTCGATCACCGCCTGCTTCGCGTCCTTGAACGACGCGGTCAGATCGAGATCGAACCCGAGGTGCAGCGCGTCGGCGGCGGCGGGCGCGGGGCGGGTCTCGAACAGCGGCCCGGTCGGCGCGATCAGCAGGCGCTCGACGGCGGTCCGCAGCTCGCGCACGTTGCCGGGCCAGTAGTGCGCGGTGAGCGCGGTCGCGGCGTCGGGCGTGAGCCGATCGGCGTCGGCGCCGGCGGCCGCGAGGAAGTGATGGACCAGCGGCAGGATGTCCTCGGCGCGTTCGCGCAGCGGTGGCACCTCGACGCGCGCGACCGCGAGCCGGTAGAACAGATCCTCGCGGAAGCTGCCGCGGTTGATCTCCGTCGGGAGATCGCGATGGGTCGCGGCGACGATGCGCACGTCGACCGGCAGCTCGCGCGCGCCGCCGAGCCGGCGGATCACGCGCTCCTGCACCGCGCGCAGCAGCTTGGGCTGGAGATCGAGCGGCAGCTCACCCAGCTCGTCGAGGAACAGCGTCCCGCCATCGGCGCGCTCGAACGCACCGGCGGCCGCGCGGTCGGCGCCGGTGAACGCGCCGCGCTCGTGGCCGAACAGCGCGTCCTCGAACAGGTTGCCCGGGATGCCGCCGCAGTCGATCACGACCAGCGGCCCGGCGGCGCGCGCCGAGGCGTCGTGGATCGCCTCGGCCACGAGCTCCTTGCCGGTGCCGGTCTCGCCGTGGATCAGCACGGTCACGTCGCTGGCGGCGATCTTTGCCAGCTCGTGGAACATCCGCCGCATCGCGGGGCTCGGGCCGATCAGCTGGCCGAAGCGCGACTCCGCGTGCAGCGGCAGCTCGGTGACCACGGTCGATGGCGTGAAGCGAACGATCGTGCGCCCCAGGCCGATCAGCGCGCCCGCCGGCAGGTACGCATCGGTGATGCGCACGCCGCCGACGGTGGTGCCGTTCGTCGACGCGAGATCGCGGATCCGGTAGCCGGCGCGCTCGAGCTCGATGACGACGTGCGCGCCCGACACGCGGCGGTCCGCGAGGACGAGATCGCTGCGCGAGCTGGCGCCGATCCGGAACCCCGACGCCGTGACCTCGCGAGTCAGGCCCTGGTCCGGCCCACTGACCACCTCGAGCCGGTAGCCGCGGACCCGCACGACCGGGCCGCTGACCTCCTGCGTAACCCAGGTCGCAGCGACGTCGTGATCGGCCACGCGGTCGACGGTAGCATGGTGATCCATCCACGTCCTTGCGCTAGCCTGGGAGGGCCGTGCTCGATCGACCTGCGCGTTCCCGCGTCACCGAGACCGCGCGCTCGACGACGGCGGCGACCGGCGAGGTCGGCGCGGCGGCGGCGAGCGGCGCGGACGCCAAGATCGGCGCGGTGCTCGGGCCATACCGCATCGAGGCGGTGCTCGGCGAGGGTGGGATGGGCTGGGTCTTCCAGGCCGAGCACATGCTCCTCGGGCGTCGCGTCGCGATCAAGCTCCTGCGCCCGGAGCAGGCCGGGCGGCGCTCGGCGGTCGCGCGCTTCTTCCAGGAGGCGCGACTCGTCAACCGGATCCGCCACCGCAACATCGTCGACGTGCCCGACCTGGTCGAGCTCCCCGACGGCACCGTGTTCATCGTGATGGAGCTGCTGCGCGGCGAGTCGCTGAAGGAGCTGCTCGCGCGGGGCCCGCTCGACGTCGCGACGGCCCTCGCGATCGCCGCGCAGATCGGCGCGGCGCTGGCGGCCGCGCACGCGGTCGGCGTGCTGCATCGCGATCTCAAGCCGGCCAACGTGCACATCGGCGCCGATCGCGCCGGCGACGCGTGGGTCAAGCTGCTCGACTTCGGCATCGCCAAGCTCAGCGATGCGCAGGCCGCGGTGGTCGGCCAGCCGCTGCACGTCACCGGGGAGGGCGCGATCATCGGCACGCCCGCGTACATGTCGCCCGAGCAGGCGACCAGCGGGCCGGTCGATGCGCGCAGCGATCTGTACTCGCTCGGCGTGATCCTGTTCGAGCTGCTCGCGGGCCACCCGCCGTACGCCGCGCGGACGCTGGCCGAGTACGTGCGCGCGCACTGTTCGGCGCCGGTGCCCGCGCTGGTCGTGCCCGGAGGGCGCGCGGTGCCGCCGTCGCTCGCGGCGGTGATCCAGCGCTGCCTGGCCAAGGATCCCGACGCGCGCCCCGCGAGCGTCGCCGAGGTCAACGCCGCGATCGCGGCCAGCGTCGGTGAGCTCGAGCCCGCCGACGGCATCGCGACGCCCGCGATCCCGACGGCGGCGTCGGTCGCCGCGCTGGCAGGCACGACGACCTCGACGACGTTCGCGCGGCCGCGCCGCTGGCGCGGGGTCGCGCTCCTGGCCGCGCTCGGGCTCACCGCTGCGCTCGCGACCGGCTGGGCGATGCGCGGATCGGCGGCGCCGGTGGAGGGCGAGCCGCGCGCGATCGTCACGCCGCCGAGCGTCGCGCCGCCGACGATCCTGCCATCGACGATCCCGCCGTCGACGCCCCCGCCATCGACGAGCACGCCGCCGAACAGCGAGCCGCCGGCTGCGCCACCGCCGGCCGGCGCGATCGATGCGCCGCCGCGGCGCACCTCGCGCGGCGATCGATCGGGGCGTCGCGACGCGGCGAAGGCGAGCGGCAGCGGCGCGGGCAGCGCCACCGGCATCCGCGATCGCGCGTACACCACCAACCCGTTCGAGTCCCCGTGATCGACGGGCCGGCGCGGCGATGGATCCGCTGGACGCGCGCGGTCGCGCTCGGCCTGGCGGTGATGACCGCGACGGCGGCGCCGGTCGTCGCCAAGCCCGATCGCGCCGCGGCCGCCCGCGCCCGGAGCGAGGCCAAGCGTCACTTCGATCGGGCCGAGAGCCTGTACGCGCTCGGGCGCTTCGCCGAGGCGCTCACCGAGTACGAGCGAGCCTTCGAGCTCACGCCGCTGCCCGGGATCATGGAGAACATCGCGCAGGCCCATCGCAACCTCGATCACCTCGACCAGGCGGCCTTCAGCTACCGCAAGTACCTCCAGCTCGCGCCGCGCGCGCACGATCGCGCAGAAGTCCTGGCGATGATCGACGAGCTCGAGGCCGAGGCCCGCAAGCGCGCCGAACCGGCGCGCGCCGCGAGCGATGCGCGCGAGGCGGCCCGCGCGGCCGCGGAGGCCCGCGCGGCTGCGGACGCGCGCGCCACGGCCGAGGCCCAGGCCCGGATCGACGCGAGCCTCGCAGCGCGGCCCGCGCCGCGC
>JAIOQA010000250.1 GCA_021413675.1 Deltaproteobacteria bacterium | reverse complement strand
GAAGCGCGCGAGCGACCACTCACCGTCGACGATCGCCGCGCCGAGCATGGCGTGCAGATCGTTCATCGCGCCTGCCGACGCGCCCACGCCGACGAAGCAACCCGCGTCGCGCAGCGCGCCCGCCGGCAGCGCGCGGGTCAGGTCCGCCATCGTGGTCGCCGCGAGCAGCGCGCCGCGCGACATCGTCTTGCGCGCCCGCACCGGCACCGCGTCGCCGATCGCGCGATCATCACACGCGAGCGCCGCGATCCCGGGATGCGTCGCCGCCAGTGGTGTCTCCATCGATGGCGTCGCCGCGGCGCTGGCGAGATGCCACCCCCGCCCCAGCGGCGACACGCCTGCGGCCGCGATCACCTTCACGCGGACTCCCAGCGGCGCAGCACCAGGCTCGCGTTCGCGCCGCCGAACGCGAATGCGTTCACCAGCGCGGTCCGCACGTCGATCGCGATCGTCTCCCCGATCACGTGATTCGCGGCGCAGCTCGCGTCGACCGCGCGGAGCCCTGCGGTCGGAAAGACCCGCCCGCGCTCGATCGCATCGACCGCGCACGCCACGCCGATCGCGCCGGCGCCGGCGATCCAGTGCCCGACCGCGCCCTTGACGGCGGTGACATGCGCGCGCGCGAAGCCGTCGCCGAGCGCGCGCCGCAGCGCCGTGATCTCCGCCGGATCGTTGAGCGGCGTCGACGTGCCATGCGCCTGCACGCAATCGATCGCGATCTCACCAGCGTCCGCCATCGCCGCCGCGATCGCGCGCGCCGCGCCATCGCCCTCGGGCTCGGGCGCGGTCAGGCGGTATCCGTCGAGGCTGCGGCCCACGCCGGCGATCTCGCACCGCGGCGCCGCGCCGCCGCGCACGTCGCTCGCCGCGAGCGCCAGCATCGCCGCGCCCTCGCCCACGACGAAGCCGTCGCGGCGCCGGTCGAACGGGCACGACTCGCCCGCGCCGCTGAGCGCGCCCAGCAGCCCGAAGCCCGCCAGCATCAGCGGCTCGACATCGGCGCCCACGCCGCCCGCGAGCGCGACGTCGCACGCGCCGGCCCGGATCGCGCGCACCGCCTCGATCACCGCTGCCGCGCCCGACGCGCACGCGAGCGACACCGTGGTCACCGGCCCGGTCGCGTTCACCATCGTCGCGAGCCCGGACGCGATCGCCGCCGGCGAGATCACCGCCGCGTCGACCCGCGAAGCGAACTCTCTCGCGCGCACCGCGAACGCCGCGGCATCGAAGGTCGCGCCACCGCCGGCCGCGCGCGCCAGCTCGAGCACCGTGCGGAAGCTCGCGCGCCCCGACTCGGCGCCGATGAACACGCCGATCCGCGCGCCGCCGCACCCATCCTCGAAACCCGCCGCGGTCCACGCCTCGCGCGCCGCCGCGTGCGCGAGCGGTCGCCGGCGATCTTCGTGCGCGCCGTCGATCGCGATCCCCGCCGCGACCCGACACGGAAACCCCGTCGCGTCCCACGCCGTCACCGGCGCCACCGCGGTCGCGCCGCGCGCGAGCGCCGCCGTCGTCGCCGGCCAGGTCGACCCGAGCGGCGACCACACCCCCACGCCCTTGATCACCACCCGCCGCATCTCGCTCACTCGTCCTGGAGACTTCCGTGCAGCCAGATCGCGAGGTGCTCGCGTCGACGCGCGAGCAGCACCGGGTTGGTGACCGTCGCGAACGCGAAGCCGAGCTCGGCCTCGGCCGCCAGCTCACCCTCGAGCCGCGCCCACGCCTTGATCCGCCCGCCGTCCTCGGTCGCGACCAGCACGCGGGTCTCGAGCTCGAGGCGGTCACCGGGCCGGACCACGCGCCGGAACTTGGCGCGATCGATCATCGTGAGCAGCGCATGCAGATCGTGGCGCTCGCGCAGCCGCATCGTGGCCTCGAGCAAGACGCCGCCGAGCTGCGCCATCGACTCGATCACCAGCGCGCCCGGCATCACCGGGTGCCCCGGGAAGTGCGCCTCGAACACGTCGTCGCTCAGCGACACGCACTTCACGCCGTGCGCGACCTCGGGCGGCGACAGCGCGGTGATGCGATCGAGCAGCACGTAGCGCATCCGCGGCACCATACACCGGCTCGCGGCGCGATTGCGCGGCGCGCGGCCCCGGGGCTACAACCGACGCGGCGCCCGGCGCCGGGAGGAACCATGGAGTGCACGTCCTGCTCACCGGCGCGGCCCGATCGTCCGCACACGTTCCTCGCGCACGAGTATGTCGCGTGCGACGGCTGCGGCGCGCGCCACGAGGCCCGGGTCGTGCTCCGCGACGGCGCGGTCTTCCACCTGCTGCTCTGTCCGGGCTGCGGACCGCGCGAGACCCGCGCCCACGACGACGCCGAGGCCTACGTCAAGGCGTTCGTCGCGCGCGGCACCGTCGCCGCCGACCAGCCTGGCGATCACCTGTTCAAGCACACCACCTCGACCTGCCCGGGCTGCCTCGCGCTGGTCGAGGCCAAGGTCGTGATGCGCGCCGGCCGGGTCTACTTCCTCAAGGACTGCCGCAAGTGCGGTCCGTCCGAGGCGCTGGTCTCCGAGGACGCGAATTACTACGCGCGCGCCTACGCGTTCGCCCGCGCCGGCACCGAGCCGCTCGAGTTCCGCGGCGAGGTCAAGCACGGCTGCCCGACCGACTGCGGCACCTGCGGCGATCACGAGCAGCACACGTGTCTGCCGATCATCGAGATCACCGATCACTGCAACCTCGAGTGCCCGGTCTGCATCGTCGACAACCAGTACTCGACGCACCTCGCGCCCGAGGTCTTCGCGCGGATGATCGACGGCCTGATCGCCGCCGAGGGCCAGTGCGAGTCGGTCGCGCTGTCGGGCGGCGAGCCGACCAGCCACCCGCAGGTGCTGGAGCTCGTCCGCATCGCGAGTCGTCCGGAGATCGGTCGCGTCGTGGTGATCACCAATGGCCTGCGGCTCGGCCGTGATCGCGCGTTCGCCACCGCGCTCAAGGCCACCGGCGCCTACGTCGGGCTGCAGCTCGACGGCTTCTCGTCGGACGTGCACCAGATCATCCGCGGCAAGGACCTGACCGAGGACAAGGCCGCGGCGCTCGCGGCGCTGCGCGAGCTCGATATCCCGACCCAGCTCATCTTCGTCGCGGCCAAGGGCGTGAACGATCACCAGATCGGCCAGGCGGTCGAGCTGCTGGTGAAGGAGCCGCACATCCTGTCGCTCAACTTCCAGCCGGTGGCGTTCACCGGCCAGGGCGGCGGCGTGTTCACGCACGATCCGATGGACCGGATCACGATCCCCGGCGTCATCCGCTGCATGGACGAGCAGTCGGGCGGCGCCCTGCGCTACCAGGACTTCTTCCCGCTGCCGTGCTCGCACCCGCAGTGCGTGTCGCTGACCTATCTGCTGCGCCTGAACGATGGCTCGTGCCTGCCGTTCGCGCGCTTCGTCGACTTCGAGAAGTACACGACGCTCCTGCGCTCGTCGGCGACCCTGCCCGCGACCGCCGAGGTCGAGGATGCGCTGCACGAGCTGGTGCACGACGTCTTCGCGCGCCAGGACGAGATCGAGCGCGGCCCCGAGATCCTGGCCGCGCTGCGCCGCTCGCTCGACGAGATGTTCCCGCCGCGGCCGCTGAGCGCGAAGGATGCGATCCGCGCCAGCGAGCGCCAGTCCAAGTCGATCTTCCTGCACCACTACATGGATCGCCACGACTTCGATCTCGAGCGGCTGCGCAAGTGCTGCCATCACTACCCGCAGACCGACGGGCGGATCATGCCGGCGTGCGGCTTCAACATGTTCCACCGCGGCGCCGCGAAGGGCGCGAGCGAGCGGGTCCGCCTGCCCGTGGTGAGCTAGTGCTGCTCGACGGACGCACCGCGATCGTCACCGGCGGCTCGCGCGGGCTCGGGCGCGCGATCTGCGTCGCGCTCGCGACCGAGGGCGCCGACGTCGCGTTCAACTACCTGCGCGATGACGCGGCCGCGGCCGAGACCGTCGCGGCGATCCAGGCGCTCGGTCGACGCGCGTGGGCGCACCGGGTCTCGGTGCTCGATCGCGCGGGCCTGCGCGCGATGACCGCCGAGGTCGTGACCGCGACCGGCGCCATCGACATCCTGGTCAACAACGCGGGCCACGGCCAGGTCGTGCCGCTCGCGCTCATGGAAGAAGAGGACTGGGACCGGATGCTCGACACCCACGTGAAGGGCGCGTTCCTCGCGACCCAGGCGGTGCTGCGCACGATGGTCAAGCAGCGCTACGGTCGCGTCCTGAACGTGAGCTCGCTGGCCGGCGTGAAGATGCTCGAGGCGCCGGTCCACTACGCGACCGCGAAGGCCGCGCTCAAGGGCTTCACCGAGTCGCTGGCCAAGGAGGTCGGGCGCTACGGCATCACGGTCAACTGCCTCGCGCCCGGCATCCTCGACGAGGGCGTGAGCGATCACCTGCCGCCGGCGCGCAAGGAGGAGTACCTGCGCCACTGCGCGATGCGCCGGGTCGGCCGGCTCGACGAGGCCGCGGGCGTGATCGCGTTCATGGCCTCGGCGCGCAACAGCTACATGAACGGCGCGACCATCGTGCTCGACGGCGGCGTGTAGCGTGTGAAGGCGATGCTGGTGCTCGCCCGCTGGCTCGGGCCGTGGGCCGGCGGCGCGCCGCGCGTCGCGATCCACGAGCTCGCGATCGCGGGCGAACACGAGATCATCCGCGTGCGGCACTACGGCGACGCGCGGAATGCCCCCCTGGTCATCGCGCCGGGCCTGCACCTCGCCGGCCCCGACGACCCGCGGCTCGATCGCCTGTGCCGGGTGCTGGCCGCGAGCGGCCACGAGGTCATCGCGCCGTTCCTGCCCGATCACGTGCGGCTCGTGCCGGGCGCGCGCGCGTGCCGGGACTTCGTGCGGGTGATCGACGCGTGCGCGCGGCCCGCGACGATCTTCTCGATCTCGCTCGGCTCGCGGCTCGCGGTCCACGCGGCTGCGGCGCGGCCGGATGCGGTCGCGCGGCTGGTCGTCTTCGGCGGCTACGGCGAGCTCGCGCCGACGCTGACCTACGGGCTCACCGGCGCGGTCGACGGCGTGGTGCGCGCGCGGCGCGATCCGATCACCCACGCGATCACCGCGATCAACGTGCTGGGCGGGCCGCCGGAGGTCATCGATGCGCTGCGCGCGTTCGTCGCACGCGCACGACCGGACACCTGCGAGGCGGTCGCGAACGAGGTGCGCGCCGCGCTACGACCGCCGCTGCGATCGATCTTCGACGATGGCGTCGGGCTCGGAGATGAGGCGTCGCGGCGTGTGCTGGCCGCGATCGCGACCGCGACGCAGCTCACCGCCGAGCTCGACTGCGCCGCCGACGCCGCGCGTGTCCGCTGTCCGGTCGACATCATCCACGGCAAGGACGACGGCGACGTCCCGGTCGAGCAGGCCCACGCGCTCGCGCGCCTGCTGACCGCCGCGCCCGGGGTGCGCGTCCACATCCTCGACGACTACCACCACACCGGCTTCAGCCGCGGCGCGCTCCGCGGTCTGATCGCCCAGGCGCGCACGCTGCTGCGCGTGCTGCGCGTGCTCGCGCCCGCGTGATCGACCGCGCTATCGCGATCGCATCCGGCCGACCAGATCGATCCAGCCTCGCGGCGTGCCGCGCTCGCCGAGCGCCTGCGCGAACCCGCGGCACACCGTCCAGCAGCGCTGGCACGCGGCGACCCGCGCATCGCCGCGCATCCGCCCGAGGATCGCGTCGAGCGGCTCGTCCTTGATGTTGCCGGCGACCCAGTCGATGCGCTCGATGCACGGCGCGACCCCGCCGACGTGATCGATGTTGAACGATTGATCGCCGGCGTGGCAGGTCGGCAGCGACGCGGTGTCGCCGGCGGTGAACGCGTCGATGCCCGCGAGATAGTCGCGGAACACGCGGAAGTGGCGATAGCGCCGGTGCAGCGCGAGCAGCTCCTCGGATTGGGCCGCGGTCGGCATCGCGCCCCCGGCGCCGCGGCGATAGCCGCTGACCGACACCAGCGTGATCCAGTGGCCGACGCCCGCGGCCTCGCTCTGCTGCAACAGGCGCTCGAGATCGTGCCGGTTGTCATCCATCAGCACGGTCATGACGTGGACCTGCTTGCCGCCCGACGGCGCCGCCGCGCGCAGGAGCTCGACCGCGCGCCACGCTCGCGCCGCCGCGCCCTCGAGGCCGCGGCGACGGTCGTGGGCCGCCGCATCGGCGTAGTCGATCGACACGCCGACCTGGGTGACGCCCGCGGCGAAGATCGCGCGCGCGAGCTCGGGCGTCACGAACCACCCATTCGTGTACAGGCAGGTCACGTGGCGACGCGACAGCACGGTCAGGATCTCGACGATGTCCTTGCGGACCAGCGGCTCGCCGCCCTCGACCGAGATGAACATCGTGCCGAGCTGCGCCAGCTGATCCTCGAGCCGGCGAAAATCGTCGACCTGCAGCTCGAGCCGAGGCGCCACGCCGTTCGGCCAGAAGTCGCAGAAGTCGCAGGTCATGTTGCAGCGATTGGTGACCTGCAGCAGCAGCTGGAACGGGCGCGCGCGCGCCACGCCGAGCGCGAAGCCCGCGTCCTTGCGCAGGTCGCGCAGCGTGGGCAGCGTCGGCAGCCTCACCACGCCCAGCCCTTCACCCCGCGCGACGCCATGCGCGCGCCCACGTCGCGCAGCACCGCCGCTGCGCTGCGGTAGTCCTCGAGGATCCTGGCCAGCGCGTCGACCGCGCCGTCGAGCGCCGACTCCTCGATCGTGAGCGGCGGCTCGAGCTTGAGCACATCCCACGCGTGCGCCGCGGGCTGGCACAGGTAGCCCGCCTCGAGCATGCGCACCGCGAACCACTGGCCGATGAACGGCGGCGGCGCGAGCCGGCCGAGCCGCGGCGCGTGCTCCGCGAGCCACGCCGAGGCATCGCTCACCGCTGACGACAACCCCGTGCCCACCTCGACGCCGACGAGCAGGCCGCGGCCGCGGATCGCGCGGACCAGCGGATGTCCGCCGATGCGCGCGGTGAGTCGTTCGATCAACCGCTCGCCCAGCTCGCGGCTGCGCGCGGCGAGGCCGTCGCGATCGACGAGATCGAGCGTCGCGATCGCGGCCGCGCACGCGAGCGGGTTGCCGGCGAAGGTCGAGCCGTGCGCGTCGAAGCGATCGAGGCTGCCGTAGCCGCGGCGATGCAGCTCCGCCGAACACAGCGTCGCGCCCACCGGCACCACGCCGCCGCCGAGCGCCTTGGCGAGCACGAGCAGATCGGGCGTGATCTTCTCGTCGTGGAACGCGAAGCGCGCGCCGGTGCGGCCGATCCCGGTCTGGACCTCGTCGAACACCAGCAGCGTGCCGTGGGCGGTGCAGAGCTCGCGCGCGGCCGCGAGGTAGCCCGGCGGCGGCAGCACCACGCCGGCCTCGGCCTGGATCGGCTCGACGACGAACGCGGCGTGCTTCTTCTTCGCGAGCGCCTTCGCGAGCGCGGCGACGTCGCCGAACGGGATGCGCTGCGTGCCGGGCACCAGCGGCTCGAACGGCGCGCGCAGCCGGGTCGCGCCCATGATCGAGAGCGTGCCCAGCGACAGGCCGTGAAAGCCGCCGTCGCACGACAGCACGCCCGCGCGGCGAGTCGCGGCGCGCGCGAGCTTGATGGCGGCCTCGACCGCCTCCGCGCCCGTCGACGACATCATCGCGATCTCGAACGGCGGCCCCGCGGCCGCGGCCAGGCGCGCGGCGACCGCGGCCTCGTGCGGGGTCGCGCCGGTGTGGCAGACGTGGACCGGCGATGCGGCGAGCGCCGCCGCGAGCGCGCGCAGCAGCTCGGGGTGGCTGTGGCCGAGGTTCATCGAGCCGAACCCGGCCAGCAGATCGACGTAGCGCACGCCGGCATCGTCGACGAGCGTCGCGCCCTCGGCGCGGACCCAGACCCGCCCGTAGCCGAGCACGCCGAGCAGCTTCGCGAAGGTCGGGTTCACGTGACGCGCGAACTGATCGCGCACCGCGGCGTCGGGCTCGCTCATCGCAGCGGTATTACCATGCGCCGCGCGCGCGCAGCGGTGGCGGCGATCGATCGATCCGCGGCACAATCGCCGGACGCATGAGCGAGCGAAGCGACGCGACGCCGCCCGCCAGCGCGAGCCACTGGCTCCGCAACCTCGCCTGGGCGCTCGCCGGCATCGCCACGATCGTCGGCAGCGGCTGGCTGTTCGCGCACTACACCGGCGGCATCGATCACGCGCTCGATCTCGCGGGTCAGATCTCGCCGGCCCGCTGGCTCGTGGTCGCGGCGCTGACCTTCGGCTTCTACGCGCTCGACTGGCTGCGCTACTACACGCTGTTCCGGCTGCTCGGCCATCGGTTCCGCTTTCGCCTCGGGCTCGAGCTGGTCGCGATCAGCTACCTGGTGTCGAGCCTCACGCCCTCGGCCGAGCTCCACCTGCCGGTGATGGTCATCATCCTCGTGCACCGCGGCTATCCGGTGGCGCACGCGACCGCCGCGACCGTGACCAAGAGCATCTACATGGTCATGTGGGTCATCGTCGCGGGCCTCGTCGGGCTGCGCGCGGCCGATGCCGGGCGCGTCCCCGCGGTGATCGACGATCACCTCGTCCTGTGGCTCGCGACCCCGGTCGCGATCGTGCTCCTGCTCGGCGCGGTCGTGGTCGCGCCCGGGCCGATCCATCGCTGGTGCGCGCGTCGGCTGGCACGGCCCGGCGGTCGCCCCTGGGCGCGAAAGGTCGTCGAGGTGATCGACAAGCTCCCGACCTCGCTCGCGATGATCGCGCGTTCGCGCCGCGGCATGCACGCCGCCGCGCACGGCGCGTGCCTCGCGTTCATCGGCGCCTACGTCGCCATCGGCCACGTGATCGCGACCGGCGTCGGGGTCGCGACCGACGCGCGCGCCTCGTTCGCGGCCAACGCGGTCGGCCTCATGGTGTCGTACGTGGCGCCGGTGCCGGGCTCGATCGGCGTGACCGAGGCCGCGACCGCGCACCTGCTGGATCCGACGATGGGCCCGCCGGCGATGACCGCGGCGATCCTGGTGCGGATCTGCACGTGGTACCTCGGTGCGGTGATCGGCGCGCTGCTGCTGATGCTCGAGCTGCGGCGGATCGGCTGGAAGCGATTTCGCGGGGAGGCGGCGTGATGGCGAGCGATGCCGTGACGCCGGAGATCCTGGCCGCGCTCGACCTCCCGCCTGCAGCGCTCCGCCGCTGGCTCGACGATCTCGCGCAGTTCGCCCGCGCGCACGGCGGCGAGCGCCGCTACCGCGAGCTGCTCGCGCTGCTCGACGCGTGCCGCGCGGCACAGGACCGCGATGCGTAGCGGCGGGCTGGTGATGGTGGTCGGCCGCGCGCTCGATCGCGTCGCGTCGCCCGAGGTCGAGCGCTACCGCGCCGCGATCGTGCTCGGCGCGCTGCGCGAGGACGTCATACGCGTGCCTGGCCTCGCGCGCCCTGTCGAGCACTGGTCGCTCAGCCACTTCTGGCGACCCGGCCGCGGCGGCTTCATGCGGGCCTGGCCGGGCGCGCGCGCTGCCGCGGTTCGTCGGTTCACGCGCGCGGTCGCGCACCATCGCGCGGTCGATCCGGCGCGCGCGTACGTCGAGCTCGGACGCGCCGCGCACGTCGTCGTCGACATGGCGTGCCCGGTTCACGTCCACCGCGCGCTCCACGACACCGATCGCTACGAGTGGTACGTCGAGGCCCACGCCGACGAGCTCGCGGCGCTGCCGGCCGTGCCCACGCCGCAGCTGGACAGCGTCGCGGCGATCGTCGATGGCCTCGCGCGCCTCACCGCGGTGATGCCGGTCGATCGTCACCAGCACGCGGTCGGCCGCTGGCTCCGGCGCCGCGGGCTCGTGCGGCCCACGCGCGCGCCGGTGCGAGACGCGGCGATCGCGATCATCCCCGCCGCGATCGCGCACGTCGCCGCGCTGATCGAGCGCTTCGCCGCGACCACCGCGCGCCCGGCGATCGCGGGCAACGAGTGGAGCGCCGATGCCCGCTGACGTCGTGGTGATCGGCGCCGGGCCTGCCGGCCTCGCGACCGCGGCGATGCTGCAGGAGGACGGACGGCGCGTCGCGCTGATCGATCGCGCCAGCGTCGGCGGCGCCTACGCGCGCATGGATCCGGCGCTCGTCATGACCTCGCCCGCGCGCCTCGTCGGCTTGCCCGGGCTCCGCTTCGCATCGGACCGTCCCTATGCGACGGCGGCCGCCTATCACGCCTACCTCGTCGACTACGCGCGCGCCCACCGCCTGGTGCCGCTCGCCGCCGACGTTTCGACGGTGGAGCGCGACGGCCGCGGCTATCGCGTCGCCACGACCGCCGGCGAGATCCTCGAGACCGACACCGTGATCGCCGCGACCGGCGTGTTCGATCACCCGGTGCGGCCCGCGATCCCCGGCGCGCTCACCGTGCCGATCGTCCACGCCCGCGACTGGCGCGTCGACCAGGTCGCGCCGGGCGAGCGCGTCCTGATCGTGGGCGGCGCGTCGAGCGCGATCGAGATCGCCGAGGCGTGCGCCCGCGCCGGGTGCGCCGTCACCCTCGCCACCCGCCGCGTCGCGATCGGTCGCGCCACCGTGCTCGGCGTCGACCCCGCCCACGCCCTGTTCCCGCTGCTGACGCACATCTCCCCGCGGCGCTTCTGCGACGGCCGCACGACCGTGCCCGGCGTCGATCGGGGCTTCCACGCGCTCCGCCGCCGCGGCGCGATCACGGTCCGCAGCGCGCCCGTCTGGTTCGATGGCGACCGTGCGTGCTTCGCCGGCGGCGCCTCGCTCGCGGTCGATCGCGTCGTGCTCGCGACCGGCTATCACTTCGCCGCGCCGTGCCTGCCGCCTGACCTCGAGCGCACGCCCGGCGGCGCGCCGCGGTGCACCGACAACGAGAGCCGCTCCCACCCCGGCCTGTTCGTCGTCGGCGGCCCGTGCGCGCGCAGCGCCGCCTCCCAGTACCTCTACGGCATCGCCCGCGACGCCCAGGCGCTCGCGCGGCGGATCGCGCGGCGCTGAGCCGCCATCGCGTCACGCCAGACTGGGCAGCTACTCCCGCACAACCGTCGTTCGCTTCTGGCTGATTGAACGCCTCTCGGACCACACCATAGTTGCGCTGTCCATCGACGCTGTCGCGGAAACCACGACCAACCCTGGCAAGGCACGGCCGATACACCATTGCTCGTTGCGCAGTCATCGAGTCCAGCGCTAAGCAGAGCTACCCATGAAGAAGTCAACCCAGCAGTCCAAGCTCGTCCTCGCGAAGGACACCATTCAGCAGCTCACCAGCACGAGCCTCTCCCAGGCGGCCGGCGGCGGCACCTCCGGCTACGGCATGTGCAAGAACTACGCGACGCTCCTGTGTTCGGTGGGCGGCGGCCGCGGCGCCTGCAACGCGCAGTAGCGCGCGCCGACGTCAGAGCGGGCAGGCCGCGGCCGCCGCCGACGCTGCGTCGAAGGCGGTCGGGCACGCGCTCGCCGTTCCCGCCAGGCAGGCCTGGCCGAGCGCCACCGTGCGGAGCCCCTGCGCCAGGCACGGCTGCGTCCCGGCGATGAAGACCAGCGTCGGATCCAGCGCCGCCCACGTCGCGATGAGCGCGCGCTCGGCGGCACCATAGGTCGGCCGGACCGTCACCACCGGCGTGCCGGTCCCGACGCGCTCGATGCGGAACAGGCGCCCGCTCACCGCGCCCGCGAGCGCGATCTTCGTCGGCTCCAGCATGCGGCTGTGGACCACGTCGAGCCGCGTGCCGCTGCCGACCAGGTTGACGCTGCGCTTGACCTTGGTCGCCGCGGTCTGGCCTCCGCGCGTCACCATGAGATCCTGCGCGTCGTACCCGGTGACGGCCCCGAGCGTGCCATCACCCGTGGTGCGCACCGACACGATCCCGTTCGGCAGCGTCGCGACCACGGCGCTGACGGCGATCGGCTCGTCGAGGTCGCCCAGCGCCAGTTCGCTGTCGGTGTCGGCCAGACAGCCGGTCAGCGCGGCAGCCACCACGGCGGCCGGCAAGAGGTGGGCGAGGCGATGAGTGAGCGCAGCGAGGGAGTGTGACATCCCCGTGCCTACTTCACGAACGATGCCATGCGCGACCTCGACGCTCGCCGGCATCGAGCGCCCCATCGAGCGCGCCTTGGCCGCGCGCGCTGAGAGTCCTCACGTGCCCGCGCAGCGACGAGAATGGTGCCGCTGGCGGTCGTCGCCGCACGAGGGCGGCGCGTCACGTGGGGCCGCTGCCGGAGCGCCGCCCGGGTGTTACACCGGCAGTGGTACGCACCCGCGCGCGCTCCTTCACGGCACGTACAGCAGGTGGATCTCGAACCTGAACCCGTCCGCGTCTTCACGGACGAGCAGGTGCAAGACGAGGTCACTCCGGCCCGACTCGAGGGTCCAGAGATCGACGAGGACTTCCCAGTGGTTCCCCATCCACTGCGACACCGAAGATCGCCATGTCTCCTCGGGCAACTCGGCGAGCGTCTCGCCGTAGTCCTCGACGTACGCCCTTGCGTGGTCCGCCGTTGCCTTCGACGGTTGCGTGACCCTCGGAATTCCACGCGCGAGGTCGTAGTCGCCCTCCGCGAACGCCTTGACGATATCGCGCATCACGGGTCGCCACATATCGGCAACGGGATGCGCGCCCTCCCCGTCTTTCACTGGCTCATGAGTCTCCACCCAGACCTCACTTCCGTCTTCGAATCAGGGCGAGCCGACATCGACACCATCCACCGCAGCTGCTTCTCGACGTAGTTGAACTCGAGCGCGGGGCCGGCGCACCGGATCAGCTCGACCTCGGAGGGGCTCAACTCGTAGACCGGCAGGATCGGCGTGGCGTCCTCGACGATGAACCACGCGGTCGCACAGGATGAAGGCAGCACCGCGTCGATCGGAACCCCCACCGACGATTGGCGCGTCCATGGCCCGTTGAGCGCGAGCCACCAGACCCGCGGATTCCCGATCACAAAGGCGGCACGCGCTCGCTGTGCGATCTCCGCGGCCTCCGCATCGATGCAGCGCCTGAACGCGCGCCCGTGCTCGGCCGCGACCTCGTCGATCATGTCAGTGAGTTCACTCATGAGCGCCGCCGTCGGATTTCACGGCGCGATGCCGCGTTGCCACGGCGCGCCACGCTCGGCCCTGGTCCCGCGCCAGCCTCGGGGTAAGTCCGCGAGCTCGGCGACCGTCTCATCGAGCGCCAGGACCTGGGCCAGCGTGACGAGCATCAGCACCGCTGGCTCGTAGTCGCCATTCCCGCAGTGAAACTGCCAGAGGGCGCCGCCTTGCTCGTCGTCTTCATGCGTGACGTCGAGCACCGGCAGGCCCTGCTTCATCACATACGTCGTCGTCACCACAGCGGTCGCGGGTGCCAGGCCGAACCGGAACACCAGCGAGCGTGCGTTTGCGCCAGGAAGACGGTCGCGCGTGGGATCGGTCATGGGCGGCAGCGCGACCATAGCGCGCAATCGCGCGGCCCGAGCGCGCTATCGGTGGGCCGCAGGCACACGCGCGACCGCCACGCCGGTCGCGACGACGAAGACATCCGGCGCCGGCGCGTCGCCTGCGCCATGGGTCAGGATGATCCGGTACGCGCGCGCGCCCAGCGGCACTTCGAGCGCGTTCGCGCGGATCTCGTCATCCGAGGCGAAGCGAAACGCCGGGTCTTCGCCATCGACGGCCTCCAGCCCACGGGCCTCCGACACGCCATCGAAGGTCACGAGCCACGATGGCCCGCACCAGCCGCAGCAATCGCCGAGCCACAGCCGCAGGCGCCCGCCCGCGTGCTCGTCGATGTGCCAGTCGGCAGGCGTTGCGGCGGCGAGCGCCGCGAAGGCCTCGCACTCGGTGCCCGCCGGCATGCCGGCGCGATGGATGACGCGCACCACCGAGCGCACCGTGTAGCGCTCCTTCGGGCCATCGAGCTCGACCACGACCAGCTCGTCGACCACGAAGTCGACGGTGCCCGCCGGGTTTTGCGCGGCACCGAACGGCCACGGCCCGAAATGCTCGGACGCCACCTCGCCGGTCCCCGTCGCTGCGCACCAGCTATGGACTCGCCACACCATCGGGCTCGACCTTACCCGACCGGCCACGCCTGCGGCCAGCAGCGCGCGGTACGCACTCCGCGGGCGACGTCGGCGCTCGGCTTCGAACCATGCCGCCTGGTGCCAGACATTCCCATTTCGCGCGCCAGCAGCTCACCGGCCCCCATCTCCCGAAGACCACGATCTAGCCACCGGCCTCGAGCAAAACCCCAGGTCGAGATCCGGATTCGCACTGACGCGCCCGCCCCTGGTAGCGTCACGGCATGAGGGCAATCACGCGGGCGGCATGGATCGGGATCATCGCGTCGGCGCCGGCATGCACGGCGAGTCAAGGCGGCGCGGCGGTCACTCCGCCGCCCACTGCGCCGGCCGCAGCGAGCGCCACGCCGGTCGCTCCGCCGGCGCCAGCACCACCTCCGCAGCTGCGGTTGCTTCGCTGCGCGCAGGCGCCAGTCATGCCAGCGCGCGTGTTCGCGATGCTCAGCGGTACCACGGACGGCGCGAGCGGAACCTATGGCCAGAACATCGAAGGCGGGCTGCTTGGCAACGAGGCCGGCGAGATGGTGGGCGGGTTCGGCTTCGGCCGATCCGGCTTCGGGCCCGGCGGTGGAGGCACTGGCTGGGGCACGATCGGCACGGGCAGCTACGGCACGATTGGCCACGGCAGCGGGACCGGAAGCGGCTACGGCGTCGGCGGCGGTCGCGGCGGCATGCACGGCCGGGGCGCGCGCCTGCCGACGACGACGATCGGCAAGGCGAGCTCGACCGGCGATCTCGACAAGGCGATCATCCGCCGATACATCAAGCGCAACCTCAACAAGATCAACTACTGCTACGAGAAGGAGCTGCTCGCGAATCCGTCGCTTCGCGGCGTCATCCTCGCCGAGTTCCGGATCGGCGCCAACGGGCTCGTCGTGTCGTCGCGCGCCAAGGGTGTCGACGAGTCCGTCGGGTGGTGCGTCGCGACGGTCCTCTCCGGGATCGAGTTCCCCAAGCCGAAGGACGG
Organism: Deltaproteobacteria bacterium; assembly: GCA_021413675.1. Taxonomy (GTDB): domain Bacteria; phylum Myxococcota_A; class Polyangia; order Haliangiales; family Haliangiaceae; genus JAIOQA01. Next base: position 34,892 of record JAIOQA010000250.1, on the reverse strand, counting down.
TGGCGAGGTCGCGGTGTCGTATCCGTTCACATTCGATCCGGGTGGCGCATCATCCGGTGGCGCGCCCGGCGTGGGCGCCGACCGCTGGGTCGACGCCAGCGCACCACTCCAGCCGCCGACGCCGCCGGTGCCACCCGCGTGGACGCCGTTCGGGAACGTCTACGCCGGCGTGGTGGCGTCGAAGGAGGCCACGATCACGGCGGTGCAATCTGCGGTTTCGGTTCAGCTCGGCGCGATCGCCGCGTGCTTTCCCGGTGCGGGCGGCCCCACCGGCTCGGTACGCATCCTGTTGCACGTCGATGCCGAGGGTGCAATCGCTCCGATCTACACCGGTGGCCTCGGTGACCCGACCGCCGAGAGCTGTGTGCAGCGCGCGGTCTCGGCGGCGGCGATCACCGTGGCGGACGGGACCTACAACGTCGCCGACCTCGCGTGCGATCTGGTCCGCGGCGACGAGGCGCCGTGGCGGATGAGCCGCGACGGCTACGAGGTCGTCGATGTCGACGCCGACCACGTGCGCTTTCACGACCAGGTGTTCACGACGCTGCCCGCGGATCATCCCACCACGCCGGACCAGTCGACGGTGCTCGTCATCGCGACCGAGACGACGCCGGTGGCGCAGATCGAACGCGCGGTGACGTGGCTGGGCGATGCGCGGCCCATCGTGCTCGCCGTCGCGCGCGGGTCGTCGTCCCTCGAATACGCGGGCGCGTTCGTCGCGGCACCCGGTGGGGTCACCTTTCACCTCGATGCGTCGCGCGTGGCGCTGCGGGCGCGCGGCGGCCAGGTGACCGCGTGTTTCCGCGGCCAGGCGCTCGGCGTCGAGGCGTCCGTCACCGATCCCGCCGCGATCGACAGGCTGGTGTCGGTCGTGAAGTCGAATTGCACGTTGCCCGCCTGCGCACCCGTCATTGAGGTGGTCCCCGACCCCGGGCAGCCCCTCGTGCAGGCGCTCGGCGTGATCACCGCGATCCGCGCTGCAGGCTTCGAGTCGCTGATCGCCGAGCATCCCTCCGCGGTCCCCTGTCAGTGATGCACGCGTGAGCGCGCGCGCCGCGCCGCAGGATCGGTGCGCGGCGATCTTCGCGCGGCGCGCGTGACGTACGTGGCGCGTATCACGCCCGCGACGCCAAGACCGACTTCACGGTGACGGTCTTGCTCGCCCATTGAACGCGGCAGGAACCGCCAGCAATGGCACAGGGTGGGAGGACAGCCCGTCACGGCCGATGGCATCGCGCGGCGAAGGTACGGCGAACGTGGCTCGACGGTGGGGCCTTACGTCCGCGTGACACCGGATCTCGCGCGGCGCCCCAGAGTGACGGAATGCCTCGCACCATCCTCGCCTCGGTTCTCCTCGTCCCTCTGTGGGTCGCGTGCAGCGGCCCCGCCGTCGATCCTCTGGACCTCGACTCCGGATCACCGCCCACCGCCGACGCGATCACCGATGCGTCACCCGACGGCGCGCCCGACGCCTCGCCCGACGCGATGCCGCTGCCGGACGGCCCGACACTGGCCCACGTGGTGATCCACACCGCCGGCGATCATGTCCTGTTCCATCGCGCCGACGGCACCCTGTTTGCGAACGCCGCGACCGTGGGCGGCGTCGTGGTCGCCGATGTCCCGCCGGGCAGCATGGCGACCTCGGTCGCACCGGCGGGCACGGTCACTCCGAGCTCGCCCCAGCCGCTCTTCCAGTACGACAGCGCGACTGCGCTGGTCGATGGCGACGAGATCACGCTCGGCGCGCCGGCCGTGACGGCCTTGCCCGACGTTACCGTGACGCCACCGCCGGCCCCGGCGGACGCCCCCGACCTCCAGGTGGCCTTCTGCGACTACCAGCGCTACCTCGACGGCCCGACGCGGCTCGATCGCTCGCGGTGTGGCGCGCGGACCGGCGCGATCCTCCTCGCGTTCCGCAACTTCGTGCCGGCCTACACGATCGTGGTGCCGGACCTGGGCACCGGGGCCATCGATCTCTCGAGCGCGACGTGGCAGCCGCTCGGCTCGACGACCCTGACCGTGAGCCCGCCACCGACGCCGACGATCGACCCGCCGCCGTTCAGGATCACCTGGGTCAACACCAACGGAATGCTCGACCACGGCCAGTTCATCGGTGGCATCGACTACGTCGGCGTCGAGGCCGCGAGGTCGACCGCACCCACGATCGAGGGCGGGCACATGATGGCGCAGGTCTACCGCGAGGGCGGCATCGGCGCGCACACCGAGGACCAGGTCGTCGTGCCGTCCGCGTCCGCGCTGACCTTCGACCTCGCGCAGGCGCAGTTCCCGGCGATCACGGCCCGGCTCGTCGGCGGCAGCGGCTTCGCGCTCGACGGCGACATCGAGGCTCATCGCGAGGCCACCACGATCGTGACCTACCTGCGCGGCGCCACCGCCAGCGCCCAGTGGAACATCCACCTGCGCGGCCACGACACCGCGTTCACGGTTCCCAGCGAGGGTCTGGTCGCGACGACCATCACGTGGGTCGCGCTGAGCTGGACCCTGACCGGGCCCAACTCGTACCACCATCGGCAGATCACCTTTCAGTGACCGCAAACGGGCGCGTCGCGGCATCTCGAACGAGTTCCTCGCCCGTGGCCACCTCGGCGCCGATTCGTTCCGCAGGACCGAAATCCGGGCCCCGAAACGACGAAAGGTCCCGCATCTCTGCGAGACCTTTGCCGTTTTTCGTGGAGCTGTGGGGGATCGAACCCCAGACCTCTAGAGTGCGATTTGAAGAATCCGATGTATTTCTAGACACTTAACCAAATCATTTCGCTCCCCGCGGAACGCATCCAGAGCAGCAATCTAGAGGGCCCGCCTGACTCAGGTGGGCCTTCGACATTTCTTTCCCCAAGGGCCCTGAATAAGCGTCTCCGTTCCCTACCGGCTATCGGACGCGTCGAGCCTTCGCCGAGCGCCGCCCGCGAGCCGTCCCTGTCAGCACCCTCGGCTCGGACGCCTCGGCGGGCGCTGCGCTCGCCGTCTCTGGCGTCAGCTGCGCATAGAGGTCCCGCAACGTGCGCTGCAACAGCAAGCGCGAGGGCAACACCGTCTGGTACTCGGCGACCAGCGCGGGCGACAGCGTTCGGTTGAGCGCGTACTCGACGACCTCGTTGTCCTTCGTCGCGCACAGCAGGACGCCGATCGACGGACGCTCGTGCGCCTTCTTCACGTCGCGATCGAGGGCCTCCAAGTAGCAGCTCAGCTTGCCAAGGTCCTCCGGTCGAAACTCGCGGACCTTCAGCTCGATGGCGACGAGGCACGCGAGCCCGCGATGGAAGAACAAGAGATCGATCGCGAAGTCCTGGTGCCCGACCTGCACTGGGTACTCCGAGCCGACGAAACAGAAGTCGCGACCGAGCTCGGTGATGAAGCGACCGAGATTGCGCAGCAGCGCACCGTGCAGCTCGGCCTCGGAGTGGTCGTCGGGGAGATCGAGGAACTCGACGGAGTAGGCGTTCTTGAAGTTCTCGATGGCGGTCGGATGCACCTGTGCGAGCACCGCCGAGACGCGGGCGCGCGGCAGGCCGGCCCGCCGCGCAGCCTGCGTCCGGATCTGCCGCTCGACCTCGCGCTTGGTCCAGTCGCCGCGGATCGCGGCGAGGATATGTCTCGCGGCCGTGCCCAAGTTCCGTCGCTTCGAGGCGGGAAGCGTCGACCGGCTGGTCGCGGCGACAGCGCATCCGCGTCCAACCGTTGCGCACTGGGCGATCCAGTTGTCTGGACAACTTGCAGCAGCGCGGCCGGCAGGACCGGACGGTGCGACGCGGCGCGCGATGGCCGAGTCGCTAGCGGCTGAGCTGCGCTCGACGAGGGCCGCGCGCGTCGCGTACGTGTTCGATTACGACGCCGAAACCGACATTGTGGCACTCGCCAGCTCGGCCTCGATCCCGAGGACGACGACGGCTACGCCGGCAAGAAGGGTACGGCCAACCATCGGCGGACGGCCCATCCGACAGGCCGTCGCGACCTTGCACACGTTAGCTGCGACCGTTCTCGGCGAGCCGTCCGTCGAACAACTCCACCACGCGCGTCGCCTTCCGCGCGTAGTCGGGGTTGTGCGTGACCATGCAAATCGTCGCGCCGTTCGCGTGCAGACCCTCGAGGAGCTCCATCACCGCATCACCATTCTTGGAGTCGAGGTTTCCAGTCGGCTCGTCAGCGAGCAGGATCAACGGATCGCCGGCCACCGCGCGGGCGACCGCGACGCGCTGTTGCTGCCCGCCGGAGAGCTGTGCCGGCAGGTGGCGGGCGCGATGCGACATGTTCACGGCGTCGAGCGCCTGCGCAACGCGTTGCTTGCGCTCCGCGGCCGGCATGTTCCGGCGGTACGTCAGCGGCAGCGCGACGTTCTCCTCGACCGTGAGATCACCGATCAGGTTGAATGCCTGGAAGATGAACCCGATGCTCTTGTTGCGCACCACGGCGCGGCGTGTCGGGTCGAGCTTCGCGGTGTCCTGGCCGTCGATGCGGTACTCGCCCTGCGTCGGCACGTCGAGCAGGCCGAGGATCGAGAGGAGCGTTGATTTGCCCGAACCCGATGGCCCGCTGATCGACACGAACTCGCCCTTGCCGATCGAGAGCTCGATATCGGCCAGCGCGCGCGTCTCGACGTCGTCGGTGTGGAAGTTCTTGCCGATGCCGCGGAGCTCGAGGAGCTCGCGGCGGACGGCGGCTTCAGGTGCGATTGCGATCTTGGTTGCTGCGTGCATGGTTCCTCACTCGATGCGCAGATGGTCGATGCCGTCCCACCGCGAAGTGTCCGAGAGAATGATCTGGTCGCCGGCCCGGAGGCCGCTCGCGATCTCGATGTCCTTGAGCGCTGCCCGGCCGAACCTGACCGGCACCCGTCGCGCTTCGTCTCCGGAGATCCTGAACACGCCGGCGGTCATGCGCGCCTCACCGATCGCCGGGCGCGCGACGAACAAGACGTCGTCCGTGCGTGCGAGCTCGATCACGCCTTCGACGTTCTGATCGACGCGTGCCGACTTGGGCAGTACGTCGACGAGCCTGATGTCGACGGTCACCGTGCCGTTCTTCGCGGCCAGGTCGATGCGCACGACCTCGCCTTTGACGATGCCGTTGCGCGTATCGATCTGGGCGACCAAGCCCGGCTTGACGTCCTCCGTCGACGCTTCCGGAATTTGCAGCCGCGCTTGCAGCTTGTCCGGAACGATCACCTTCGCGAGCGGCGCGCCGGCGGCAACCGACTGCCCCGCCTCGACAGCGACCTCCTGGACGGTACCGGCCTGACCGGCGCGCACGTGCAGTGCCTCGAGCTGCTGGCCGCGGAACACGGCGAGCGAACGCAGGCGTTTGACCTGATCGCGCTGCGCGGCGAGCTGCGCCCTGTGCCCGCGACGCAGCACCGCGAGTCGCTTGCGCTCGAACTGTTTGCGAAGTGCCAGCTGCGCCGCGCGGTCGGCCGACTCGGCACTCTCCAGATCGGAGATGACGCCCTGCCTCGACATCTCGGTATCGATCGTCGAGCGGCGACTTGCCATCGCGACGTCGGCGGCGAGGCTCGCGACCTGGGACTCCTGCGCCAGCTGCGTGCTGTCGAGGGCGGCGGACAGGTGCGCGAGCTCCGCCTCGGCGGCTGCGACGTCGCGCTCGGCCTCAAGCGCAGCGAGCTGCGCATCGGGGTTCGACAGCTCGACCAGCACGGAGCCCGCGGTGACCTGCGCGCCGGGTTGCACGAGCACACGTTCGACGCGCGCCGACACCGGCGCAGAAGCCCAGCGGAAATCGAGCGGAATCAGCGTGCCGGTGCCGCGCACCTCGAGCGTGAGCGGGCCGCGCTTGACGGTGCCGATCCACAGCTCACTGCGCGCGACCGCCGGGGCGCGATTCGCAAACCAGCGCACGCCGATCGTGATCGCGGCCAGCGCGACGATCGCGCCGCCGATGAGCAGGACGCGTCGCGGGCGCCACTTGGTGCGAGTCCGGGGGATGTCCATCGAGATGTCGACCACTATTCGCTCCTCAGGGCGAGCGTCGGCTCGAGCTTCGTCGCGCGGCGTGCCGGTACCCACGTCGCGAGCAACGCCGTGACGGTGACCGCGACACCGACGGCTGCGAGCAGCAGCGGCTGCGACAGCTCGGCGCCGTAGAACAGACCGCGCAGCAATTGGTCGAGCGCCAGCTGCAACGCGATCGCGGTCGACAGACCGACCGTGACGCCGACGCCGACGAGCACCGCCGCCTGACGCAGCACGAGCGCGCGCACCTGCCGCGGCTGGGCACCCAGTGCGACGCGCAGGCCGAGCTCTTGTGTGCGCTGCGCGACGGTGTGCGCCATCACGCCGTAGATGCCGACCGCTGCGAGCAGCAGCGCGATGCCCGCAAAGCACGTCAGCAGGAACGCGAGAAAGCGCGGGCGCGCGATCGCCTCCCACATCGTGTCGTTCATCGTTCGCATGTTCACGACCGGCAGCGATGGATCGAGCTCGCTGACGAGCGCGTGGATCGGACCCTTCACCGTCGCCGGGTCGCGCGCGGTGCGCACGATCGCGGTCAACACGATCGGGAACTCCGATGGGCTGCCCTGCGCGTACTGCGGCCACTGCCGCCATGGCACCAACACCTCAGCGCCGGCGGGCTTGTCGGCACCGGCATTCTTGATGTCGGCGACGACGCCAATGATCGTCTGGCGCGGATCCTTCACCGGATCCACACCGGCAAGCATGATCTGCCGGCCGATCGGATCCTCGTCCGGATAGAACTTCTTCGCGAACGCCTCGTTGATCAGCACGACGCCGGGTGCGTCCGCATCATCGGCGCGCGAGATGTCACGGCCGCGCACGATGCGTGCGCCGAGCGTCTCGATCGCTCCATCGCCGAGACGCTGCCAGTAATCGAAGGTCCAGGGCGGTACCCCGAGCTGTCCTGCCATCTCGCGCGTCACCGGCGTCCTGCCGACGAAGTGGACGTCGTGCACGTTGAGCGGTCGCGACGGAATGTCGCCGCCGATCAGGGATGCGCTCTTGACTCCGGGCAACGCACGCAATCGTTCCTGCAGCCGATCCCAGAAGATCCCACCCGCGCGTTGCGGATACGTCTTCGGCGGCAGCTCGAGCGTAAACGTCACCATGTTGCCGGGCTTCATGCCGAGGTCGACGTGCTGCAGACGGTTGAAGCTGCGCACCATGACGACGCAGCCGATCACGAGCACGAACGCCAGCGCGATCTCGCCGATCACGAGGCTGCGGCGAACGCGCAGCTTGGCGCGCGTCGCAGTCATGCCCTTGCTGCCGTCCTTGAGCGACGCGTAGAGGTGCGTGCGGCGCGCATGGAAGATCGGCGCCATGCCGAACAGCAGCGATGCGAACAGCGCACAACCGACCGCGAAGACGATCGCGCTTCCGTCGAGGCTGATCTCGCTCGCGCGCGGCGCCGACGCCGGGATCAGAGCCCTCACGGCATCGACGCCCCAGACGGCGACGATCAGGCCGAGCGCGCCACCGAGCACGCCTTGCAGCACGCTCTCCGTCAGGAACTGGCGGACCAGCCGGCGCCGGCTCGCGCCGAGCGCGTGACGCACCGCGACCTCGCGGGTGCGCGTCTCCGCGCGTGCAAGCAGCAGGTTGGCAACATTGACGATCGAGATCAGCAGCACGAAGAGCACCGCGCCCTGGAGCAGCCAAAGCGTCGTCGCGAGCGAGCCGACGAGGTCAGCGTGGAACGGCACCGCGATCATCGGATGGTCCGTGGTGTGCAGCGAATGGCGCTCGCGGCCGGACTTCTGCCAGCTCGCGACCAGCGCAGCTAGCTCCGAGCGAAATGACGAGATCGTGGCGCCCGGCGCGAGCCTGATCATGACGTTCAGGTAGTGACCGGCGCGGTCGGCGTGTGCGACATCGAGATTGAGCGGCAACCAAGCTTCGTGTCGGTCGATGAACTCGAACCCCTTTGGCATCACGCCGACCACCGTCATCGGCATCGCATCGACGTGGATCGTGCGGCCGACGACGCCTGGGTCGCCGCCGAACGCGCGCTGCCAGACGTTGTATCCGAGCACGATCACGCCCGGGTCACCGGGTCGATCTTCCGACTCGTCGAACCAGCGCCCGAGCAGCGGCCTGACCCCGAGCAGCGGCAACAGCTCGTGCGTCGCGTACGTTGCCTCGACATGGACCGGTCGATCGCCACCTGCGATCGACGCCGTACCCGAAGCCCACGCGGCGACCGCCGCGCAGCTCGATCGGCAGTCGCGGCGCAGATCATCGAACTCCGGCGGCGACACGAAGAATCGGCTCAGCTCCGCCTCGCCGGTCACCTCGGTGTACGTGCGAACGAGCTCGCCGGGATGCTCGTACGGCAACGGACGCACCACCACGGAGTTGACGACCGAGAAGATCGTCGTGCTCGCACCGATGCCGAGCGCGAGAGTGATCGCGAGGACCGCGGTCATCGCCGGGGCCTTCACCATCATGCGAACCGCGTAGCGAATGTCTGCCCAAAGCGAATCCATGATCGTCTCCTGGAGCTCAGAGCCGCGGGAGGAAGCCAGCCGCTTGCATCTCGCGCACGGACTCCTTGAACGCGCGCACGACGAAGTCGACGTCGGCATCGGTGTGCGCCTCGCCGAGGAACGACGCGAAGCCGTCCATGATGTGCACGCCGCGGTCGCGTAGATAGATGAACAAGAGGTCGCCGAACGGCTGGTCGTCGAGGTAGCAGGTCTTCCAGACCGAGCCGAAGTGCTTGATGTAGAGCGGCGCCCTGGCCTCGACGAAGTACCGGTTGAGCTCCGAGGCGAGTCGATCGGTCTTCGCGTTGCAGGACTGTTGCAGCGCGGGCCCGCGTTCCTCGAGGTGGAGCAGAGATGCGTGGGCCGCGGCGAGGGCGAGCGGATGGCGAACGAACGTGCCGGCGAAATACGTCAGCCCGACGGTCGGCTTCGAGGCGTCGCCGAAGTTCCATGCACCACCATCGAGCGCGTCCATGAAGCGCCGGCGACCGGCGATCACGCCGATCGGCATGCCGCCGCCGATCACCTTGCCGTAGGTCGCGAGATCGGCGCGCACGCCGAAGTACTCTTGCGCTCCGCCCGGCGCGATCCGGAACCCGGTGACGACCTCGTCGAAGATCAGGACCGCGCCGGAGGCGGTGGCGATCTCCCGGAGCTCGTGCAGGAACTCGCGTGGCTGGAGATCGGGGCGCCGGGTCTGCACGGGCTCGACGAGAATCGCAGCCAGATCGTTGGCGCGGGCGCGCAACGTGTCGAGGGCCTCGGGCGTGCCGTAGTCGAGCACCGTGATGTTCTCGGCGGTCGAGCGCATGATTCCCGGCGCCGCGGGGATCGCGCGGCCCTTTGCGCCGCGCACGATCACCTCGTCGTTGACGCCGTGATACGAGTTGTTGAACGAAGCGATCATGCGCCGGCCCGTGACGGTGCGCGCGATACGGACGGCGCCCAGCACGGCTTCGGAGCCGGTGTTGCAGAAGGCCGCGCGTTCGGCGCCCGTGAGCTTGCAGAGCAGCCGCGCGACCTCGGCGGTCAGCGGGTGTTGCGGTCCGAGCTCGAAGCCCAGCTCGAGCTGTGCGCGCACGGCGTCGACGATGAATGGCGGTGACCAGCCGAAGTAGTTCGATCCGAAGCCACAGAGCACGTCGACGTACTCGTTGCCGTCGATGTCCCACAGCCGGGATCCACGCGAGCGAACGACGACGATCGGGTAGACCAGCTCCTTGATGAGAGGTCGAAACCCGGTCACGGCGCGTGGATCGGCCATGACGCCGCGACTCTCGTCGGCGAAGCGCTTCGAGCTGTGTGTCTTCGCATTGTACCGCCGTACGAGCTCGTCGAGGCTCGCCCGCTGTTCCGGTGTCAGCTGCTCGGGGCTCGTGAGCGCGATCCGTGTGGCCGCGCCGAACGCGGTCTTGGCGTCGTAGGCCGGCAGCGGCTCGACGACGGGTGCAGGTGCCGCTGGCGGTGCCGCGCCGAGCAGCGCGAGCTGCTGCGACATCAGCCGCAGTTGCTGATCGATGAAGTACTGCACGGTACCCGGCGGGAATGTCGCCGGCGTCGCGGCAAGTGCCGGCTCGGGAAGCGCAGCAATTGCCGGCGGATCCGCCGGAATCGGTTCGGCCGGAACGCTCGCCTCGATGTGACGAGCGAGCGCCGCGAGCGTGGGGTGCTCGTCGAGCAGTTGCCACAACGTCGTCTCCACCGCGAAGTGTCTCTCGACCGTCGACGCGACCTGGGTCAGGAACAGCGAATCGAGCCCCAGCTCGACGAACGTCGTGTGGACATCGGAATCGCCGATCTCGACGCCGGAGGCGCCCTCGATGATCTGCATCAGCGTCATCGTGATCGAACGCAGGCGCGTCGGGTCCGATGTGATCTCGGCTGTCGTGGCAAGGGCAATCACAGCAGTGTCTCCTTGAGGAAGCGCGGGCGCAGCCTCGGGCTCGATCCAGAACCTCCGCCTCTCGAACGGATACGTCGGCAGCGGCACACGTCGTCTTCGTGCGTCGCCCTGCAGCTCCGCCCACGCCGGCGCGATGCCCGCCTGCCACAGCAGGCCGGCCGCCTGCAGCATCGCGGCGTATTCCGTGCCGGCGCTGTCAGCGAGCGACGAGATCGCGACCTGCGCCTCGCGGTCCGTGATCTGCTGACGCGCGAGCGTCGCGAGCGTCCTGCGCGGCCCGACCTCGAGCAGTGCGCGTCCCGGCGTTTCCAGGAGCGTGCGCACGCCGCCGGCGAACTGCACCGTGTCGCGCAGGTGCCGCGCCCAGTAGCCCGGGGACGTTGCCTCGTGCGGCTCGATCAAGCGACCGGTGACGCAAGACACGAACGGCATGGTCGGCGCGGAGAGCGCGACCTTCGAGACGGCCTCTGCGAACGGCTCGACGGCCGCGTCCATCATGGGCGAATGAAACGCGTGTGACGTCTGCAGCGCGCGGCACGCGACGCCTGCGTTCGCGAGCTCACGCTCGAGCACGGCCAGCGGACCGCTCGGACCGGACACGACACACAGCGACGGTCCGTTGACCGACGCGACCGCGAGCTCGGGATGACGCAGCCGGGAAGAGACTTGCTCCGCGGCGAGGCGGACGGACAGCATGCCGCCGGGCGGCAGCGACTGCATGAGTCGGCCGCGCTCGGCGACGAGGCGCAGCGCGTCCTCGAGCGACATCACCCCGGCGAGAGTGGCGCAGACGAACTCGCCGACGCTGTGCCCGATCATCGCCTCCGGCGTCACACCCCACGCGCGCCAGAGCTGGGCGAGCGCGTACTCCATCACGAACAACGCGGGCTGGGTCAGCTGGGTCGAGCGCAGCCGTTCGGCGTCGCGGGCATCGCCCCCGCTCGCGAACATCGCGTCGCGCACGTCGAGGCCGAGCGAGGGTTCGAGCGCATGCGCGCACACGTCGACGGCGACGCGAAACGCCGGCGTGGTCTCGTAGAGCCCGGAGCCCATGCCCACGTACTGCGCGCCCTGGCCAGGGAACATGAACGCGAGGCGCGCGGCAACGCTCGGCAGCGCGCGGGTCTCGACGCCAGGCGCGACGAGCTTCGCGGCGGCGTCTTCGCGCCCACTCGCGACGACGAACGCGCGATGGCGAAACGCGCGGCGACCGACTTGCAACGTGTGCGCCGCGTCGGCGATGTCGACGTCGTGGTCGCGTAGATACTCGGCGAGCTCGCGCTTGGCGACGTCGAGCGCCGCCGGGCTCCGCGCCGAGACCACGAGGAGGTGCGCAGGACGCGGCGCCGCGCCTCCCTGCCATGGCGGAGGCTCCTCGACGACGACGTGCGCGTTGGTGCCGCCGACACCGAACGAGCTGACGCCTGCGCGCAGCGGCTGGTCTCCGTGCCACCCGGCCAGCTCGTTCTGCACGAAGAACGGACTGCTCGCGAAGTCGATGTTCGGATTCGGTCGAGTGAAGTGAAGGCTGGGCGCGAGCTGGCGATGGAACAGCGAGAGCGCGGTCTTGATCAAGCCGGCCGTTCCGGCTGCAGTGACGAGATGGCCGACGTTGCCCTTGATCGAGCCGAGCGCGCAGAAGCCGCGGTCCTCGGTCGTCGCGCGGTACGCTTTCGTCAGCGCCGCGACCTCGATCGGGTCGCCAAGCGGAGTCGCCGTACCGTGAGCCTCGACGTAGGAGATCGAGCGTGCGCTGACGCCGCCGTCGGCGAGCGCGCTCGTGATCGCGGCCGCCTGCCCATCGACACTCGGTGCGGTGAAGCTCGCCTTGGCGCCACCATCGTTATTGAGCCCGACGCCGCGCACCACGGCGTAGACCGTGTCGCCGTCGGCGAGCGCGTCGTCGAGCCGCTTGAGCACGACGAACGCCGCGCCGTCGCTGAACATCGTGCCGGTCGCGGATGCATCGAACGGCCGGCACCGACCGTCTCTCGAAAGCATCGCTCCCTCCTGGTAGAAATAGCCGCTGCGCACGGGCACGGTGATCGAGACACCGCCCGCGATCGCCATGTCGCAGTCGCCGGCTCGCAGGCTGCGCACCGCTTCGCAGACGGCAACGAGCGACGTCGAGCACGCGGTGTGCACGCTGATCGCGGGCCCCGTGAGGTCGAGCGCGTACGCCGTCCGCGTCGCGACGTAGTCCTTGTCATTGAGCACCATGACCTGGAACGCGCCGATGCGGTCGACGAGCGTCGGCTCGGCGAGGATCTTCGACGCCAGGTACGTGTTTTGGTAGACACCGCCGAATACGCCGATCCGCCCGTCGAAAGCCTCAGGCGTATGGCCGGCGTGCTCGAGCGCGGTCCACGACGCTTCGAGGAACACGCGGTGCTGCGGATCCATCACCGTGGCTTCCGCCGGCGTGAGCCCGAAGAACGCGGCGTCGAGCTTGTCCGCGTCTTCGATGATGCCGCGGGCTTTGACGTACCGCGGATGACGGCGCGTGACGTCGTCGATCTCCTGGTCGAGCTCGGCATCCGAGAACCGCGCGACCGTGTCTTGCCCCGCGACGAGATTCCTCCAGAGCTCGTCGACGTTGCGAGCGCCGGGGAACCGGCCCGCCATGCCGACGATTGCGATCGGCGCGCGCGGCGCTGGTGGGGTGGCGCAGCGGCCGCGCCGGCGCGCGTCGCCGGTCGTGGTCACGTCACCCTGCTGGTCGATCCAGCGCGACAGGTCGGCGACCTTCGGGTACTGGAACAGCTTGAGCACGGGCACGACCAGGCTGTGCTCTTTCTCGAGAAGTGAGATCGCGCGCATCGCGAGCAACGACGTGCCGCCGAGCTCGAAGAAGCTGTCGCCGGCGCCGACCTGATCGAGGTCGAGCACGTGTGCGAACACGCGCGCGAGCGTGCGCTCCACGGGCGTCGACGGCTCGATGAGGTCCTCGGCGCCGGAGCGAACGCGGGCCGGCACCGGCAGCGCCTTGCGATCGATCTTGCGGTTCGGCGTCAAGGGCATCGCGTCGAGGCGAACAAGGCTCTGCGGAACCATGTACTCGGGGAGCGTGCTTCGCAGGTGAGCGCGAATGTCAGCGTGCGACGTCGCGCCGGCCGCCACGTAGTAGGCGACGAGCCGGTCCTCCCGCAGGATCACGGCGGCCTGCTGAATCGCCGAATGCTGCGCGAGCGCATTCTCGATCTCGCCGAGTTCGATCCGATGACCGCGCAGCTTGACCTGGCTGTCGGTTCGGCCCAGGCACTCGAGGTCGCCGCCGGGCACGTAGCGCGCGAGATCGCCGGTACGGTACAGGGTCGCGCCGGCGCAGAATGGATCGGGCACGTAGCGCTCGGCGGTGAGCTCGGGCCGGTTCAGGTACCCCTTCGTCACGCCGTCACCGCCGATGTACATCTCGCCGACGCCCCCCATCGGGACGGGCTTCATGTCCGCGTCGAGGACGTGGATCTGGGTGTTCGCGATCGGACGGCCGATGAGCACGCGTCCCGGTTCGACGCGCCAGAACGTCGACCACACCGTCGTCTCGGTAGGCCCGTACGCGTTCCACAGGGCCCGCACGCGTGGCAGCAGGGAGGCCGCGAGCTCCTGCGGCAGTGCTTCGCCGCCGCAGATCGCCGTGAAGCGGTCGCCGCCGCGCCAGCCGGCCTCGAGGAGAAGACGCCAGGTCGCCGGCGTCGCGATCGCAACCGTGACGTCATGCTCGCGCATGATCTGGACGAGGCGATGACCATCCGCCACCGCACGACCCGTGACCAGCACGATCGTCGCGCCGACGGTGAGGGGCAGGACCACCTCCGAGACGGCAAGATCGAACGTCAACGTGGTGACCGCGAGCACCCGGTCGCGGGCCGTCATTCCCGGGCACTCGCGCATGCTCTCGACGAGGTTCACCACCGAGCGGTGCGCGACGACGACCCCCTTCGGCTGGCCGGTCGAACCCGAGGTGTAGATGACATACGCGATGTCGTCGCCGGTCGCGGAGCGCTCGCCCCGCAGGCGGGTCAACGGGATGGTCGCGGCCGCGTCCTCGACGCACACGACGCGCGGCACGCCGAGCTCGCCGGCGAACGCGACGCGACGCGACGAGAGCAACACCGCCATGCGCGTGTCGCTGGCGACGAAGCGAAGGCGATCGAGCGGATGCGTGGGCTCGAGCGGAACGTAACCGGCGCCCACTTTCAGCACGCCGAGATACCCGGCGATCATGTCTACCGAGCGCTCGACGAGCAGCCCGACCAGCGAACCCGGTCCCACGCCTTCGCTGCGCAGCGACCGCGCGAACGCTTCTGCGCGGCAGTCGAGCTCTGCGTACGTGACGGCTTCGCGGCTCCCATCGTCGCCGTCGACGATGACGGCGATCGCGCCGGGATTGTCGTCCACGCGCGCCTCGAACAGGTGGTGGATACACGGCGCGAGGTCGGCGTCGATCGCGATCGCGTCATCGACGTACCGGAGCCCGCTGATGCGTCGAGCGTCCATCGTCATACCTTCTCGGCGATCACCGCAAACCCTCGCCCGTGCGAGTGATTCACGTCGATCGCGATCACCTTGAAGCCGCAACGCTCGAGCATGAACTGGAGCTCCGAATAGGACAGGAAACGAAAGCTGACCTTGACCTCGATCGGCTCCGGCGGAACGCCCTGCTTCGCGAACACCACGTCCCACTCCTCGATCTGCGTGTGGCGATCGTTTCGAAACGTCACCGACAGCAGGTACTCGTCACCACTGTGCATCCGGAAGCGCGTGTGCTCCTGCAGCGTCTGCTCGTAGACGACCTTCCACCGCGGCTGCGCGAAGTCGGCATAGAGGCGCCCCCCGACGCGCAGGTTACGGTGGCAGCTTTCGAACAACGCGATTTGCAGCTCGCGAGACGGAAGTGCGATCACCACGCCCTCGGGCATCGCGATCGTGTCATAGGGCTCCTCGCCGACGTGCGTCGTCGCGTCCGCAAGAATTCGCCGGACGCGGCGCGCAACCGATTCATCCTCGGCGCTCAGCTTCTCGGCGAGCACCTCGTGCATTGCCGACGAGATGTCGACGCTGTCGACGAGAAACCCCGCACGCGCCAGCGGCACGGTCAACATGCCGGTGCCCGAGCCGATCTCGAGGATGCGCCGGCTCTTGTCGTGGAGATGCGCGAAGTAGAACGCGTTGTATTGCTCGAGCTCGCGCGCTCGCTCGCGGCCGAAGTACGGTGCTTCGTCGTAGATGCGAGACAGGAAGTCGTCGTACTGGACGTCGCTCATCGGACCTCGTTCGGGCGCGCTTGCGCGAGTCGCCTGCTGACTTCGGCCGTCAGATTTCCGAAGCTCTGGGCTTCGAAGATCGCCATCAGCGGTATCTCGATCGAGAACCGCTCATTGATCTCCATCGCGAGACTGACCAGCTTGGCCGAGTCCCCGCCGTCGATGAAGAAGTTGCTCGCGCTCGATACCGAGCTGACATCGAGCAGCTTGCACCACATGTCCTTCAAGACTGATTCCATCGTTCTCTCCTCTCGCTTCTCGTGTGCGACTAGCCGAAGTCGAGCGCGCCATACGCCAGCTCGCTGTCGCCGAGCGCAACATCGCCGAGCGCTGCGTCGGCGCTCGCCTCGAACCGCTCGAGGATCCGCGTCAGCGCGCGCTGCACCGCGTGGGCGTCGAAGGCGTGTTTGCGCGCGTCATAGTGGACCGCGAGCGTCAGACCGCGTTCGCGGACGTACACGTCTAGGTACACGTCGTAGTGAGCTTGCTCGTTGTACCGAATGTTACGGACACGGAACGGCAGCGACGCCGCGGCACCGCCGCGCAGCTCGACATGGTCGATCTGGAAGTTCACCACGCTGAGCACGCTCGCCGGCGTCGTGTTGCCGAATGCCATCACGTCGCTCAGCGACATGAACGCGTACTCCGAAGACACCAGCATGTGCTGCCGGATCTCGGCGACCGTCCTCGTCACGGTCTCGGTCTCGCGGACGTAGATCGGAATCGCGTTGACGAACACGCCGCCGATCTGGTCCACCTCGGGCAGACGGATCATCCGCCCGGAGACCACGCAGCCGAAGATCGCCTCGGCCTTCTGGAAGTGCTGGAGCACGTACGTGCCCCAGGCGGCGAGCAGGACGTGGTTGACGGTGGCGCGGTGACGTCGTGCGAGGGTGCCGAGCAATTCGCGCCCGCGTGCACCGCATTCGACGGTCACCGTGACCTGGTTCTCGTAGACGTCGGCCGCGGGAAGCACGGCGTCCGCGTGACAGGCATGATGCTGGAGGTACTTTGTCCAGTACGCTCGCGCCTTCTGCTCGTTCTGGTTCTCGATCCACTCCAGGTAGCGGCGGTAAGGCGGACGAGGCGAGTCCTTCCATACACCGAGATACGCCTCGCAGAACTGATCCTGGAGTAGCCTGACCGCCCAGGCATCCATGATCAGATGATGGTAGGTCCACAGGAACGCGTGCCGCTCGGGCCCTAGCTTCACGAGCTCGCAGCGCGAAGTCTCGGCGTCCAGAGCGAGGTTGCGCTCCATCTCGTCGGCGGCGTGCTGCGCGAACGCGGTCTCGGGGTCGCGTTCGCTCGACAGGTCGCGATAGCGCAACGGCCGCCAGCGATACGGCAGGACCCTCTGGCGCGGGCCCTCGTAGTCATCGTTGACGAACACCGTGCGCAGACACTCGTGCGCCTCGACGAGCTTGTTGAGGCTGCGCTCGACGGTCGCCAGCTCGACAGGCCCATCGACGTCACACAGCATCTGCTCGAGGTAGACGCGGTTCTTCTTGTGCAGGTGATGGAAGTACATGCCCTGTTGCACCGGCGACAGCGGAAGCACCAGGCTCCGGTCTCGACACTCGTTCTTCATGACGCCTGTTTCCGCAGCAGCGTGCAGAGCTTCTCGATCGTGTCGTGCTCGAAGAGCTCGCCGAGCTTGACCGAGTAGCCCCAGGTGCGGACGGCCTTGGCGACGAGCATGATGCCGAGCGAGTCGCCACCGAGCATGAAGAAGCTGTCGGTGCGGGCGACCCGGTCCCGGGCGATTCCAAGCACGGTCGCCCAGGTGTCGATCAGATCGGCCTCGAGCGAGCTGCGCACGGGCGTCGGCCAGTCCGTGGGCTCTGGCGAGCTCGCGGCGTCCGCTGGTGGCGTGTCGGTGCGCCACGGCACCTGCGGCGGAAGGCTCGCGAGCAGCGTCTCCGGTGCCGCGACGATGATGCGCAGTACCGCCACGAGACCTTCCGCCAATGCCTCGACCGTCGAGCGGCGAAGGCGGCCACGCGCGTACTCGAACACCAGGCGCAGGTCGTCGTCGGAGGCGCGGACCTCGAGCAAGAGGTCGAACTTCGCGGTGCCGTTGTGGACGTCGATCGCACGCAACTCGGCATCACCGAGCTGCAGCGTGCCGACGCCTTCCTCGACGGCCGCGACCACCACGTTGAAGGCAGCGCGATTGTCGAGGGATCGCTTCACCGCGAGGCTGCCGAGCACGTCTTCGAGCTGCACCTCCGAGTTCGCGACGTCGAGCAGGAGCTGCTTCTTGACGGTCTGCAAGAAGCTCGCCGCCGTCATGGAAGCATCGATTCGGTGGTGGAGGAGCAACGTGTTGAGGAACAGGCCGATCACGCCGCGCGTCTCGGGACGAAATCGCTCGGAGATCGGACTACCGATCACGATCTCGTCCTGACCGGTCAGGCGATGCAGGTGGGCGGCGAACGCGCCCACGAAGAACATGAACTGGGTCAGCTCCTGGGCGCGGCACAGGTCGCGGATCGAGCGCGTCAGGCCCTCGTCGAGGCGCAGGACATGCTGACCGCCGGCGCCCGGCTCGGCGTCATCGTCGACCTCGAGAGGGAGCGCGATCGGTCCGAGCTGCGCGCCAGCGAGCTTGTCCTTCCAGTACGCGAGCTTCTCGAGGTACGCCGGAGACGCTTGGCGCTCCCGCTGCCATACGGCGTAGTCGACATACCGGGTCGAAGGTGCCGGTGGCAGCTCGGCACCGCCATAGACCTGCTGCACCTCGCTCAAGAAGATCGCGAGCGACGCCTCGTCGACGATCACATGATGGAGCTCGATGAGGAGGTACTTGCGGTCGCCCGCGTCGACCAGCGTCACGGCCAAGAGCGGCGCGCTCGCCAGATCGAACCGTGTGCTCAGACCGCGGATCGCTTCCCCGACATCGTCGGCCGCCGTGATCGTATGGCGACGGATGACGACCTTGCCGTGGCCGATGGCCTGCATCGGCCGGTTGCCCTCCCACAGGAAGTATGTGCGCAGCCCGTCATGTCGTTGCACGACCGCGTTGACGGCGTGCTCGAGCCGATCGACGTCGACCTCGCCGGCGATCTCGAGCACGATCGGCACGCCGTAGCTGCGCTGCAACGTCTCGTCCGCCGCGAGCACCAACATGCGTTGCTGTGCCGATGACACAGGGTAGGTGGGCCGCTCCCCGACGAGCTTGATCGTCGCGCTCGGGTTCGCCCAGTCGCGTTCGATGATCGCCGCCAGTTGCCGGATGGTGTTCGACCTGAAGATCTCCTCGAGCGCCAGCACGACGCCGAACTCGGCGTGAATCCTGGTGAGCAGCCGCGTCGCTTTCAGCGAGTGCCCGCCGAGAGCGAAGAAGCTCTTGTTCACCCCGATCTGCTCGACGCCGAGGATCCTCGACCAGATCGCCGCGAGTCGCTGCTCGACGTCGGTCGCCGCGAGCTCGTCCGTCTTGACGCGCTCGGCGCCGACGCGCGCGCGAACTTCGACGAGGTCGTACTTGCCCACTTCTGTCAACGGGATCTGGTCGAGCTTCACGACCTCGGCGGGCACCATGTAACCCGGTAGGCGCGCCCGCAGGTGGTCGAAGAGGGCATCGGGATCGACGGCGGAGGATTCGGTAAAGCAGGCGATGATCGCGGGGTCCCCCGTCGCGTCGTCGACGAACACCACCGCCTCTTTCACGCCATCGTGCGACAGCAGCTGGCGCCGGATGTCCTCGATCTCGATGCGAAACCCACGGACCTTGACCTGATCATCGACGCGACCACGGAACTCGATCGTGTGGTCCGGCCGCCATCGCCCGATGTCTCCGGTCAGGTAGATCCGTTGACCGCGCCGGCTCAGGAAGCGCTTCGCCGTCTCGTCCGCGTCGTTGAGATACCCACGCGCGAGCCCGGGGCCAGCGAGCGCGATCTGACCGTACACCCCGAGCGGAACCGGTCGGAGCTCCTCGTCGAGAATGTGGACCGCGACGTTGTCGATCGGTTTGCCGATCACGCCGGCGGTGTCGACCTCCATGTTCGGCTCGAACGTCGACACGACGGAGTTCTCGGTCGGGCCGTATTCGTTGCAGAGCCGTAGATCCGCTCGCAACGACCTGCACAGTGCGATCGTCGCGGGACGCGTGACGTCGCCAGCCAGCGTGACGCTCGCCAACGACGACAGGTCAGAGCCGGTCGCCTCTGAGAGCATCGCGTGAAACAACGCGGGCGTCACGGCCATCTGCGTGATGGCGTGCGCGCGCAGCGTCTCGACCAGCGCCGACGCCGACCTCACGTCGTCGTCACGCACGAGCACCGTCGTCGCACCGGCGGCGAGCGCGGAGAAGAGGTTCAGCGTGAAGCCGTCGAAGTTGGGCGCCAGGACGAGCAGCGCGCGGTGAGCCGGCGACAGCCCGTAGGCGGTGATTCGCCACGTAACCGCGTTGACGATGCCGCGATGCTCGATCACGACCCCCTTGGGCACCCCCGTCGATCCCGATGTGAAGATCGCGTAGGCCGCGGCCTCGGGCGCAACGCTGGGGAGGATGGCGTCGTCGGCCGACGCGAGCACCTCGGCCATCGACAGCACGGGGGTCTCCCCGGGGATGCGGCGCTCGAGGTCGGTCAACACGCAGCGAGGCCCGGTCGCAGCGAGGATCGCCGCCAGGCGCATGTCGGGGGTTTCCGGGCTGATCGGCACGAACGCGGCGCCGGCCTTGCCGGCCGCCAAGATCGCCGCGACCATCTCCACGCTTCGGGTGCACGGCAGCGCCACGAAGTCACCTGCCACGGCGCCACGCGCGACGAGCCCACGCGCGAGGCAAGTGCTGAGCTCGTCGAGCTCGGCGTAGCTCACGCTGCGCTCGCCGCAGATAAGTGCGGTTGCGCTCGGGGTCTGCCTCGCCTGCTTCGTGAACAGCTCGTGCAGCGCGCAGCTCTCGATCGGGCGTATGGGCCCCTGTCCGAGCCGCCCCGTCTCGTCGGAGAGCCACTCCATCTCGCAGAATCGTTTGGACGTAGCGCAGCTGCTCTGCTCGATCACGTTGGTCAGGTGGTCGGCGAGCTCTACGACGACCCGCCGTTGCACCAGGTCCGGATCGAAGACGACGCTGCCGACCAGTTTTCGCCCACGCCAACCGACGCGGATCGCGAGAGGAGAGCGCTCTGCCACGGCCGCGTCGTGGAGCGAGTCGAACATGAGCAAGGCATGCTCGTCGATCAAGCTGCGCTTCCCGACCTCGACCGCGAAGCTGTCCTGGTTCGAATACGCGCCGATCACGGTGCGTTGCGTGACGAACGCGTTCTCCTTCAGGCCGCCGGCCAGATTCACGCGGTCCTGGAACAGCACGTAGTCGCTGCGCCCGCACGCACCGTTCGTCTCGGCCTTGCGGTAGACCGGCGACAGCACGGCGACGAGCGACTCGCCCGTGAATCGCGCCACGACCGCTTTGAACGCGGTGACGAGCAGGATGAAGAGCGCGACGTCCGAGCCGCCCGAGATTCGACGAAGGTTGTCCGTCGCGTCATCGCTCAGCTCGAGCTCGATCGCGCACCGGGTCGATCCGGATCGCGGACGGTCGACCGACAAGCGCTGGATCAGCGACACGCACGCCGACGCGTCCACGCCGCGGTTGCGCCAGTACATCGCCTGCTGGTTCTTGAGTGTGTCGGCCGACAACAGATCGTTCATCCGCATACGCTCCGGTTTGCGCTCGCCCAGATCAGAACTTCAGTGCAGCGCTGAGGAGCAGCTGCGAGTCCAGGTCCAAGGCATGAGCAGGTGCGGCAGGCGAGCTCAGTGCTCGCCGGACCTTGTCGTTGAACGATCGCAGCATCGCTTTGATGCCGTCGACGCTCCAGCCTCGACTGAGCAGGTTGAACAGGCTCGGAAAGTCGAAGTCGTTCTGGGGCAGCCACACCGAGCCCTCGATGCGACGGTGCAGGTGATCGATCCACCACACGGCCTCCCGCGAGGTCATCGTGCTGTGCGACCATTCGAACTGCGAATTCGTCAGCTTGTACTTCGCCGCCTGCTGATGGATCGGCGTCGTCGTGTCGTAGTACCAGAGCTGGGCGCGGAAGAAGTCCGGCTGCGCGGTCTCGATCAGATCGATCGTCTCGCGGATCGTGCTCTCGGTCTCGCCCGGGAATCCGACGATGAACGAGGCGTAGCTCATGATCCCGTGCTGCCGCAGCTGCTGGATGCCGCGGCGGTAGGCCTCGACACGCGACTTCTTGTTCATGTTCGACAGGATCGTGTCGCTGCCCGACTCGATGCCGAGGAACACGCCCTCGCAGCCGGCCTTGCGCATCTGCGCGATGATCTCCTCGTCGCAATGCTGCAGCCGCAGATTGCAGTTCCACTTGAACTTGTATCGACGCTCCTCGAGCATCTGGAGCATTTCGCGGAATCGGCCGATCGGGACGTTGAAGGTGTCATCGATGAACGTGACACTGCGGACGTCGCCGAGCCGCTCGATCTCGTCGAGCTCGGACTTCACCTGGCCCGGGTCGAGGTACTTGTACGCGCCGGCGTGGACGGGGAAGCTGCAGAAGCTGCACGCGAACGGGCACGAGATCGCGGTCCGGACCATCACCATCTTGCGGCCCTGGTCACCGACGTCCGCTCTGAACAGCGACCAGTCGACCATGTTCTTGCCGAGCTCGCTGGACTCGGTCTCGAGCGTGTTGGCGACGAAGCCCGCGCCATTGCGATAGAGGCAATTGGCGATGCCAGCGCCGGACTTTCCAGAGATGATCGCACGGATGACGTTGACGAGCGCCTGCTCGCCCTGCGAGCTGACGATGTAGTAGTCGGCACCGATCTGCTCGAGCGTGAACTGGAAGGACTCGCGGTCGTGGATCTTGTGCTGTGTGGTGACGAACGGACCGCCCATGATGATCTTCGTCTCGGGCGAATACCGCCGCACTGTTTCGATGATGTCGGTGATCGGTAGCGCGACCACGTAGTACGTCGTCGTCACCGCGACCGTGCGCACGCGGTAGGTCTGCAGCTTCTGGATCAAGGCTGCGCGGCCCTCGCGATACGCATTGATGTAGTCGCTGGTCAGGCCGCGTCTGTTCAGGAACGTGCAGAGATACGCGATCGTCGCGCTGAAGATGTTGTCGTACGTGAATTCCGACTCGTCGGGACGCCGATGGTGTTGGTTGAAGTAGTCCGCACACGAGACCGCTTCCCCGTCGTGCTGATAGAAGCTCGTGCAGATGTCCCGGTATGCTCCCGAGTCTTCGCCGAGCTGGCGGATGCTGTCGACGAACGTCGGAAAGCGCATCTGATGATGGCCGACGACCAGGCAGTCGATCGTTTGCTTCATGACGGAGCTCCTCACGTCTCGTCGGATGCGATCGTGGAGGTCTCTCTCGTGACGTACTTCTCGATCGCGCCGAGCATCAGGATCCCGTCCGACGTGAGATCGATCTCGCGGTCGTCGCACGTGATCAGCCCGCGCTCGGTGAGGTAGCGCAGCTCCGGCCCGAACGCGTCGCGGATGTCGCAGCCGAACTGGTCCTTGAACGGCGCCGTCGGATAGTGGCGAAGCCGCAAGCCGTACTGCAGCGCGAAGCGCATCTCCTCGTCGCGCGAGAACCGCTGGCCCGAGCCGGTATCGACGCTGCCGGCGCGAACCTTCTCGATGTACCGGCCCAGGTTGCGCTCGTTGAAGACGACCTCGCCGTTCGAGTAGCTCATCGCGGCCATGCCGAAGCCAAGCCATTCACGGGCTGCCATCTGCCACAAGCCGTAGCCGTGCTTGTGCGCCTCGGAGCGCGTGTAGTGGAACGCGGTGTAGCGCTCGAAGCGATGCTCGGCGAGCAACCCCATGCCGGTCGCGAGCTGTCGCTGCAGGCCGGTCAGACGCGTGCGCACCAGATCACCGCGGTGGATCTTGCGCTCGACCGGCGTGCCCTCGTAGACCCAGAGCGGATACAAGGCGAGGTGGTCCACGCCGAGCGCCGCGATCGTGTCGACGTCGTTGATGACATCGTCGTTGTCGCTGCCGGGCAGCCCGAAGATGATGTCGACGCCGACCGACTTGATGTTCGAGTCCTTCGCGAGCTTGACCGTCGACGCGGCGTCGAACAGCGAGTGCTTGCGACCAACGTTCGCGAGGTTGTTCTCGTTGAACGTCTGGATGCCGATGTTCAGCTTCAGGCAGTCGATGCGCGCCAGGACGTTGACCTTGTCCTTAGTGATCGTCGTCGGGAAGCCCTCGACGATGATCTCGGTGAGCGCCGAGCAATCGAGCTTCTCGAACAGGAGCGCGAAGAGGCGCTCGAGCTGAGTGGTGCTGAGGATCGTCGGCGTGCCGCCGCCGATCTGGATGGTTTCGATGCGCACGCGCCGCTCCCGCAGCATCGCCGCGTAGAACGCGACCTCCTTCTCGAGTGCGACGAGGTACTCCTCCATGAGGTCATGGTTGACCAGTTTTCCGGTCACGATCGCGAACGTGCAGAAGTGACAGCGCGTCGCGCAGAACGGAATGTGGACATAGATCGCCGCGCTCTGCGCGCGGGGAGGCGAGCGAACGCCAGACGTTTTCCCGACCTCGACGGACGGGTGATATCGCAGCGAGAGTGTCTTCAGATCGTTGGTCTCCATCGCCCACCTTTTGGGAATATCGTCGGTGACGGCCGCGGAGAACCCCGCACCGTCGTGGTCGTGCGACTGCGCGAGCGCAGCCGGGGTGCTTCACACCGCGGTCAAGCGGAGGCGTGCTCTTCGCTCGCCGTTGCGAAATGCGCGCGAATGAAGCGCTCCAGGGCAGCGCCTTCGACATCGGCGCACAGCTCGTCGGACGCGCAGATCGCGTCGACGACGCGGCGGAACTGGACATCCTGCCGGATCGCTTCCGCGTAGGGCGTGACGGTGAACGCGATGCGCTCGTAGAGCGAGCGCTGCTCGGGGAACAGTGATCGCACCCTGCGTTCGATCCGCTTGCGCAACAAGAACCTCGGATCGCGGAGATGACTACGCAGCTCCGTGAAGTGCCGCTCGGAGAGGTCGGCTATCGCGTTCGTGTCCGGGCGCCGCAGCTGCTCGTACTCGGCGAGCGCTTTGCGGAGGTCGGAGCCGTTCCGCGCGAGGCATGCGTCGAGGATCGTGCACGTCTCGAAGGCCGCGTTCGCGCCTTGGCCGTACGCGGGCCACACGGCGTGCGCGGCATCGCCGATCAGCGTCACCCTGGCGCAGGACCACGGCTCGCAACGAATCGTGACCATCGGGATCTCGGGGTGGTCGAAGAAGTCACGCACGAGGTCGGGGATCAGCGGCAACGCATCGGCAAAGTGCTCCTCGAACAACCGCAACAAGCCACGCTCGGTGCGGATCGCGGCGAACGACGTCGGACTGTCTGTGCTCGGAAGCTGCAGCGTGCACGTGATATCGCCGTCGACGTTCGGGAACCCGAGCAGCATGAGGTCGCCGCGCGGCCAGACGTGGAGCGCATCATTCGCGAGCCCGGCACGCCGTGCGTACTCGGCGGGGATGCGCAGCTCCTTGTTCGTATGGCGCGAATAGAGCTGTGAGAAGTTGACGCCGTGACGCCGCTGCAGCGCCAGGCGCACCGTCGACCGCGCGCCGTCGGCGCCGACGATCAGGTCTGCCGTGTGCGCGTAACGCGTCCCGTTCGCCGCCGATTCGAACACGAGCCGGCCTTGCTCGACGTCGAGCTCGATGCAGCGCTGACCGAACCGCAACTCGACGCCGGGGGTGCGTGCGGCGGCGTCGAGCAGCAGCTTGTTGAGCGTCGCGCGCGACACCGAGCGCAGCGCCTCGCCGGGATTGCCGTACGGCTGGTATTCCTGGTCATGCCGGTCGACGTGGATGCAACGGCCGTTGACCGGGACCGAGATCGCGCGCACCTGGTCGCGTAGGCCTGCGGCGGCGAGTGCAGCGAACCCGCGCTCGACCAGCGTCAGGTTGATCGACGACGACGATCCTGCGCGGCCCTCGGGCGGACGCGGGTCGGGATTGCGCTCGAACAGGGTGACCCGGGCGCCGCGTTTCGCGAGCAACATCGCGAACAAGCAGCCTGCGAGCCCGGCACCGACGACGACGACTCTCACGAGCGCGTACCCTCGAGGAAGATAGATCGCATCAAGGACGTTACCTATTGGTGGACGCCGCCGACTCGCGTTGCCGTCGTGGCAGGACAAGCCGCGGGCAACTGGCGCCGCAAGCGTTGCAGCGCGTTCCGAAGGCAGTAGACATGAGGTGCGCGGCTTGTCAAAAGGTGACAAGCGGCAAGAACGGTCAACCGAGTCGACGGGACAAGCTTTGCAGCAGCGCATCGCGCGCTGTGTTCAGGAAGAAGTGGCGTCCCGGGAGCATCTCGACCGCGAACGGTCCTGTGGTCTCGGCCTGCCAAGCTTCGAGGTCGACGCGCGCGATCGAATCTGCGATTCCACCGAACACCGTGACGGCGCAGTCGAGCTTGGGTCGGCGCTGATACGCGTACGAATCGCACACCGAGAGATCGCTGCGCAGGGTAGGCAGGAGCAGTCTCAAGAGCTCGGGGTGGTCGAGTAACTCGGGCTGGTCACTCATCCGCTTGACGTATGCGATGAGCTCGAGGTCGGTGCGCTCCGCGATGCCGAAGCGATGCGGGATCGCGGGCGCCAGGTGCGCGGCGGGGAACAGCGCCATCGGCTGCGTCCGACCACGTGCGCGGAGCTCGTGCGCCAACTCGAACGCGAGGAGCGCGCCCATGCTATGCCCGTAGAACGCGAATGGCCGGTCGAACAGGCCATCGAGCTGATCGGCGAGCACCGGCACGAGCTCGTGCAGCGACTGAAATGCCGTCTCGAACGGGCGCGTGGCTCGACCCGGCAGCTGCACCGGGCACACCTCGACATCGCGACTGAACGCGGCCGACCATCCCCAGAAGGCGGACGCATTGCCGCCCGCGTACGGGAAGCAGAACAAGCGCCGCTCCGCGGCCGGACGCGCCTGGTACGGCCCGATCCACCGATTGGTGGTCATCACTCGCCCACCGCCTTGTACGTCACGAGCGCCTGCTGTTGCGGGAACGCGAGGGCGCTGCGGCGCAGGCTGCGCGGGAAGCCTGCCCGGGCCAACATGGCTTCGTAGTCTTCGAGGCTGTACACGTCGCCCGCCTCCGTGGCGGCGAGCGAATTGAGGGCGAACGCGGCGACCTCGAGCGTCGGCGGCTCGCTGGGTGCGTCGAGGTACTCGAGGATGATCGCCTGACCGCCCGGCGAGAGGGCCCGATACGCGCGCTCGACCAGCCGGTCGTTGGTAGCCGCGTCGAAATGGTGCAGGAAGTTCACGAGCAGGACGACATCGTACGGTCCGCCCCAATCGACCTCGAGCGCGCTGCCAGGAATCAAGTGATAACGCCCCGCCACATCGGCAGCCACCGCGTTCTCCGAGGCGACGGCGAGCACGTTTGCCCAATCGAGAGCGGTGATGACCGCGTTGGGAAAGCGGCGCGCGATCGCGATCCCGTAGTGGCCGTGGCCGGCGGCGACGTCGAGCACGCGCAACGGCCGATCGCGCTCGCCTGTCACGAGGCGCGCCAGCATGCCGGCGGACAGCCGCACCGCCGGCCCGACGCCGCGCGCGAACGTGACCCAGATCTCGTTGTCGGGGAGCAAGATCCCGCCACGCGAAGCAGCCGTTCTTCCCTTGCGCACCGCGGTGGTCAGCGTCTCGTAGCATTCGAGCAGCGCGGGGCTCGTGATGTAGTCGATCGCAGCTCCGACATACGCCGACGAGCGGCGGCTCAGGAATGCTTCGGCGTGCGGCGCGTTGTGGTAGTGGTCGCCGTCTTTCGTGAAGAAGCCGAGCACGGTCAGGTAGTCGAGGAGGATCCGCACGCCGCGCAAAGACGCGTTACACGCCTCCGCGATCTGGCCGACCGTCCGCTGGCCGGCGGCGACGTGCGTGAACATCTCGAGCTCGATCGCAGCGCGCAGCGCGAAGGTGCGTTCGTACGCGCTCGCCGTGGCGAAGAACAAGTCAGGGGATGGGACTTCGTCGGTCATCTACGTGCCTCCACGGGCGCACGAGCGATAAGAACGCTATAGTCGATCAACCGATGCGCGCGGCGGACCGGAACGATCCATTCGCGCACGTCGACGAAACATGCTCGGAGTCGGCGCAGGCACTCGGGCGCCGGCTCCGACGACCAGATCGCGAGCACCCCCCCCGGCCGCAACGCAGCCCGGCATTCACGCAGGCCGGCATCCGAGTAGAGCTCGGCATTGCCGACCGCGGAGAGCGACTCCGGCCCGTTGTCGACGTCGAGCAGGATCAGATCGTAGGCGCCGAGCGCCGCCTCCGCGATCGCAACGCGAACGTTTCCTTCATGCACGACCACGCGACGATCGGCGAGGTCGGGAGCCCCCAGCTCGGCACGAACATCCTCGCGCGCAAGGAACGAGACAAGGAGCGGCTCGAGCTCGACGACAAGCGCGCGCGCAACCCGCGCGTCGCGCAACACCGCTTGCAGGGTGTAGCCGAACCCGAGGCCGCCGACGAGCACGACGAGCCCCTCGCCACCACACTCGCGCAGCCCGATCTCCGCGAGCGACTCCTCGCTGGCGTGCTCACGGGAATCCATCAAGAGCTTGCCATTGAGGATCAGCTCGTAGACGACGACGTCGTCGTCGACGACGCGCTTCTGTAGAACGCAGTCGCCTGTCGAGCGCGTCACGCGGACCAGCGCGGTGGGCAGGGAAGGTTCGAAACCAAACCTCATGCAGCAGCTCCATCTCTCGGCGCGCTCGGCGAGGCCTCGGACGACGCGAACGCCTGCGGATAGTACTGCTTGTAGAAGCGCGACGCGTCCGCGGCGCTCGCGTCGAAGAACGCGCGATAGCTCGGGATCAGGAACAGTCCGAACGACAGTGCGAAGACCGCGCCCCCACTGACGACCAGCGTCGCCTCGAGCCCGAGATTCGTGACCAACCAGCCGGTCATCGCGATCCCGGCGGGGGCAGCGATCGCGCCGATGAAGGTGCGCACCGATGTCGCTCGCGAGCGCAGCTCGTCGGGCATCGCGATCGTCGTCTGCGATCTCAACGGGATGTTTGCGACGATCACGCACACGCCGAAGGTCAACAGTGCCAAGACTGGCAACACGACGCCATACATCCACGGCAGGAGCATCGTGACGACGCCGCTGGTCGCGATGCCGATGAAGATCAGGCTGCTCTTGCGCAGGTAGCGTTGCATGGCGCCGATCGACATCGCGCCGAGAATCGCGCCGAGACTGATGCTCGTCTCCAGCAGCCCCAGCAGCCATGCCGGCTGGTGCTGCGCTTCCTTGACGAAGTACGCGAGCGCGATGTCGAGCGGCGCGAGCGCGAGGTTGAGGAGGCCGGCCAGGATCGCGACGCCGAGCTCGACGCGAATGGTCGTCACGACGCGGAAGCCTTGTTTGAGCTCGTCGAGCCACATGCGTGTGCTGTATCCGTGCGGGGACACGGGAACCGGCGTCGCGGCGATCGACGCGGTCGCCGCGGTCGCGAGGAGGAACGTGCCGGCATCGATCAAGAGCGCCCCGCCGGGACCGAGGATGGAGATCGCCATCCCGCCGACGACGCCACCGATGATCGTCCCGACCGGTGTGATCGCCTGATCGCGAACGATCGCGGTCTCGACGTGCTCCGGCTCGACCAGCTGCGGAATGATGCTCTGCGAGACGGACGTGAACAGCGCCGAGCCGACAGCGTGCACCAGCGAGATCACGATGACCGCGCCGAGGTGGAACGTGCCACTCAGGGCCATCATCGCGAGCGCTGCCGTCGTCACCAGCCGCCAGCCATCGCCGAGCATGGCAATGCGCTTGCGACTGCAGCGATCGCCGATCGGACCGAAGAGCGGGGTCAGCAACAGCTGGACGAAGGTCACCGGCGCGACCACGGTCGCCATCGTGGTCGCCGACCCCGTCGCGTCGAGGATCCACCACGCGAGCGCGAGCTTGTTGGCGGCGTCGCCGATGACCGAGGCGAGCTGCCCCAGACGATAGACCCAGAAGTCACGGCCGAGGCCTGGTGACGGTGTGCGAGACACGAGCAGGTCCTTTCCTACGCCGCGAGTCGGCGCTCCCCGATCTCTTCGGGCGTGGCGAGTCGCGCCTCGATCTCGGGTGCGAGGTGCTGAACAGCGAGGGCCAAGCGCCGGCCCGGAATCGACGACGTCTCGAGGAAGCACCACCGGCTGTCCGCCACCGGATATCGATCCGCGTGGAACGTGATGCGCAGGGGATCGAGCTCGAACGAGAACGAATCCAGCGGGCGGCGCAGGCCTTCGCCCGTCGCCTTGATGAACGCCTCCTTCAGAGTCCACAGCCGCGTGAACGTGGTCGCCATCTGCTCGCCGACTTGCCCGTCGAGCAGGCCCACCTCGTGCGGAGAGAACACCCCGCGCACTTCGGTGGCCGCGTCGCGGTCGACCACCTCGACGTCGACGCCGACCGCGACACGCGCGATGGCGCAGGCGACCCAACCACGCGTGTGCGAGATATTGAACTGCAAGTCGCTGTTGCAGAGCGATGGAGCGAGCGCGGGCTTACCGTACGCACTGGTCACGAAGCGCCACGTGCGCGTCGCTCGTCCTGTCGCGTCGCTCAGCATCGAGCGCAGCAGGGCGTGCGCCGCGATGAACGAGTGCCTGTCGGGCGTGAACCGAAAGCGATCGGCGCGCGCGCGCTCCTCGGGATCGAGCATCACGTACCAGCGCGCGACGTGCGCCGGATCTGGCTCGCTCGACAGCCAGCGTAGCTGCACGGTGTGAGTCCTCATCGCATGAGCTCCTCGAGCGTACCGGCGAGCTGGCCGACAAACGGCGCGCTCAGCATCGAGAAGTGATCGCCAGGACTGGTCACCACCCCGACCGCGAGCGCCGCGTCCCAGCCATAGCAGTGGTCGCGCAACTGCAGCGGGCTCGTCGCCTCGGCGGCCTTGATCAAGGTCGCCGGCACGGCGAGCGGTGTCGTGTCGACATCGCGCAAGGCACGCATGTGCGCGTCGAAGACCGCAATCCACCGCCGCAGCGTATCGCCGTCGATTCCACTGAGGTCGGCGAGCTCCGCAGCGGTGACGGCCCTCTCGATGCCAAGCGATGCCACGAAGGTTGCGGCGAACTCGGCGAGCACGTCCGAGCGGTCGTACTGCGCGGACAGCAGCGTCGGCGCCACTCCATCGACGAGGAACAGGTGGGCCACGGACGCGCCACTCTGGACGATCCGCCGCGCGAGCGCGAACGCCACGGTGGCGCCGAACGAGTGCCCGGCCACCGCGTAGGGACCCACCGGTTGGACCGCGCGCAGCGCGTGCCAGTAGTGCTCGGCGAGCGCCTCGACGTTGTCGAGTGGCGCGCTCTCGTCGCCGCCGGGAGCCTGGAAGGCGTAGAGGGGACGATCCGCCGGAAGCACGCGCGCGAGTGGTCGCAGGTAGCCGACCGAACCGAACGCACCTGGAACGAAGAAGAGTGGCGGCTTCGCTCCGACCGACTTCAACGGGATCGCGCAGGTGTGAGCGACGTGCGCGTCGCCGGCGATCGCGCGGGCGAGCTCGCGCGCGGTCGGATACTGGAGCAGCCAGCGAACGGGGACCTCTGTGGCGACGAGCTTGCGCAGTCGCGATACCGCGACCGTGGCGAGGATCGAGGTGCCGCCCAACGCGAAGAAGTCGTCGGCGAGCTCGACCGCAGCGCTCAGCGTATCGCCGAACACCGACACCACGATCTCTTCGAGGTGAGTGCCGACCTCCCGCCGCGGCCTTCGCTTCGGCGTGGGCATCGCGAGCGCGCTCTTGTCGACCTTGCCGGTCGCCGTCAACGGTAGCGCCGCCGCCGACACGACATCCTTCGGGCACATGTAATGCGGCAACCTGTCGCGCAGATACGCGAGATAGGCTGCGGGGTCGAGCGGATCGCGCTCGCACACGTAACCGACGACTGTGACGGCAGTGCCGCGCCGGAACGCCTTGACCGCCGCGGCCCTGACGTTGGGATGACTCGCGAGCACGGCCTCGATCTCGCGCACCTCGACGCGAAAGCCGTTGACCTTCACCTGATCGTCGACGCGGCCGAGGAACTCGAGCACGCCAGCGTCGAGCCACCGCGCTCGATCGCCGGTGCGGTACCCGCGGCTCGCGAACGGCATGCCCGCAGCCGGAGCCACGAACTTGGCCTCGGTCTGCGCCGGATCGCCGAGGTAGCCGATCGCGACGCCGGCACCGGCGATGACGAGCTCGCCAGGCACACCCGGGGGTTGCGCTCGTCCCCACTGATCGCACACCCACGCTTGGACATTCGCCACCGGGGTTCCGATCGGGATCGTGGCGCCACGGAATGCGTCGTCGTTCCAGTTCGCGATGTCGAGCGCGGTCGCGACGATCGTGCCTTCCGTCGGTCCGTACGTATTGAGCAGCCGACACGCCGGCGCAACGCTTCGCCAGCGGCGCAGTGCCGGCAGCGACGCCGCATCGCCGCCGATCACGACGAGGCGCACGCCCTCGGGCAACGACGAGATCTCGGCGATCCATCCGTCCCAGAACGCGGTCGGCAGGTTGACGATCGTGATCTCGTGGGTCGTGCAAAAGCGCGAGAAGTGCTGGAAGTCGGTGCTCGATTCCTCGTCGCGCAGGACCAGCGTCGCGCCGGCCAGCAGCGTCGAGAAGATCTCCTCGAGACATGCGTCGAACGTGATCGACGCGAACTGCAGCGCGCAATCACCTGGCGTGAGATCGAAATTGGCCACCGCCGCGCGGGCGTAGTTCGTAAGCGAACCACGCGACACGACGACGCCCTTCGGGGTGCCCGTCGAGCCCGACGTATAGATGATGTAGGCCGGCACGTCGGCGCCGACCGGCGCGAACGCGACGCCAGGTAGCTCGGCGGGCGAATCGATGCAGAGCACGGGCACGTCGCCCAGGCGCGACGCGAGCGCCTGCGTGGTCACGGCCACGACCGGCTGGGCGTCAGCCAGCTGGACCTCGATGCGTTGCTTCGGATCGGTCGCGCCGAGCAGCACGAAGCATCCGCCGGCGCGAAGCACGGCGAGCATCGCGGTGACGAACTCGGGCGAGCGCTCGAGGAACAGCGCGACGCGATCGCCCTCGGCGATGCCGCAGTGGCGGAGTCGCCGCGCGAGCGCATCGGCGTCGCGATGCAGCTCGCCGTACGTGATGCGTCTTGGGCCCGCCTCGATCGCGATGGCCTCGGGACGCGCGCAGGCTTGTCGGGCGAACACGCCTTCGACGTCGTCGTCATCGGGGCGCGGCGTCGTGGTGTCGTTCCACCGCACGAGCCGCGCGAGCTCCGCGGCGGTCGCGAGGCTGACGTCGCCGAGCGTGCCCTGACTGCCGCACCGCACCAGCTCCGAGACGACGTGCCGCAGCGCGCTCAGCAGGTAGTGCGCCGCGGGCTCGTCGAACAGGCGCGAGTCGTAGCCCAGCTGCAGCCTGATCGTGTCGCCGGTCGGGATCACCGCGATCATGACGGGGACGTGCAGGGGAACCGAGAATTCGACCTCGCCGAGCTCGAAGTGCGAGTCGCCACCGGCGGGCGTGGGCGCCGGACAGTTCTCGAAGACGAGCACGCAGTCGAACAATCGAAACGGTCCGGCTTCCGGGCGAAGCTGACAGCAGGCGCGCAGCTGCTCATGCGTGACCGTGCTGTGCTCGCGAATCGCTGCGAGACGCGCCTGCTGTGCGCTCAGCCACGAGACGACGGGAGCATCCGGCGTGAGCGTCGCGCGCACGGGCAGGGTATTGATCAAGAGACCGACGCGTTCGTCTGCACGCTGACACGAGACGTGTCGGCCCGACACCGTCATGCCGAACATCACGTCGTCTCGGCCACAGAGCCGACTCAGCAGGAAGCTCAGCGCACCTTGAAATAGCGTACTCGCCGTGAGTCCGTGCTGGGTCGCGAATGCGGACAGCGCCTTGACCTCGGTGCTGTCGAGCCGCAGGTGGCACTCGCGATGATCGAACGACGTGGCCGCCTCGGGCGTGCGAGCGAGCGAGCCGAACGTCGTCACCTCGTCGAAGTCCGCCAGCTCGGCGCGCCAGAACGATGCCAGCGCCCCGCCGTCCTGTTCCTCGCACCAACGCACGTACGACTCGATGCTCGGCGGCGGCTCCGCCCAGCGTAGTGAGCGGCGATCGAACGCGAGGTCGTGATACAGCGCGTGAAGCTCTTCGACGAGGATCGACAGACTCCAGCCATCGAACAGGATGTGGTGATGGACGATCGCAAGCCGGTACGCGTCGTCGGCTTCTCGGAACAGGCGGAAGCGGGCGAGGCCCGGGGAGCCGACCTCGCAGCCGTGGCGTCGATCCTCGTCGCGCAGCGCATCGTAGCGCGCGCGCTGCGCCGCGGCGGTGAGGTCGCGCAGATCCCAGAACGCGAACGCGAGATCGACGCGCTCGTGGATCCGCTGACGGGGCACACCGTCGTCGTCGACCGCGAAGCTCGCGCGCAGCGCGGCGTGTCGAGCCACCAATGCTTCGAGCGCACCGTGCATGACGTCGGGGTCGACGGACCCGGTCAGCGGCAACTCGATGTGCTGCAGGTAGAGGTCCGGCGCTCCGCGCAGCAGGGAGTGCACGAGCATCGCCTGCTGGGTCGCCGACAGCGGGAGGCCGTCTGTTGGGGAGGCGGCAGCGGGTGCCGCGAGCTTCGGCGTGCAGCGAGTCATCTTCGGCGCGCACGCTTGCACGGTGCGCTGCTGCACGAAGACCTCCGGATCGATCGCATATCCGAACCTGCGAGCCCGCATGGCCGCCTGCAACGCCAGCAGCGAGTCGGCTCCGCGTACGAGCAGATCGTCGCCCGCGCCGAGCCGTTCGAGGTGGAGCAACTGCTCCCAGATCCGACACAGCACGCGTTCCTCGTCGGTGGCCGGCGCGGCAAACTCGCCGTGCGTATCGTCGGGCGGCGGCAGCGCCTTGTGATCGAGCTTCTGATGGGCGTTGAGCGGCAGCGCAGGCAGGAACACGTAGCTGGCAGGCACCATGTATTCGGGGAGACGCCGCTCGAGATGCGTGCGCACCTCGACCGCGCCGACCCTCCCGACGAGCCAAGCAACCAGCCGCTTGGGCTCGTCGTCGGCTTGCTTCCATACGCGAACGGCTGCGTCTTCGACGAGCGGATGCTCGCGGAGCGCCGCTTCGATCTCGCCGAGCTCGACACGGAAGCCGCGGATCTTGACCTGCTGGTCGGCGCGGCCGAGGAAGTCGAGCGCGCCGTCGGTGCGCCAGCGCGCGAGGTCGCCGGTGCG
>JAIOQA010000249.1 GCA_021413675.1 Deltaproteobacteria bacterium | reverse complement strand
CCGCCGTCCCCGATGCCCCGATCGCGAACACCGACACGATCACCGCCCCCGAGGACGGCTCCGGCTCCGTCGACGTGCTCGGAAACGACACCGATGCGGATGGCGATGCCATCTCGCTGCAGTCGTTCACCCAGCCCGGCCACGGCGTGGTGACGTTCGTCGGCACGGTCGCGACCTACACCCCGGTCGCCGACTTCAACGGGGCCGACAGCTTCACGTACACGATCGCCGACGGCACCGGCAGCATCGCGGTCGGGACCGTCGACGTGTCGGTGACCGCGATCAACGATGCGCCGATCGCGTTCGACGACACCTTCGCCGTCGTCGAGGAGACGCCGACCGTGATCGCCGCGCTGGCGAATGACTTCGACGTCGACGCCGACACGCTGGTGTTCGTCGCCGTGACCCAGGGCGCCCACGGCAGCGTCCAGCTCGCCGGCGGCAGCGTCACGTACACGCCCGCCGCGAACTACTTCGGCCCCGACGGCTTCGACTACACGGTGTCCGATGGCAACGGCGGCACCGACTCCGGCCACGTCACGATCGCGGTGTCGAACGTCAACGACGCGCCGGTCGCGACCGCCGACACGCTCGGCACCGACGAGAACACCCCGGTCAGCGCGAACGTCCTCGCGAACGACACCGACGCCGACCTCGACGGGCTGACCGTGCAGTCGTTCACCCAGGGCGCGCACGGCACCGTCGCGTTTGCCGGCCCGATCGCGACGTACACGCCCGCGCTGAACTTCAGCGACACCGACACGTTCAGCTACACGATCAGCGACGGCAACGGCGGCACCTCGACCGCCGTGGTCACGGTGTTCGTCGGCCTCGACAACGACCCGCCGGTGGCCGTCGACGATACCGCCACGGTCGCCGAGGAGACCGCGACCACGATCAGCGTGCTCGGCAACGACAGCGACATCGACGGCAACCCGATCGCCGTCACCGCGGTGACCGCCCCGGAGCACGGCTCGATCTCGCTGGTCGCGGGCGTCATCACCTACACGCCGGCCGACAACTACTTCGGCCCCGACGGCTTCGACTACGTGATCAACGATGGCTTCGGCGGCACCGACATCGGGCACGTCACGATCAACGTGACCAACGTCAACGACGCGCCGGTCGCGGTCAACGACACGATCACCACCGCCGAGGACACGTT
Organism: Deltaproteobacteria bacterium; assembly: GCA_021413675.1. Taxonomy (GTDB): domain Bacteria; phylum Myxococcota_A; class Polyangia; order Haliangiales; family Haliangiaceae; genus JAIOQA01. Next base: position 9,530 of record JAIOQA010000249.1, on the reverse strand, counting down.
CGCGACGCTCAACGTCACGCTCAACGACACCGATCTCGACGGCGACACGCTCGAGGTCGAATCGTTCACCCAGCCGGCGCACGGCACCGTGGTGTTCATCGCCGCCGAGGCGCGCTACACGCCGGCGCTCGACTACAACGGCCCCGATTCGTTCACCTACAAGGTCAACGACGGCGACGGCGGCACCGCCACCGCGACGGTCAGCGTCACGGTCACCGCGGTCAACGACGCTCCGGTCGCCGGAGATGACGCGCGCACCGCCGTCGAGGAGACCGCGACCACGATCGCCGTCCTCGGCAACGACAACGATGTCGACGGCGATACCGTCTCGGTCACCGCGGTGGGCACGGCCGGCCACGGCACCGTGACGCTGGCCGCCGGCGTGATCACGTACACGCCCGCGCTCAACTTCTTCGGCACCGACGCGTTCGACTACACGATCAGCGATGGCAACGGCGGCACCGCCACTGCCACCGTCACGGTGACGGTCACCGCGGTGAACGATCCGCCGGTCGCGGTCGCGGACGCTGCGACCGTCCTCGAGGACGCCGCGGCCACGGCGATCAACGTGCTCGCCAACGACACCGATCCGGAGAACGACGCGCTCGCGATCACCGCGGTGACCCAGCCGAGCGGCGGCACCGTGACGTTCACGGCCACCGGCGTCACCTTCACGCCGGCCGCCAACTTCAACGGCACGACGTCGTTCACGTACACCGTGAGCGACGGCAATGGCGGCACCGCGACCGGCACGGTCACGGTCACCGTCACGGCGGTCAACGATCCGCCGGTCGCGGTCGCCGACGCGGCCACGGTCACCGAGGACGCTCCCGCGACCGCGATCGACGTGCTCGGCAACGACGTCGACGTCGATCTCGACACGCTCACGATCACCGCGGTGACGCAGGCGGCCAGCGGCACGGTGGTCATCACTGGCGGTGGCACCGGCCTGACGTTCCAGCCGGCGGCCAACGCCACCGGCGTCACGACCTTCACGTACACGATCAGCGACGGTCACGGCGGCACCGCCACCGCGACGGTCATCGTGACGATCACCGCGGCCAACGATGCGCCGGTCGCGGTCGCGGACACCGCGACGGTGGTCGAGGACGCCGCCGCCACCGCGATCGACGTCCTGGCGAACGACACCGACGCCGACGGCAACAGCCTCACGGTCACCGGGGTGACCCAGCCCACCGGCGGCACCGTGACCTTCACGGCCTCCGGCGTCACCTTCACGCCGGACGCCGACTTCAACGGCACCGCGAGCTTCACGTACACGATCAGCGACGGCAACGGCGGCACCGCGACCGGCACGGTCACGGTCACCGTGACCGCGGTCAACGACGCGCCGGTCGCGGTCGACGACACCGCCACCGTGGCGGAGGACGCGCCGGCGACCGCCATCGCGGTGCTCGCCAACGACACCGACGTCGATCTCGACACCCTCACGATCACGGCCGTGACCCAGCCGGCGAACGGCACCGTGGTCATCACCGGCGGTGGCACCGGGCTGACGTTCCAGCCCGCCGCCAACGTCAACGGCACCGCGACCTTCACGTACACGGTCAGCGACGGCCACGGCGGCACCGCCACCGCGACGGTGACGGTCACGATCACGCCGGTCAGCGACACCCCGGTGGCGGTCGCCGACACCGCGACCGTCGCCGAGGACGGCTCGGTCGCGATCGCGGTCCAGGCCAACGACACCGGCCTGGTCGACGCGCCGATCAGCATGACCGCGACCGATCCCGCGCACGGCACGGTGACGGTCAACGCCGACGGCACGATCACCTACGTGCCGGACGCGAACTACCACGGCCCCGACACGTTCGACTACACGGTCACCGACGGTGACGGCCAGCAGTCGACGGCGACCGTCGCGGTCACGGTCACGGCGGTCAACGACAACCCGATCGCGGTCAACGACAACGGCGCGACCCCGCAGAACCTCGCGGTCGACGTGGTGGTCCTGGCCAACGACAGCGACATCGATGGCGACACGCTCACGGTGGCGTCGGTCGGCGCGCCGGGCCACGGCACCGCGACCATCAACGCCAGCGGCACGATCCACTACGTGCCCGCGACCGGCTACCAGGGCGCGGACAGCTTCACGTACACGATCAGCGACGGCCACGGTGGCACCGCCACCGCGACCGTGTCGATCGATGTCGGCCTCGACTCCGACGGCGACGGCCTGACCGACGCCGAGGAGGACGTGATCGGCACCGACCCGCACGACATCGACTCGGACGACGACGGCGTCATCGACAGCGACGAGCCCTCGTACGACCAGGACACCGATGGCGACGGTCTGATCAACGCCCTCGACCCCGACTCGGACGACGACGGCATCCTCGACGGCACCGAGCTGGGCGTGACCTCGCCCAGCGCCGACACCGACGTCACCGCCGGCAACTTCGTGCCCGACGCCGACGGCGGCGCGACCACGACCGATCCGCTGGATCCCGACACCGACAACGGCGGCGTGCGCGACGGCGCCGAGGACGCCAACCACAACGGCCAGATCGACACCGGCGAGCTCGACCCGAACAACCCCGCGGACGACGTCAACGTCGTCGACGACGATCACGACGGCCTGTCGAACGCCGAAGAGGAGTTCCTGGGCTCGAACCCGCACGACGCCGACACCGACGACGACGGGACGATCGATGGCGCCGAGCGCAACCCGGGCTCGGACGGCGACGGCGACGGCCTGATCGACGTGCTCGATCCGGACTCGGACGACGACGGCCTGTACGACGGCACCGAGGACGGCGTGGTCACCCCCAACGCCGACACCGACCTGTCGAAGCACCACTTCGTCCCGGACGCGGACGACGGGTCGACCACGACCAGCCCGGTCGATCCCGACACCGACCACGGCGGCGTGCGCGACGGCAGCGAGGACGCCAACCACAACGGCCAGATCGACAAGGGCGAGCTCGATCCCAACGATCCGTCCGACGACGTGAACGTGGTCGACGACGATCACGACGGGCTGTCGAACGCCGAGGAGGACTTCATCGGCACCAACCCCGACGACGCCGACTCGGACGACGACGGCATCATCGATGGTGACGAGCACAACTACGCCGACGACACCGATGGCGACGGGACCATCAACTCGCTGGATCCGGACTCGGACGGCGACGGCATCCTCGACGGCACCGAGAGCGGCGTGACCTCGCCCAACGCCGACACCGACGTCTCGAAGGGCAACTACGTGCCCGACGCCGACGCTGGCTCGACCACCACCAACCCGCTCCTGCCCGACACCGATCACGGCGGCGTGTCCGACGGCGACGAGGACGCCAACCACGACGGCGAGATCGATCCGGGCGAGCGCGATCCCAACAACAAGGCCGACGACACGGTCGCGCCGCCGGACAAGGACGGCGACGGCGTGCCCGACGCCGATGACAACTGCCCGGACGTGGTGAACCCCGACCAGGCCGACGCCGATGGTGACGGCACCGGCGACGCCTGCGAGGACGCCGATGGCGACGGCATCGTCGATGGCAGCGACAACTGCCCGACGGTGGCCAACACCGACCAGGCGAACCAGGACGGCGACGCCCAGGGCGACGCCTGCGACAACGACGACGACAACAACGGCTTCGTCGACGACTACGGCGTGTCCGGCGGCGGCTGCGCCGCTGGCGGCGGCGGTGGCTCGAGCGGCGCGGTCGTGCTGATGCTCGGCGCGCTGGCGTTCGTGCGCCGGCGGCGCCGCGCGGCGGCGGTCGCGGTGGCCTGCCTCGGCGTCGGCGCGGGCTCCGTGGCCCAGGCCCAGGTCGCGGGCGAGCCCCGTGACTTCGCGGTCGAGCGCTTCCAGCTCTCGAGCGATCGCGGCGGCATCCTCGGCGTCGAGGGCGCGGCGGTGACCAACGGCAGCTGGGACCTCGGCCTGTGGCTCGGGACCTCCAACGATCCGCTGGTCGTCTACATGGACGATGGCACCAGCCACACCCGGACCGGCTCGTTGATCGCGACCCGGGTCGGCGGCGAGCTCGCCGGTGCGTTCGCGCCGACCGCGTGGTTATCGATCGGCGTGCAGGTGCCGCTGATCGTCTACCAGGACCGCGACGCGACCAACCCGGGCGTCACCGGCATGCTGCCGGCGCTCGGCCACGTGGGGCTCGGCGATCTACGCATCGAGCCGCGGTTCGCGGTGATGCACCAGGCCGATCGCGGCCTCGATCTCGCGCTGGGCGTGGCGGTCACGCTGCCGACCGGCCAGCACGACGACTACCGCGGCGACGAGGGCGCGACGCTCGCGCCCGCGCTGCTGCTGGGCCGCAAGTTCGGCGCCGTGCGGATCGCGGGCGAGCTGGGCTACTTCGCCCGCAAGCAGACCTCGGTCGGCGGGCTCACGATCAACGACGAGCTGTTCGCGCGGCTCGGCGCGCAGCTCGCGGTCGGCGACGCGCTGGCGTTCGACGCGACGCTGTCGACCGCGACCGCGGTCGCGTCGCCGTTCGGCGAGTTCGCGCGCAACCACGTCGAGCTGATCGGCGGACCCGAGCTCGCGTTCGGCGGCCGGTGGGTCGCGTTCGCCGCCGCCGGCGCCGGCCTCAAGGACGGCTACGGCACGCCCGACTGGCGCGCGCTCGCCGGCGTGCGCATCGGCAAGAGCACGCCCGCGGTCGACCCCGATCACGATGGCATCGTCGGCAAGGCCGATCGCTGCCCGACCGAGGCCGAGGACGTCGACGGCTACCAGGACTCGGATGGCTGCCCCGATGTCGACAACGACGGCGACGGCATCTACGACGGCGACGACAAGTGCCCCGACGATGCCGAGGACAAGGACGGCTTCGAGGACGAGGACGGCTGCCCGGATCTCGATAACGACAAGGACGGCATCAAGGACGTCGCCGACAAGTGCCCGCTCGAGCCCGAGAACCAGAACGGCTACCAGGACGAGGACGGCTGCAAGGACGCCGACGACACCGACAAGGACGGGCTGCGCGACGACGTCGACAAGTGCCCGAGCGAGCCCGAGGACAAGGACGGCTTCACCGACGACGACGGCTGCCCGGATCTCGACAACGACGAGGACGGCGTGCCCGACGTCGCCGACGGCTGCCCGCTGGAGGCCGGCCCGGTCGACAACCACGGCTGCCCCGACAAGGATCGCGACAACGACACCGTCGTCGATCGCCTCGACAACTGCCCGGACGAGCCGGGCACGGTCAAGAACCACGGCTGCAAGGAGAAGCAGCTGGTCACGCTCAACGGCTCGACCCTCGAGATCCTCGACAAGGTCTACTTCAAGCTCGACAAGGACATCATCGAGACGCGGTCGTACAAGCTGCTCGACAACGTCGCGAAGGTGCTGATGGCGCACGTCGAGGTCACGCTGATCCGCGTCGAGGGCCACACCGACAACCAGGGCGACGACGCCCACAACCTGGACCTGTCGCAGCGCCGCGCCGAGGCGGTCCGCGCGTACCTGATCAAGAAGGGCGTGCTGGCCGAGCGGCTCGAGGCCAAGGGCTACGGCGAGACCGTGCCCATCGCCGACAACGGCACCAAGGTCGGCCGGGCCTCGAACCGCCGCGTCGAGTTCAAGATCGTCGGCAACGCCAACGGGCCGATCAACGACGCGAACACCGGCCCGGGCGACGACACGATGGAGAAGTAGGCCGGGCGCGCCGTGTTATGAACGGGGGCCCATGCGCGTCACGCGGGTCACCAACCTCGGCGCCGGCCGCGCGCCGGTGCGCTCGGCGCGGCTGAAGATCCTCGCCGGGCCCGGCCCCGAGGCCGGCCTCGAGATCGATCTCCCGCCGATCGGCGTGGTGATCGGCGCCGACCCGGGCTGCGATGTCGTGGTCGCGGATCCGGCGGTGTCGGGCCGGCACTGCACGATCAGCCCCAGCCCGACCGGCTTCTCGGTCACCGATCTCGGCTCGAAGAACGGCACGTTCCTCGACGGCGCGGGCATCGGCAAGATCACCGCGCCGGCGGGCGCGGTCATCCGCGTCGGCCACACGCTGATCGAGCTGCTGCCGGCGGACGAGTCGGTCGACATCCCGCCGTCGGCGAACGATCGCTTCGGCGGGCTGGTCGGCGCGTCGGTCGCGATGCGCCAGGTGTTCGCGATCCTCGAGCGCGCGGCGCGCAGCGACTCGTCGATCCTGCTGCTCGGCGAGAGCGGCACTGGCAAGGAGCTGGCGGCGCGCGCGGTCCACGATCAGTCGCCGCGCGCCGCGGGCCCGTTCATCGTCTTCGACTGCGGCGCCGCGACCGACACGCTGATCGAGAGCGATCTGTTCGGCCACGTGCGCGGCGCGTTCACCGGCGCCGCTGGCGACCGCCAGGGCGCGTTCGCGGCGGCCCACGGCGGCACGCTGTTCCTCGACGAGATCGGCGACCTGCCGATCGCGTTGCAGCCCAAGCTCCTGCGCATGCTCGAGGCTGGCGAGGTCATCCCGCTGGGCGGGCGCAAGCCCGAGCGCCACGACGTGCGCGTGGTCGCCGCCACGCACCGCGACGTCTTCGGCGAGGTCGCGCGCGGCGGGTTCCGCGGCGATCTCTACTACCGGCTCGCGGTCGTCGAGGTCCACCTGCCGCCCTTGCGCCAGCGCCACGGCGATCTGCCCGGGCTGGTGCGGTTGTTCCTCGAGCGCGCCGGGCGGCCCGAGCTGGCGGCGCAGGTCGGCGGGCCGGCGCTCGAGAAGCTCGCGCGCTACCACTTCCCGGGCAACGTGCGCGAGCTGCGCAACGTGATCGCGCGCGCGGTCGCGCTTGCCGGCCCCGACGACACGTTCGCGTCGCTGCCGCTCCTGTTGCGCCCGACGATGGCGGCGCCCGCGCCGGTCGCGCCGCCGGCGCCCAAGGTGGTGGCGGATCGGCCGTTCCACGACGCGAAGGACGCGCTGGTCGCGGCGTTCGAGCGCGACTACCTGGTCGATCTGCTCGCGCGCGCCGGCGGGAACCTCAGCGAGGCCGCGCGCCAGGCCGGGCTCGAGCGGAAGTTCCTCTACAAGCTGCTCGAGCGGGCGGGGCTCCGGACGAAGGAGCCGGAGGCGTAGGCCTACAGGAACGGATCGAAGGTCTCGTCCTCGAGATCGCGCTTCTTGGTGCCGTGCACCTGGCGCACGTAGGTCGCGAGCTGATGCAGGTACGACTCGACCGGCGGGCACGTGATGCCCGTCGACGCGAGCAGGTCCTGGGTGCCCTGCTGGTTGTAGAAGACCTGCTGATCGAACGCGTCGAGGTAGGACTGCGGGCCCTTCGCGAGGCGCGACAGCCCGGGCGCGCGCAGCACCGCGCGCGCGAGTCGGCCCGGGATGTAGCCGCGCGGCGCCTTGGTCTGCGAGTGCTCGGCGACCAGCTCGAACACCCGGCGCGCCGGCAGCGGGTTGGGATCGACCAGGTGGAACGTGCGACCGGCCGCGCGCTCGTCGCGCCACAGCGCATACGCCGCGTCGACGACGTAGTCGATCGGCACGAGGTGGAGCGGCGCGGTGCCGCGACCGGGCAGGGGCAGGTGCACGCCCAGCGCGTTGGTCGCGATCATCACGATCAGGTAGTAGGGCCCGTCGAAGCGATCGATCTCGCCGGTGACGCTGTCGCCAACGATCAGCCCCGGGCGCAGCACGGTGATCGGCAGCTTGTGCGCCGCGGCGCGCGCGAGCCGCTCGGCGTCGAACTTGGTCGCCTCGTACGCGTTGTGGAAGCCGGTGCGGCCGTCGAGCTCGTCCTCGAGGACCACGCCGCGGCGCTTGCCCGAGACCTGGGTCGTCGACCAGTGCATGAGCCGGCGCAGGCGCGTGCACTCGCCGGCCAGCTCGAGGACGCCGCGGGTGCCGCCGACGTTCACGCGGCGCGCGGTCTGCGCGTCGATGCCAGTCCAGTAGATGCCGGCGAGGTGATGGATCGAGGTGAGGTCGGCGGTGAGCGCGCGGTACTCCGCCGACGACAGGCCGAGATCCATGTCGCAGACGTCGCCGATCACGACCGACGCGCGCTCGCGCTGCCCGACCGGCAACGACGCCACGAACTCGCGGGCCTCGTCGGTGAACTTGGCGCGCGCCAGGATGCGCAGCTCGGCGGTCGGATCGGCGGCGGCGATCTTCTTGATCATCCGGCGCGCGGTGAACGCCGGGAAGCCGGTGATCAGCACGCGCTCGGGCGCCAGCGGCCCGGCGTCGCGATCGTCCACCGCGGTCATGCTGGCGCTGTCGCGCGAGTCGCGCTCGCGCGCGTCGCGCAGCTCGGGCCGCGTGGTCGGGCGCATGCGCAGGGGCGGGCGCTCCGGCGGCGGCGCGATCGGCCCGTACTTGCTCTCGAGCTCGTGCCACAGCGCATCGACCTGCGCGACCGTCGCCTCCGGTGTGCCGCTGTTGTCGATCACCCAGGTCGCGACCGCGAGCTTCTGCTCGAGCGGCAGCTGCGCCTCGAGGCGCGCGTCGGCGGCCACGGCGTCGAGGCCATCGCGCGCCATCAGCCGCGCGCGCTGCACCTCGCGCGGCGCCGACACGACGATCACGCCATCCAGCCAGGTCTGGGCGCGGTTCTCGATGAGCAGCGCGGCCTCGTAGAACACGACCTTCGCGCCGCCCGCGGCGTGGCGCGCGATCTCGGCCTGGCTCGCGGCGGCGATGCGCGGGTGGGTGATCCGGTTGAGCTCGGCGCGGGCAAGGGCGTCGCCGAACACCCGCGCGCCGACCTTCTTGCGATCGAGCTCGCCGCGCTCGTCGAGGATGTCCTTGCCGAACCGCGCGACCAGCTCGGCCAGCGCGGGCTGGCCGGGCGCGACCACGGCCCGGGCGAGCAGGTCGGCGTCGACGATCGCGGCGCCGCGGGCGCGCAGGAGCGCGCCGACGGCGCTCTTCCCCGAGGCGATCCCGCCGGTGAGGCCGATGACGCGCACCCGATCCGACACGACTCACTCGTACCATCAAGCCGCGGCGCAGGATAGGCTCGGCGCGATGCGTGCGCTCGGCCTGGCCCTCGTGCTCTGCGCGGCCCTCGGCGGCCGCGCGCGGGCCGATCGCGCCGCCTACGTCGGCAGCGCGGCGTGCGGCGCCTGCCACGCCGCCGAGCTCGCGGCGTGGCAAGCGTCAGCCCACGCACGGGCGGGGCAGGCGGTGGTGCGCGCGCCGCGCCGCTGCCTCGCGTGTCATGGCACGGGGGATGCGCCGGCCGGCGCGGCCTACTGGGCCGAGGTCGGCTGCGAGGCTTGCCACGGGCCCGGGGCGGCCTACGCTGCCGACGACCTCATGCGTGATCGCGGCCTCGTGCGCCGGCTCGGCCTGCGCGATCTCGCCGCACCGGCGGGGCGCGCGGCGGTCTGCGCCGGCTGCCACCGCGACGGCGCCGGCACGCGCCTCATGCCCCTCACGCCGGCCGAGCTCGCGCGCCCGGTCCATCCCGTCACTGCCCGAGTCCAACCATGAAGCCCCGCACCGCCACGTTCGCCGTCTCCGCCTCCGAGCCCACCGGCTTCCCACCGCCGACCCTGCCGGAGATCGCGATCGCCGGCCGATCGAACGTCGGCAAGTCGTCGCTCATCA
>JAIOQA010000248.1 GCA_021413675.1 Deltaproteobacteria bacterium | reverse complement strand
CCTCCTCGTACAGCACCGGGTAGCGGTCCGCGAGCGCGGCGAAGTTGTCGATCGTGTCGATCATGTACGCGGCGAGGATCCGCCACAGCTCGGTGTCGGTGAACAGCCGCTGCACCCAGTACTCGCGCCGGTAGAAGTAGGTCGAGCGATCGCCGCGCACGAACGCCAGGTAGCGCAGGCCGTGATCGCGGAAGTACGCGGCCACCGGCTCGGCGCCGCGGAACGCCGGCATGCCCGGGCGGTAGCTCGCGAAGCCCGGCGTATCGAGGTTGATGATCGGGTTGCGCGCGAAGTCGAGGTACGCCGGCTGATCGAGGAGCACGACGATCGTGGCGCCGGCCGGCGCCGCGGCCTGCAGCCGCTGGTAGGCCGCCTCGGGAGTCGCGCCGGTGTCGGGGCTCAGGTCGCGCGCGGCCGCCGACAGCTCGGCGCCGATCACGGCGTACTTGCGCGCGGTGCTCTTGCCGGTCGCGAGCAGCTGCGCGAGCAGGCACGCGATGACCCAGAAGCGGCCGATCGTCGGCAGCGACGGGCGCGTGCCCGGTGGCGGCGCGCCGTCGAACCCATCGGCGGTGCCCTCGATCGCGAGCAGCATCGTCAACGCGACCACGAAGCCGAACGCGTAGCGCCACAGGTTGCGGGGGTCCGACAGCGTGAAGGCGTGGACCAGCAGCACGAAGCCGACGATCGACGCCAGCGTGAGCGCGGTCATCGGGCGACCGGGCCGGCGATCGCGGCACAGGAGCAGCATCGGGATGAGCGGCACCGCGACCCGCAACGGATCGGGCTCGAGCAGCGTGCTCAGGAAGAACTGCAGCTCCTGCCAGATCGACCAGACCGTCGGCGTCATCTGGATGTCGGGGTTGAACGTGCCGAGCTGGAACGGATAGAGGAACGTCTCGTTCGAGCGCCACGACGCGATCAGGTACGGCAACAGGCCCACCAGCCCGCCGACGAGCGCGCCCAGCCACGCCGCGCGATCGGCGCGCAGCGCCGGCACGAGCGGCCGCCGCAGCCGGAACAAGAGCGTGAGCGCGAGGAAGCCGATCGCGACCGGCAGGTAGTTCTGGCGCAGCGTGCAGGTGGCGGCGGCGACCAGGCCGGCGACCGCGAAGCCCGCGCGAGGCGCGGCAAGGACGTGCGCGACCGTGCGGTAGAGCGCGAGGAACAGCGCGACGCCGGTCCAGTAGCTGGCGGTGTTGATCGAGGCGTCGGGCAGGAGCAACAGCACGAGGATCGCGAGCGCGCCGACGAAGCGATCGCGCTGCCGGACCATGCCGGCGACCAGCGCCAGGGTGACGAGCTGGAACAGCCCGTGATCGACGAGGTAGATGTTCGACAGCGTGCCGCGCACCGCGGCGAGCGCCGACAGCACGGTCTGGCCGCCGAACGCCGACACCCGGCGGAAGCTGAACGGCTCGACGAGGTTGCCGGCGTCGAGCAGGCGCCGCACGAACGGCGTGTACGCGATGTCGTCGTCGTAGACGTTGGCCTTCAGGTGCGCGATCGCGCCGAGGATGTTCACCAGCGCGAGCGCGCCGAGCGCGGTCCAGAGGATCGCGGCCTGCGGATCTTCACGCAGCGTGCCCAGCGCGCGGCCGAGCGAGGTCACCGTCGGCTCGCGTACCGTGATCTGCCGCCACGCGTGCCCGAGGAACCCGATCGCGAGCAGTGCATCGAAGCCGTACACGTCGAGGCGACCGGCCGCCAGGAGCACGCCGCCCGCCGCGAGCAACCCGGCCGCGCCCCACGCCAGGCGGAGCCCGAGATCGACCTCGACCTTGGCGGCGCGCTCGACGAGCGAGCCCCAGCCCGCCAGCACCGCGATGAGGAAGCCGAGCCAGGCCGCGCCGCCCCACAGCACGCTGTCCGGCGCGGCCAGCCCGATCACCGCCGCGGCCGCGGGCACCGCGACCGCGATCCCGCGCAGGAAACCGGCAGTCCAGCGCGCTGTCATCCGGGCGCGACGCTACTCGATGGCCCCCGGAAAATCCATTCGCACGGCCCGGCCGCCGAGCGGGCGGCGCCCGGCAGTGGGCACGATCACCGACTGCGGAGGCGTCGCTCCAGCGCAGCTCGTACCGCGGCGGACGGCGCCGATGCGATCGCGGCGGCGCGGTGTTGTTCGGCGAGCGCGCCGTGGCCCGCGCGGAGATGCAGATCCGCGAGGACCGCATCCCAGAGGTAGGAGCCGATCAACCACGAGGGCGGTGACAACCCGTCGAGCAGCGCGAGGCCGGCGAGGGGCCCTTGCCATTCGGCGAGGGCGACCGCGCGATTGAGGGAATGCAACGCCGACGGCGCCAGCTGATCGAGCAGCGAGTAGCAGGCGACGATGCGTTCCCAGCGGGTCTCTGCCAGCGTCGGCGCCAGGCAGTGCTCTGCCGCGATCCCGGCCTCGGCGTGGTAACGCGAGAAGGTCGCGCCCTCCGCCGACCGCGCGAGCCACACGAGCCCGGTCTCGATCTCGCGTTGGTTCCAGCGCGACCGGTCCTGCTCCTCGAGGAGCAGCAGCCCGCCGCTCCCATCCTGCCGTGCCGGCAAGCGTGCGGCGTGAAGGTGCATCAACGCGAGCAGCGCGAAGGTCTCGGGCGCCGCGCTCACCGGGTGCTCGGCGAGCTCGTGCGTCAACCGGATGGCGTCGTCGCAGAGCTCGCGTCGGATCGCTCCGTCGGCGTGCGAGGAGAGGTACCCCTCGGTGAAGAGGACGTAGAGGATGGTCTGCACCGCGGGCAGGCGCGACGCGAGCTCGGCCGGCGTCAGGTCCGCGAGCTCGAACTCGACCTCACGGAGCCGTTGCCGCGCGCGCCCGAGCCGCTTGTAGACGTTGGCCTCGCTCATGAAGAGGCGCTCGGCGATCTCCCGGACGTCGAAGCCGGACAGGACCTTCAGCGCGAGCACGAGCTGGGATTCGACCGGCAGCGCATCGTCGCAGCACGCGAACAGCATGCGCAGCAGGTCGTCACGGACCTCGCCCTCGAGGAACGCGGGCGGCGCATCGGCCATCGCGGCCTCGGCGCCGTATCGCACCGCGAGCCGCTCGTGTCGGGTGCTCCGGCGAGCTTCATCCACGAGATGGTTGTGGGCCACGCGGAAGAGCCACGCCTCGGGGTTGTCGGGGACGCTCGAGGTCGGCCACGTCTCGACCGCCGCCGCGAGCGCGAACTGCACGGCGTCCTCGACTGCCTCGAGCTGGTGCACGCCCTGACGACGCGAGAGGAGGGCGACCAGCCGTCCATACGCGCGGCGGAAGAAGTGCTCCCCGAGGTCATGCATCCCGCGCGTTCATCCCGGCGCGTGGACCTCGATGACCTCGACCCCGGAGCCAGGGCGCACCAGGCCCGGGCACTCGCGTGCGATCTGCAGCGCTTCGTCGAGGCTCGTCGCCGAGATCACCATGTAGCCGCCGACGAGCTCCTTGGCCTCGACGAGCGGGCCATCGGGCGGCGGGTCCGGCAGCGCCATGCGGCCGGCGCCGAGGCGTCCGCCCAGATCGACGAGGTTCTGCTGGAACTTCTCGCGCCACTCGTTGAACTTCGCGTACATCGCCTGCATCTGGGCGGGCGACGGCCTCTCGCCGCCGCCCGTTGCGGGGAAGCTGCGCTGCAAACACAAGAATCTCGGCATCGGTTCCTCCTTCGCGGTCGCGCGTGGGACCGCGACTGTATGACGTCCGAGGCGGCGGTCATTGGACACTCGCCGTGGGCGGATCGCGTTCCTTTTCGAACACCCGCGCGGATTCGCTAGAACACGCCGATCGCGGCGAGCCCGGAGCCGTGATCGAGGACGAGCGGGATGAGCTGGGCGGTGATGCTCGTCGACGAGGCCTCACGCGAGGAGCTCACGGGCGCGAGCACGGCGCGGCGGGCGGGGAGGAGCTGGCTGGCGAGCGCGCCGATCGCGACGCCGCCGGCCATGGCGGCGACGTCGGTGCCGGACGGATGGAAGGTGCCGTCCGGGCCGCGCAGCGCCGCGACGGTGAGGCCGACGCCGGTGCCGACGGCGGCGCCGATCACGACGTCGGAGTAGTAGTGGCGACCGGCGCGCACGCGGAGGTTCGCGGTGGCGGTGGCGGCGGCGAGCTCGACGCCCCAGACGAGGGCGCGCGCGGATTTGTCGTTGGAGCGCGCGCTGTAGAGGTACGCGCCGGCGACCGCCGCGCCGAACGAGAGCGCGGAGTGGCCGGAGTAGAACGAGCGGTGGGCGTCGTCGCCCTGATCGGCGGCGAAGGCGCGGACGCCGGGATCATCGGCGTAGGTGTACGGCCGCTTGCGCGCGACGAGGTGCTTGGCGCCGTTGGCGAGGAGCGCGTTGATCGCGAACGCCTCGCCGTAGACGAGGAGGCGGCGACCGTCGTCGCGATCGAGGGTGTCACCGATGAGCAGCGCGGGCGGCAGGGCGAGGGTCGCGATGAGCAGCGCATCGGAGGTCGCGGCGGCGGGCGCGGAGAAGTTCGCGCGCACGCGGCGATCGAGGCCGCCGAAGATCACGCTGTCGCCGAAGTCGCCGCCGCCGTGCACGAAGTGGAAGCCGCCAGCGAGCACGAGCGCGCCGCCGCCGATCGCGGCGTCGAGGCCCGCGCCCTTCGAGGGCGCGAGCACGGGCTCGGCGTGCGCGACCTGCGCCGCGAGCAACGGGGCGAGCGCGAGCACCAACGCGGAGGGCCTCATCCCTTCACGTTAATCTGCTGGGCGGCGTCGATGAAGTCCTCGATGGTCCGACTCATCTCGAAGGTCAGATCGACGGGGTGGGCGGGATCGACCGGCTGCGACGCGCGCTCGCCGAGGAGCCGCAGCGTGTCGAGCATGCGCTGGTGGAGCGCCGTCAGGCGCGCGACCTTCTGATCGACCGCGTCGGTGTCCTCCTGCATGAGGCCGGCGATCTGGAACGCGCCGCCGATCGCGAGGCCGGTCACCGCGGCCACGCCCATGGTCTTGGTGCCGCTGCCGCCGTCCTGCAAGATCGCGCCGCTCGCGATGCCGGCGGCGGTGCCGCCGAAGGTCACGTAGCTCAGCATGCCGAGCGTGCGGCGCCGGGCGCGGACCTTGTTGCGGCGCTGCTTCAGCAGGAGCGATTGCTGCTGGTAGAGCTCCTCGGCGATCGCGAGCTTCTGCACGACGATCGGAAAGCGGTCGGAGTTGGGCACCAGCGACTGCGCCGAGATCCGCATGTTCGGCGAGATCTGGAGGCTGGTGGTGTCGATGTTCGTGTACTCGGAGCCGCACGCAGCGATCCCGATCGCGCTGACCAGCAGCGCGCCGACGAGTTTCTGCACGGTGTCCCCCTTCGGGTGTGATGGCCCGACCCATCGGCACCCAAGCAGCGACCGTGCCGTCACACAACCTGGCGAAGTCGCGTCCGCGTGGCGGTGAAGGTTCACCGATCGCGGTTGAAGATCACCAGGCGTCCGTGAGCGTCCGGAACCCGGACAACACGCGCGCGCGGATCGACCGTACGACTCAGACGTCGTCGGAGGTCGGCATGCCGTAGTGCGCGATCGTCTGCTTGGCGACGCGGGCCTCGTCGGCGATCTGCGCGGAGTTGGTCCGCCAGAACAGGAGGCCGGCGGACGAGAACATGCGGACCTGGCCGCGCTCGGCGAACGTGATGATCGTGCCGTCCTTGCGCACGACCATCGCGGTCTCGGCCAGCGGCGTGGTGTGGCTGCGCCCATCGACGATCAGCGTGCCCGACTTGCCGTCGGCGCCGATCTTCCAGATGCCGGGCAGCTCCTTGCCCGACAGCACGTAGACGTTGCCGGCCTCGTCGACGCCCCAGTCGACGTACCAGCCGGCGGGCAACGACGCGCGCCAGCGGACCTTGCCGTCGCGCTCGACGCACGCGATGTGCGGGCCCGACGACAGGTAGAAGCGCTGGTCCCAGCCGATCGTGATGCGCGCGCGGTACACGTGGGTCGTGTAGTCGGGCAGCTTGTCGACCATCGGCGCGGCGGCGGCGGCGGGATCGTCGGCGCTGAAGGCCCAGAGCTTCTCGTGCTTCTTGCCGAACAGGCCGCGGCGCGGTGGCCACGTGGCGATGCCCTGGCCATCGGCGGCGCAGCGCACGAGCCGGCGCTCCTTCATGAGCAGGAACGAGCCGTCGAGATCGGCGACCATCGACTGGGCGCCGCGCAGATCCATGAAGTGGCGATCGGCGTTGGCCGGCTCGGTGCCGCCGAGCCGCGCGAGCTCGCGGCCGTCGCCGACGGCGAGCTTGACCGCCGACACGCGATCGCCGGTCCACGCGATGACCGCGTCGCCGCTGACGGTGATGCCGAGATCCTGGTGCTTGCCCATCGGCAGGTTCGGCCGCGACCAGCGGGTGCGCAGCTCGTGATCGAGGCCGAGCACCTTGAGCTGGCCGAAGCGCGCGGTCTCGGTGACCAGCACGTAGACGCCATTGTCGCTGTCGCCGACGGCGGCGAGGCACTCGCCCCAGTCGGGCGGGAAGTACGCGTTGCGGAGCGCGCGATCGATCCGCAGGAGGAAGCCCTTGCCGACCGGCGGCCGCATGTACTGCGGCCGGGCGACGGCATCGGGGTTCTCGCCGATGACGTGGGTGACGCCGGGCAGCATCTTGGTGAGCTCCGGCGGCAGCGCGCGCGAGATCATCTCGTAGCCGCACGCCGGGCAGAACGCCTTGCCGGCGAGCGCCTGATCGAGGACCTCGGTCGGCATCGACACGCCGCACTGCGCGCACGCCGCGGGGCGATGGGCCGCGAACTGGAACGACCCGGTGGTGCGGTTGAGCTTGCCGTCGGGTGGGAGGCTCTCGACCCGCGACAGCAGCGGCTCGAGCACATCGCGCCAGCGCTCGGGCGGCAGCGCGAGCGCGGCGCCGCACTTCGGGCAGACGTACTGCTCGACGACGGCGTCGATCGGGAAGACCTCGTGGCAGGCGGCGCAGCTGGTCGTGACCAGCACCGTGACCACGTCGTGAAGGGGCGCCAGCCGACCCGTGCCGGTGGTGCCAGACCCCGTATTGCTTTTGATGAACGGACCGGTCGACATCGGTTGGAGCGCGGCGCGCCGCCCTCATTATGACGCAAGCGCGGCCATCATGCGCTGGTCGCGGGCGTGTTCCGGCGTACCGGCTCGCGGTCGCGTATGATCGAGGGCGGGGGGATTCATGTCTCGTGCACTCGTCTGCGCGTTGATCGTCCTTGGACTCGGAATTCCGACGAGCGTGAGGGCCGCGCCGGTCTGCTCCGACGTCGCCGACTGCGACCGCGCCTGCCACGAAGGCAACGGCATCGCCGCGGCATGTACGCGCCGGGCGGAGCAGCTCACACAGGGGCAGGGCAACGCCGTGCCGGACCACACCCACGCGGCCCGGCTCTACGGCGTCGCGTGTGATCAGGGCGACGGCAACGCGTGTCTCGCGCTGGCCGAGCTGGTCCGCACCGGCTGGTTGTTCGAGGTCGAGAAGGACCTCGATCGCCACGCCCGGCTGCTCGATCGCGCGGTCTCCAACGGCGTCGCGAAGTGCGCGCTGAAGGGCGCCGGCGACATCTCCGGCTGCTGGGCCGCGGCGCGCGCGCTCGAGATCCGCGCCGGGCTGCGCGCGGACACCGACAAGGACGTGAAGGCGCTGCCGCTGCAGCTGATCAAGCTCGCCGAGGCCGGCTGCAAGGGCCACGATCTGCGCGCCTGCCAGCTGCTCGTCGATCACACCTACGCGTGGGTCGACGCCAAGGTGATCGACGAGGCCGAGCGCACGCGGCTCGATGCGCTGGTCCGGACCTCGCGCGACGACGCCTGCTACAAGGACGCCGACGGGCCGGCCTGCTACGTGCTCGCCGAGCGCTCGCAGTCCGAGGTCGACCTGCCGAAGCTGAAGGCCGCCCTCGATCGCGGCTGCGCGGCCAAGGACATCACCGCCTGCATGGTGCGCGCGGTCGTGCAGTTCTCCGACGCGCAAGAGGCCAACGACACCCCCAGGATGAAGTCGCTCATCGTCGAGCTGATCGCGACCTGCGACGGCGATGGTCACCCGCTGTGCGGCGAGCTGGCCCAGGGCGTGATGGAGGGGATCGATCAGCTCGGGCTCGCGCCCGACGCGAAGCGCGGCATCGCGATCCTCACGCGCCGCTGTGGCGCGGGCGATCGCCTGGCGTGCAGCTCGGCCGCGTCGTTCTACGAGCTCGGCGCGCACGGGCTGACCGCGGATCCGCGCCAGGCCGAGGCGCTCGGGGAGCGCGCGTGCATGCTGACCTCGCCCGACGACGACTGCGAGGTCTGCAAGACGAGCCCGGGCGTCGGCGAGTGCCAGCGCCGGCTCGCGTTCGTCGAGCACACCGCGTGCTACGCGGGCAAGGCCGGGATGTGCGAGCTGGTCGCGACCAAGTTCCGCGACGGCACCGGCGTCAAGGTCGATCACGCCGAGGCCGCGCGCCACTTCCGGCGCGGCTGCGACGGCGCGCAGAAGGCGGCGTGCGCCGCGCTCGACGAGCTGTGCATCGCCGATGGCAGCTTCGATCGCGAGCTGTGCCACCAGTCGCTCATCCACACCGATCTGTTCTACGAGGCCGAGTGGCAGTTCCGCGCGACCGGCAGCGCGAGCATCGTCGGCGCGACCGGCGCGGGCGACAAGCCGACCGCGGCGGCGCCGGTCACGCTCGGGGCGGCGGCCGCGGCCGCCGGCAACCTCGAGCTCAAGCGCGGTCACCTCGACGCCGACCTCGTCGTCAACATCGTGCTCGATCGCGCGCGCCAGGCCGCGATCCGGCTGGTCGTCGACGAGCTGACCGCGGCGGGCGTGGACGCGAAGAGCCGCTACCTCCACGATCTGCTGATCCAGGGCTCGCGGCTGCTCGCCGATCCGACCACGCTGCGGCGCGAGAAGTTCACCGACCTCGCGATGACCGTGGTCCGCGCGTTCGTCGCCTCGAACCTGATCGACACGATCTACCCCAACGGGGCGGCGCTGTTCGCGGCGCCCGAGATCGGCGCGACGATCAAGGCCAACGCGCTCGAGCTCGGGGTCACGCCGACCGGCCCGATCACCGGCGATCTGCACGGCTACCTCGTCGACGTCGCCTACGGCGTGCTGGCCTCGACTCACCTGTTCGCGCGCACCGAGGGCGGCCCGCCGGTCGCGCCCGAGTGCCGCTTCACCGGGCCGGGCGGCCTCGCGCTGTGCAAGCAGCTCGGCGATCCGGCGGTGGTCGAGAAGGCGCTGCGCGTCGAGCGCGTGCTCGATGGCCTGCGCCTCGCGAAGGCGCTGCGCGAGGTCGGCACGCTCGACGTGCGGCGGTTCGTCGAGGCGCTGTCGCGCTCGCGCTCGATCGCGAACCTCGGCCAGACCCCGGGCCTCGTGCTGTCGCAGTGGCGCGCGGATCTGGTGATCGGCGTGCGCGATCGCCTGAGCGAGACGCGGAGCCAGCTCTCGGATCTCGCGCTCCTGTTCCGGGCCAGCACGTACACCGACAAGGGCCCGGAGCTGTCGGTGCTGGCCGCGCGCGCGGCCTCGGTCAAGAAGCTCCTCGACGGCCCGACCGCGGCGATCGTCCTCGGCAGCGAGGCGGTCGGGCGCGCGCGCAAGCTGCTCGGGATCATCACCAAGGCCGCGGCGGTCAGCCTGCAGCCGGGCGCGGGTCCTGGTGCCGCCCCGGTCGCGCCGCCGGGCACGCCGGGCGCGCCGCCGGCCCCGCCCGATCCGCTCGACGAGCTGCGCAAGCAGCTGCGCGACGAGCTGGCCTCGTGGGGCATGCGCAACTCGACCGAGCTGTTCGAGCGCATCGGCAACCTCGAGCAGAGCGCCAAGACCGTGCGCGACGCGATCGAGCGGCTCGAGCGCGCGATCTACACGATCGAGGCCACGATGCAGCGCTTCCACGGCGTGCACGACAGCGGCGCGCTCGGCACGCTCGATCTCGGCGACGTCCCGCTCGACGCGGTCGGCGATCTCGCGGCCGCGTACAAGGAGGCGCTCGGCGGCCTCAAGGATCTGCACGAGGGCCTGCGCACGATCTATCCCGGCGCCGACTCGAGCCAGGTCGACTTCGCGCTGTCGGCGACCGTGCGCCTGCTCGGCTTCTTCGATGTCATGGGCCGGCTCGCGCGCGCGACCCGCATCAGCCAGACCTGCTCCGATGTCGTCGCCGCGCTGCGCCTCCTGGGCTCGACCCGCGACGGCGAGTTCGTGGCGCCGCTGTACGACGTCCTCGATCCGGTGCTCGACGCGATCAAGACCCACGAGCCGATGACGGTGGAGCTGCTCTTCGGCGTGATCGCGCGCGTCCGCCTCGACACGCTGATCTCGTCGCTGCAGGGCGGCGGCAACGCGTGCAAGGACGACCGCAGCGTCGACTGCTGGACGGTCAAGGTCGTGCACGCGCTGCAGGAGTCGGTCGAGTACGACGGCACCACGATCCGCGTCGACGGCGGCAAGTTCGCCGCGCGGCTCGCCAGCCACGGCGACGACTTCCGCCGCAAGCACAAGTGGCGCAGCTACTTCCACCTCACCGTCGGCGTCGGCGCGCTGTCGTCGCACGCCAGCGATGTCGCGAGCGCCGATGGCGCCGAGGGCCGCCGCAGCGTGCCGGTCATCGCCGAGCAGATCGGCTTCGGCTGGGCGTCGCCGGCGGTGTGGAAGGGCCGGCTCACCTTCAAGTTCGCGGCGGCGGCGTCGGGCCTGCTCTACCGCGCGGTCCTCGACTCCAAGGAATCGAAGGCGATCATGCTGCACCCCGCGTTCGTCGCGGTGGATGTCTACGATCTCGTCGAGCTCTACGTGTCGCCGGCGACGATCATGGTCTATCCGCCCGATGGCGGGCAGGGCGCGCAGCTCCGGTGGGGCGTGTCGGCGGGGCTGTCGGTGCCGCTGTCGGCGTATCTGGAGCGGCTGTAGCGCGCGGATCACTCGGCGATGCAGAACATGCCGGCGAGCGTCGTGTAGTAGATCACGCCGCCATCGAGGTCGAAGATACCGCCGGCGACGAGCGGCTCCGGCGGTCCGCCGGCCAGCGGGAAGCGATAGATCATCCCGCCGGTCTCGTAGTACCCGAACGCGACACCGAGGCGGAGCACCTGGGGATTCCCGCTCGCGATGATCGTCGACGCGGATCCGGACTTGGGTGCGCGCACCACGTGCCCGTCCCAGTCCTGCCAGAGCAGCTGGTCGCCGACGATCGCGAAGTCCCACGGCTGCTTCTGGAGCTCCGTGATGGCGACCGCCGGCCCGCCGGTCACGGGCGCGCGCATGATGCGACCGTTGAGCGCGCGTTGCGACCAGTAGAGATACCCGTCATCGAGCACGAGCTGCGAGGGATGCGGTTCGCCCTGCGCGATCGTGGTGATCGGGCCCCCGGTCGTGGCGATCGAGGCCACGACCCCGGCGGCGTTGTCGGTGAAGTACAGCGTCTGCCCGACGAGCAGGAGGCCCTCGAGTTGCTGCCCACCACTGACCAGCACGCTGATACCGCCGTCGGCGGTGTCGACCACGCGGAGCTCGCCGCCCGCGGCCCAGTAGACGCGGCCGGCGTCCACGGCGATTCCTGATGGGCTCACCTGGTTCGCGGCGAGCACGGTCAGCTCGCCGGTGGCCTTGGCGTAGCGCACGACCGCGCCGTCGGTGTAGTTCTGCGCAAAGGTACCGGTCTCCGTCCAGTAGATCGCGTCGGCGTCGCTCGCGATCGCGAGCGGAAACGTGCGGCCTGTGACCAGGCTGGTGGTCTCACCGGTCGTGCGCGAGCGCCGCATGAGCCCGCCCGGAATCTCGAAGACCCCGGGGAAGTCCGAGCCCATGTCGAGGAAGTAGATGTCGCTGGCGTCGAACGCGAGCGGACCGACGCGCACGTCGATGCCGGTCGCGAGGGTGGTCACGTCGTGCGTGGTGGGATCGATCGTCCGGATCACGCCGACGCCGCTCTGGTCGGCTGCGCCCCAGACCAGCGCCGCCCCGTCGTGCGCGAACGACACGCCACCGTCGTCGACCTCGACGAGCGTCGCGAGCGGCCCGTCGAGCGGCGCGGCGTGAACCGCGCCGCCCACCCCGTCGCTGTCGGCCTGGGTGATCCAGTAGAGCTGGTTGTCGCGTACGGCATAGTCGAGTGGCGCGCGCTGGAGGTTGGCGACGACCGTCATCGGGCCTCCGCCCGCCGGGGCGTGGACGATCGCGTTGGCCTCCGGAACGTTGCTGTTGCTGAAGTACAGCTGGTCACCGATACGGCGAAGGCGCTGCCAGAGCGAGACGTGATCGTAGAGGGCCAGTGGCGTGGCGCCGGGCGTCTTGGCCAGGCGGTACAGCGTCTGGTCGTTCTGCCCCGCGAAGTAGAGGGCATCGGCGTCGACCGCGATCGCGGACATATAGTTGTCGCGGGCGATCCAGGTGTACGTGCCACCCGCGGCGGGCGCCGTGTAGAGCGCGCCGTCGATCCAGTACAGCTGATCGCCATCGACGACGAGATCGATGATGCGGTTGGGGAACGGATAGAGCTGCACGGTCTCGCCGGTGGGGGGCGTCGAGCGATAGATCCCCGACAGCGTGCCGGGGGCGGACTCGCGGCGATCCCAGTACACGACGCCGTCGCGGGCGGTGACCGTGCCGATGTACGAGTCGAACGACTGCGGGAGGTCGACGATCCACGCCGGGCTGGTCGGCGTCGCGCCTGCGCAGTTCGCGATCATCGACGCGTCCGGCGCCCGCGCGTCGCCGCTCGCGGCGTCGACCCGAGCGTCGCGAGGGCCACCGGCGGCATCGCTGGCCGGGGCATCGCTCGGAGTTGCGCCGGGCGAGCCGCACGCCGCGATCAGCGCGGCGAGGAATGCTGACGCAGAAGCGCGGAGCCATCGGTCGACGATCACGGCGCCGAATCTAAGGGAACTGTTCGCTCCCAGGGGGAATCTCACGCTGATCGGGATTCACGACGATCGCGATCGCGCGCGCGCATCAGCTGTCGCGCTCGCTCACCGATCGCGACCTACTGCGCGAGCACGATCGTCAGCTTCGGCCGCATGGCCTCGGGCCGACCCGCGTCGCGCTGGGACTGGACGTAGCCCATGTGATGGCCTGCGACGCCCGCCACGATCCGGACGCCGTTGTTCGTGCCGTCGACCCATCCCTGCACGACGGCGGGATCGAGTGGCGCGACGAGCTCGCCCGGCGCACCGTCCGTGGGCGCCGAGCCGGTCTCCGGCAGCCGGAAGGCCTTGTTCCATATCGTGTCGATGCCATCGGCGCCCGCGCCCATCGCGCCCCACGGGTTGCCACTGCCGTTGGCGTAGCGCCAGCCGACGGGCGAGTTCGAGCAGCCGGCGCAGCTGGTCGGGGTGTCGCCGTACCACGGCCTCGCGACGTAGCTGCCCGCGAAGTGGAGGTTCGCGGTGTCGCCGTAGCCATGGATCGCCAGCGACGCCGAGACCACGGTGGAGCCGCTCGGGATGTCGAGGTCGTCGAAGCGCAGGAGCCACACCTCGGAGTAGTTCCCCGACGGGATGTCGATGCCGGTGCACCAGTCGTTCTGGCCGTCGGCGAAGGTCATGCCGTTCTCGTTGTACTGGCCGAGGCTGCCGAGGCCGCCGTAGGTCGAGATGCCGACCGACTTCGTGCCGGCATAGCCGTCGACGCCCTGCTGATAGGTGCGCGTCAGGCTGGGCCCGACGTACGCGTCGATGGCGCCTCCGGGCGCGGCATCGACCCCCGCGATGCTGCCATCCGGTCCGCCGCCGCCGCCGCCTCCGCCGCCGCCACCCCCGCACGCAGCCACGATCAGCAATCCATAGGCAAAGCGCATATCCATCAACGATTTCACGAGGGCCCTCGCGTGGTCAAAGACATTGTCCGGACAGAGAGCGTGCGTCGCTCCCCCACATGACGCGTCTGTCGCGATCCGTGACACGCCTATCGGCGTCCCGGTGCGCTGGCGCGCGCCGCGGAATGCCAGGTCGCGGACCGTGCGCCGCGGGCGCGGTCGAGTAGCCTCACATCCGGATGGCGTACCGCATCGGTCGCGAGCTCGGATCCGGCGCGCTCGGCAGGGTGGTCGAGCTGCTCGACGACGAGGGCCAGGCGTGGGCCGGCAAGATCCTCCACCCCAGCCAGGCGGCCGATCTCGGCGCGCGCCGCCGGTTCGAGGCCGAGGGCCGGCTGCTCACCGGCATCGCGCACCCGAACCTGGTCGCGGTCCACGGCCTGGTCGAGGTCCACGGCCAGACCGTGCTGCGCATGGAGCTGGTCACCGGCTCCGATCTCGCGCACCTGATCGCGGCGTCGGCGCCGCTGCCGCCGGAGCGCGTGATCGAGCTCGGCCGCGGCATCGCGGCGGGGCTCGCCGAGGCCCACCGCGCCGGCCTCGTGCACCGCGATCTCAAGCCCGCGAACATCCTCCTCGCCGGCGACGGCACGCCCAAGGTCGCCGACTTCGGGCTCGCGCGCGCCACCTCGTTCGCGTCGAGCGATCCCGATGCGCTCGCGGTCGCGGGCACGCCGGACTACATGGCACCGGAGTCCGCCGACCCGCTGGCGATCGATGGCCGCAGCGATCTCTACGCGCTCGGCTGCATCCTGTGCGAGCTGGCGACCGGCGCGCCGCCGTACTCGGGCGCGACGGCGTTCGCCACGCTGCACGCGCATCGCAGCGCGCCGCTGCCCGCGCTCGAGGGAGTGCCCGATGGGCTGCGCCGCGTGATCCGCTGGCTGCTCGCGAAGTCGCCGACCGATCGCCCGCAGTCGGCGACCGAGGTCGAGACCGCGCTCGCGAACCTCGCCGCGCAGACCGCGCTGGTCGTGCGCGAGGACGCGGAGGTCGCGAATGCGCGCCGATGCGCGAGCTGCGGTGCCTCGGGCCCGGCGCTGGTGCGGGTGTGCTTCGCGTGTGGCGCGGCGCAGCTCGAACCGGAGGCCGGGCCGATGACGGTGTTCGTCACGGGCCCGGGCGAGAACGCCGCGAAGCTCGACGCGGCGCTGCGGCAGCGCCTGCTCGCGTGGATCACGAAGAACCCGGCGCTCGGTCTCGACGCGGCGCGGCTGACGAAGGAGGTGCCGCGCCTGCCGTTCAGCCTCGTGGTCGGGATCGACGAGGCGTCGGCCAGCGCGCTCGCGGTGTCGCTGCGCGGCCTGGGGCTCGAGGCCGAGACGGCGGCCGGCGGCAAGCTGGCGCTGCCGGCGATGCGCACGAAGGGCTGGACCCTCACGAAGCGCAACGCCACGATCGGCGCCACCGGCTCGTTCTTCGCGTTTCGCCACTCGGTCGTGTTGATGCTGATCGGCGGCACGGTGGTCGTGGGGGGCGCGCTCTGGCACGGCTTCGGCCATTCGGTCCGCCCGGTCACGAAGCGCACCAGGACCTCGACTCGCGCGGTCTTGCCCTCGGCGCTCGAGGCGGCGCTCGGGCGGGTGGCGGATGTGGTCCCCGTGATGGTCGCCGCGCGCCACCGCGACGCGCTGCGCGGCGTGGTCGAGCGCGCGCTGTCGCTGCGCGATGCCCTCGACACCGCGCAGCGGGCCGAGCTCGAGCCGCAGATCGCGCAGCTCATCGATCAGGCGGCGATGGCATCGTCCCGGCTGGATCAGCTCGAGGCCGAGCTCTCGCCCGATGACCTGCGCTCCGGCGACGAGGCCAGCCGCCTGCGCTGGCACGCCCGCGATCGGCTGGCGGCCAGGGTCCTGCAGGTCACGGCGTTCCTCGACGCGATGCGCGCGCGCGCTGTGATGGCGAAGGCCAGGCGCGTGGCGCTCGCCGACATCGACGAGCTGCGCGCCCAGATCCAGGCGCTCGAGGAGCTGGCATGACGACGAACCCGCCCGCGGCATTCCCCGGCCAGCGCGTGCTCGCCGAGCCGGTCCGCCTGCGCCACGAGATCGCGTGGACCGTGGAGCTCGCCGATGGGCGCCGCGCGGTCATCGCGCAGCTGGTGCCCGAGCTCGCCGCCGATCCGGCGCTGCGACGCCGCTGGGTCGCCGACATGGAGCGGATCGCGGCGCTGCCGGTCGCGCACCTCGCGCCGACGCTCGCGCTCGGGCCTCCGCCCGATCCGCGCGCACCCGGGGCCGAGGCGCCGTGGCGGGTGCGGCTCGATCCCGCCGGGACCACGCTCGATCAGCTCCTGCGCCGCGCGCCGCTGCCGCTCGACGAGGTCATCGAGCTGGGCGGCGCGCTGGCCCGCGCGCTCCAGGCGTTCCACGCCGCGGGTGCGGTGCTCCGCGATCTCGATCCGCGCAGCATCGTGATCGGCGACGATGGCAAGGTGTGGTTCACCGACGTGGGCCACGCCCGGCTCGCGATCCTGTCGTCGCGCACGGCCTCGAGCCTCTTGCTCGAGAGCTCGCCGTACGTCGCGGCCGAGGCGATGCTCGGCACCGTCGTCGATGCGCGCGCGGACGTGTACAGCCTCGGCGTGGTGCTGTGGCGGGCGCTGGTCGGCCGCGTGCCGTTCGAGGCGTCGTTGCTGGGCGCGCGGACCGCGCTGCCGGAGCTCGCGACCGTGCGCCCCGAGATCCCCGCGACGCTCGCGGCGCTCGTGGTCCGCTGCCTCGCGCACGAGCCCGAGCAGCGTCCGCCCACCGCGCGCGATGTCGCCGACGCGCTCGCCGGCCGCGGCGTCGAGACCGCGCTGGTGGTCGCGCGGGTCAACTGCCAGGCGTGCGGTGCGCCGATGCGGACCGGGTTGCGGCTGTGCCTCGCGTGCGGCAAGCAGGCCGTGCAGTTCCATCGCGCCGCGCCCGACGATCCCGACGCGCTGCAGATCGTCCTCGAGCACGCCAAGGAGGACGCGGCGTTCGTCGGCGCGCTCCACGAGTTCTACGAGACCGTCGCGGTCGACGTGCCGAAGCTCAACTTCATCGTCGGCGACATCCGGATGTACAGCAAGGCCGAGCAGGCCGAGCGCCACAAGCTCCCGGCGGTGCTGCTCGGCGACCTCACGCCGGAGACCAGCGAGGCGCTGGTGGTGCGGCTGCGCGCGGGCGGCTTCAAGGTCAAGACGCACACGGCGCGGCAGACCGGGGCCTCGCGGCGTCGCGCGGCGCGCATGATGATCGGGTCGGGCGTCGGCGCGGCCGCCGGCCTCGGCGGCCTGATGATGGGCGCGCCCGTCATCGGCGCGGTGGCCATGGTGCTGTCGGTGGTCGGCGTCTTCGTCGGCTGGGGCTTGCACGGGCGGGCGAAGCGCTGGGCGAAGCGCGTGCCGCTCGCGCAGCTGCGCGCGACCCCGGCGGCGCTCCCCGCCGGCGACGCGCTGGTCGCGACCATCGCGTCCGTGCTCACGACCGCGAAGTCGCCCGACGTGCGGGCGCGCCTCGACGAGCTCGCCGCCCTGGTCCAGCGGCTGTGCGACGCCAAGGCCGCGCTGGTCGGTGGCTCGAGCGCCGACCTCGCCGACGCCGAGCGCGTCACCGCGCCGGTCACGCCGCTGGTCGCGCTCGCGCGGACCACCGCGCTGGCGATCGAGGCGGTCGATCACCAGCTCGCCACGCTGGACGAGAGCGCGATCGTGCGCGCGCTCGCCCGGTGCGAGGCGCGCAAGGAGGCGCCGGAGTTGCGGCAGGACCTGCTCGCGGGCCTCGATACGCTGCGCCAGCTCGAGGAGCAGCGCGCGCAGCTGTTCGGCCGCCTGCTCGAGCTGACCTCGCTGACCCGCAGCGCGGTGTCGATGGGCCTCGATCGGGTCGCGTCGCTGCGCTCGGACGACGTCGAGGTCGCCCACGCGCTCGCGGCGCTGGGCGACGAGCCGACACGCTGATCGAAGAATTCGTCCGGGCCGTGTCCGGTTCCCGCGCGCTCGTTCGTCCTTCGCATAACCTCAACGAAGGAACGACGATGCCCAAGTTCATGTTCATCTTTCGCGGCGGCGGCTATGCCTCGTCCGATCCCGTCTCGCCCACCGAGCTGCAGGCCCACCTGGGCCGCTGGAACGACTGGACCAACGCGATGCTCGCCGCCGGCCGCAAGCCCGAAGGTCAGCCGCTCTCGTATCCCCCCACCGGCACGACCCTCCGCGGGAAGGACAAGGTTGTCACCGACGGGCCCTACGCCGAGTCGAAGGACCTGGTCAGCGGGACGGTGGTGATCGAGGCCGCGACGCTCGCGGAGGCGACCGAGTGGGCGCGCGGCTGCCCGATCTTCGAGCGCGACGGCTCGGTCGAGGTGCGCCCGGTGCTGGTCCCGCCCGGCGCGTGACGCATGGATGACGCGCGGGCGCTGGTCGCCGATCTGTTCCGACGCGAGTCGGCGCACCTCGTGGCCGCGCTCGCGCGCCTGCTCGGCCCCGCCAACCTCGCGCTCGCCGAGGACGTGGTCCACGACGCGCTGGTGAGCGCGATGCAGGCGTGGCGCTTCGGCGCGCCCGACGATCCGACCGCGTGGATCCTCCAGGTCGCGAAGCGGCGCGCGATCGATCTGCTGCGCCGCGACCGGCGGTTCGGCGCGCTCGAGCCGGTGCTCTCCGCCGAGTGGGCGCTGACCGCGGCGGTCGACACCGCGCTGTCGCCCGAGGCCGATGGTGCCAACCAGCTCGCGATGATGTTCGCGATCTGCGACGACAGCCTCGGGCCCGAGACCCACGTCACGCTGATCCTCCGGCTGCTGTGCGGCCTGTCGCCGGCGGAGATCGCACGCGCGTTCCTGGTCGATGTCGGGACGATCGATCGCCGGCTGCACCGCGGCCGCGCGCGGCTGCAGGCGCTCGGCGCGATCCCCGATGTCCGCGACGACGACCGGCGCGCGCGCCAGCCGTCGGTCGAGCAGGCGCTCTACCTGCTGTTCAACGAGGGCTATCACGGCAGCGACCCCGAGTCGCCGCTGCACCCCGCGATGTGCGCCGATGCGATCCGCCTGATCGAGCTGTTGCTCGCCGACCGCGACGACGCGCGCGTCCACGCGCTCGCGGCGCTGTGCTGCTTCACCGCCGCGCGGCTCGCGACCCGCATGGACGACGACGGCGTGATCGTGCCGCTGGTCGATCAGGATCGCGCGCGCTGGGATGGCTCG